>NZ_JCATID010000035.1:0-38141 GCF_059693745.1 Sphingobium sp. WR1 | reverse complement strand
ACATCAATCTAACCGGGGAATATCGCTGGCCCAAATCCTTAGCGTAGGATTCCGCCCCCTCCCGCAAACGCCCCCACACTGTCCTATTGCCGCCACGATTTTCGGCGAAGCAATCACGCTATGGTAGTTATTAGGCACGCGATCTTTCCTCGTGACACAGCTTCGGTGCTGGGCATCTGGCGTGAGTTCATCGCTAATTCGCCGGTCAATCTCGACTATCAGAATAATGACGCTGAGTTTGCAAACTTGCCTGGGAAGTATGCGGCGCCCAAAGGATGCGTGCTGCTTGCGGACCGGGAGGGGGAAATCGAAGGCTGCGTAGCGATGCGCCAAGTCACACACGAGATATGCGAGATGAAACGACTATATGTTCGTCCCCAGGCTCAGGGACGGCATCTTGGTCGCGCGCTCGCTGAACGTCTGATCGAGGAAGCTCGCACTGTGGGCTACAGCGAAATGAGGCTCGATGTGCAAGCGAAGTTCGTCCCCGCGCGCAAGCTGTATGAGACTCTTGGTTTCGTCGCGGCGGAGCCGATTTCCTTCAACCCGGTTCCCGGCGCATCCTTTCTTGGACTTCACCTGTAGTCGAGTCCGTAGCTATCGACCAGAAAGTGACAAAGGCGGATCAGTCGATATGTTTGCATGTGGACATGAACGCTTGTCCACATAAGGGATCAGCGCAGTGGCTTGCGTTCGTGCCGTTTCTTGCAGAAGCCTAGGAAAGCGGCGCGGGGGCTTTTCAGCTCGGGCTTGCCCATGTCGTGCCACCACGACACCCATTCGTCATAAAGCGCATACACGTCATAGCCTGGCGCGGCCGTCTTGGCGTCGTGCATGGTTTCCGGGTCGATATAGGGCGCATCGTCGCCGGCGTTGGCGAGCGGATCGGGCTTGGACTTGAGGCCCGAGCGGTTGCGGAACAGGATCACGTCATCATTCATCGTCACCGCATAGTCGGGGAAATGGCCGTGGTCCGCGTCATGCTCGCAGACCTTCTTGACCAAGGCCCGGAACACCCGGAGCGGGCTGTTCGAGCCGCATTTCTTTTGCAGCAGCTCCAGGCCGATCTTCCATTCGTCCTTCACGCCGCAATGCTTGCGGGCCAGCTCATACATGCGCCGCTCGAACGGCTTGCGGAGCCGGAAATAGTCGCGGTGAAGCGTCAGAACATTCTTGCTGATGACCGAGCGATAAACCCAATCCGACAGGGTGATTTCCAGATCGAGCATACGGCCGTCGAACGTCTTGCGTGTGATTCTGGCTTCTTCGATCAGCCCGAAAATCCGCGTTTCCTCGACACCGCCCGTCTGGATATTGGTCCGCACCGTGGTCCCGCGCAGGCGGGTGAGGGCGTCGGCCATCAGCCGATAGCCTTCGCCGCTGGTTTGCCGGTTGGTGGCGACGAGCATGTCATAGGCTTGCAGGCGCACCGTGCGGCTAGGTTGCTGGCCCTGATTCATCTTCGCGACGAGCTGCGAAATACAGTAGATCAATATGTCCTTGTCGTGGATCGTCGCCAGCCCCTTGCCCGAGGGGATAATCTCGATAACGTTGCCGTTATGCTCATAGCGCCGCATCCGGTTGTCGGGCTTGGTCGAGAGCGAGAAAACCGGATGCTCCATCGAGGCCATGTCGTCCTTGGGGATGGCGTCGAGAACATCGCAGATGAACAGGTCTTGGTTAGGGTGCCGCACCGGCAGCAGCGGCGTGCGATCGTCGCCGTCCACGGCCATGGACGGCGCGGCGATCGGCGCGTCAAACAGGGAAGGGGCGGAGTCTATCGTCATTTCACTAACGCCACAGCTACTATCGTCATTTCACATACGCAAGCGGATTATCGTCATTTCAGATTCACCCCCGCGCTATCGTCATTCCGATTACGCTTGGAGGGGGCGGGCCTATCGTCAGAGTGGATTCACCCTATCGTCACTCTGGATTCGCTTTTTCGTCAGAGCGGATTCACCGCGCGTCACAAAAACGCCAATTAATACATTATTTTCAACGCACTATAAAACCGCCCAAATCCCGTAACACGACTCTAAACCCATATATTAACACTAGGGCGAGGCTGTGGATAACTTTAGGCTGCCCCGCTTGATGCGACGTTGAAAGGAAGAAAAGCACCGCCTCTTGGGGCTCCGCCCCGCCGGCTCGCGGCCTTCGGCCGCCCCGGATCGCTATGCGATCCTCCCACCCGGCATCCCCAAAATGAGCCGGCTTCGCCGGCACGCTTTTGTTAATTTGGGGTGTGGTGTAACCGTCACACCCCTATCGCCAGCGCATCATTGAACCCAGCCGCCGAAAATGGCTTTCCAGAAAAGCCAAGCGGATATGTGGGCGTTCTGATCGAGAGGGTAGAGGAGGCGGAAACGTCCCCACAGGGGGCGATTTCCGGCCCGCCCGGCCTCATTCCGGGCGTAGGTCAGGGTTTTCGGCGTCGGAACCGCCTATGGCGCTCTACGGGCTTCCCAGGGCCGCCCGATTTTTCCGGCGCGAGATCCACGCACCGTTTAAACGGCCTCACGCCTTGTCGAAGCGGCCCGCGAACTCGCGATCGGCATAGTATTTGAGCTTGGCGGCGACGATCGGCCGTTGCCCCGCGAGGAACAGGAGCTGGTAATCCTCGCGCAGCGTGCGGACTTCATCGGGGGTGAGCAGCGGGCGAGCGACATGCTGCGCGCCGAACGATATGCCGGTTTCGTCGCTGTCGATCGCGCGGCTCATGGTCTCGAACACGACCGTCTCCTGGCCGAGCAGATCGGAGACGAGCTTGGCACTGTCGTGATCGTTGACCCCGAATATCTGCAAGACGCCAGCGTTGGACAAGAAGGTGCCGGCANGAGCAGATCGGAGACGAGCTTGGCACTGTCGTGATCGTTGACCCCGAATATCTGCAAGACGCCAGCGTTGGACAAGAAGGTGCCGGCACGGCGCTCGTAGAGCGCGCGGAGCTGGTGAACGTCTTGCAGGATCGGCCAGAGCTGGATGCCGTAGCCGGCCATGAGGCCCATAGCGCGCTCGACGGGTTCGAGGCGGCCGAGGGCGGCGAACTCATCGAGCAGGAACAGGACGGGGCGGGCGGGGGAGGCCGGCGCGCGCGCCAGATCGGTCAACCCTTGCGCCAGCATCAGGCGCAGCCACCGGGCATAGGTGGCGAGCCGATCGGGCGGCAGCACCAGATAGACGGTTGTGGGCTGCGTCTTCACATCGGCGAAGGTGAAATCCGAGCGGCCCAGCACGGCCGACATGCGCGGGGAATCGAGAAAATGGGTATGGCGCTGCGCGGCCGACAGCACGCCGGCCGCTTCGCGGTCGGACTTGCCCAGGTGGCGGTTGGCGGCACGCGCGATCAGGCCCCGCGCCTGCGTGCTGCGCGACATTTCCCGCAGCATCCTTTGGGAATTATCAGGCGCGAAGGTGAGGCAGTCGCGCAGGGCTTCCAGCGTGTAGTCCTGGCCTTGCGCTTGCGGGTCACAGGCCACCCACAAGAGGATACCGGCGATCAGCGCCTTGGCTTCCTCGTTCCAATGCGCCTCGCCAGCTTCGCCGGGAGCGTCATAGACCAGCGCGTCGGCCAGCGTCATGGCGTCGTCGGCGAGATCGAGGCCGGCAGGGTCGAGGCGATCGAGCGGGTTGAACGCGGCTGAGGGGATGCCCGTCACCCCGAAGGGATCGAGGACATGGACCGGGCCGAACTTCGCGCGATAGCGGGCGGTGATGCGGGCATTCTCGCCCTTGGGGTCGATGCAGATGACCGAACCGGGATAGTCGAGCAGATTGGGAATGATGGTCCCCACGCCCTTGCCGGTGCGCGTCGGCGCGATCGTCAGCAGATGGGCGGGACCGGCGTAGCGCAGCAGCTTGCCCGATTTGCGATCACGGCCGATCAGCAGGTCTTCGCCATTTTGGGCGAGCGGGCGCGTCTCGCGCTCGGTGGCGAAGCGGGCCGAACCGTGGGTGTCATCGCCGGCAGGACCGCCATAGCGCAGGATCAGCGGTTGGAAGAGGGCGCGCAGCGTGACGAGGATGATGACCAGGCTCGTCAGCATCATTACGATTTGGTAGATGTTGGAATCGCGGGGCAGGCCGAGCAGCTTGCCGAGGATCAGCGGCACGCCGAGGCCCAGCACCAGGCCGGTGATGAGGAACAGGACCACCACGCCGAACAGGTGGCGGATCAGCGCGACCGGACTGGTGACGAGGGCCGTGATCGCCCATATCGGCTGTTCGCGCGCGATACGGGCGAGGTTGCGAAGCGCACGGCCGAGCTGGCGGAACCATTCCATCGCCGCTTACCCGTCCGCCCGGATCGTCGCCGGCGAGATCGCTAGCGCCGGGTCGGCGTCGGGATGATCGAGCAGCTTGAGAACGATCGCGGTGGCTAGGGGAGGGGGGACAGCTTCTGCGCGCAGCATGTCGAACAGGGCGTGTTCGTCGGCGTCGAGGTCCATGCCTTCGATCGCGAGATTGGCGCGGGCTTCGGCATCGCCTTCGCGCCACAGAGCGATTTCGGCGGGGGTGCCGCGGACATAATCGAGCGCGCGGACCTCTGCCCGGATCGCTTCGACATCGAGCCTGGTCATGGTGCGTCACTCCCTTCCGCTTCCGCGTCGAACGCGCGTTTGCCGCGCCGCTTCCACAGCGTCAGCATGTTGTCGGCATCCTCGCCCTGGGCGCGCGCGGCGAGATCGAGCATCGCGCCGTAGAGGGTCGCGCGATCATCGTCGGTCAGATCGACGAGGCCGGCTTTGTGGACGAGGCCGCCCAGCTCGATCAGGTGGCGGGTGCGTTCCCTGCGTTGCACAACCCATCCTCTCGTATCGGCGCGGCGCGCGGCGGCTTCAACCCTGCGCCTCGCCTGTGCCAGTTTCGTTTCCGCTTTCCGCGTTGCCAGCAGCGCGTCGCGAACCCTTGCGCCCGCGTCCTTGAAAGAAGGCCGCGCCTTTCGAGCGCCACGCCTCCTTTTCTTCCGTGCTGGCGGATGCGACGGCAGCGAGCAGCGCGCCCGCCAGCACATCGAGATCGAGCGCATCGGCCCCGGTGGTGGTGACGAGTTCGCCGAGCTGCTGGACCTTCCTGGCCTTCAATGTCCTGGCCTTGTCGCCGAGCGCTTTCAGCTCCGCGTCATAGTCCCGCACCTTGCGCATCATCCTCTCCCTCGCGCCCATCAACAGGAACCGCAGCGTAGCATGATCGGCGTGATAGGGTAGCGCGTCCGGCAGAAAATACGGCGAAGTCAATCATGCGAACGGCAGAGAGTGTGAGTGCGCGCTTATACGTCGTTGCCGACGTGCGCTCAGAAGTGCAATAAGCAGGGTGTCATGGCGATCTACCATTTCTCGGCCAAGGTTGTGAGTCGCGCCAACGGATCGAGCGCGGTTGCAAGCGCGGCCTATCGTGCAGCGGAACGGCTGCACGATGATCGACTCGGGCGCGACCATGATTTCTCGAATAAGGCAGGCGTCGTCCATTCGGAAATCATACTGCCCGAAGGCGCACCGGAGCGTTTAAACGACCGCGCTTGCCTGTGGAATGAAGTCGAGGCCGGCGAGAAGCGCAAGGACGCGCAGTTGGCGCGCGAAGTCGAGTTCGCGATCCCGCGCGAGATGAACACGGCTCAGGGCGTGAGCCTCGCCCGCGATTTCGTCGAAAAGCAGTTTGTCGATCGGGGCATGGTCGCGGACCTCAATGTGCATTGGGACAGGGGCAAGGACGGCGAGCCCAAGCCGCACGCGCATGTCATGCTGTCGATGCGCGAGGTTGGCCCCGAGGGCTTCGGGCAGAAGGTGCGCGAGTGGAACAGCAATGCGCTCCTGAAGGAGTGGCGCGAGGCGTGGGCCGATCATGTCAACGAGCGGTTGGCCCAGCTGGATATTGATGCCCGCATAGATCATCGCACGTTGGAGGCGCAGGGCATTGACCTTGAGCCGCAACACAAGATCGGACCGGCTGCGTCGCGGATGCCCGAACAAGGGCTTGAGGCCGAGCGGGCCGAGGACCATGCCCGGATCGCGCGCGAGAATGGCGAGAAGATCATTGCGCGGCCCGAGATCGCGCTGGACGCGATCACCCGGCAGCAGGCGACGTTCACGCGGCGCGACCTGGCGCAGTTCGCGTTCCGGCACAGCGACGGCAAGGATCAGTTCGACCAGGTGATGAGCGCGGTGCGGACCTCGCCCGAGCTGGTGGGGCTGGGCAAGGACGGGCGCGGCGAGGACCGCTTTACCTCCCGCGATATGATCGACACCGAGCAGCGGTTGGAACACGCCGCCGATCGTCTTGCCGACAAGGCGAGGCATGGTCTCCCGGCAGCGTCGCTGCAAAGGGGGCTGGACGCCGCCGGGAGTGAGGGCCTGGTGCTCGGGGGAGAGCAGCAAGCTGCGCTGGCGCATATAACCGGCGAGAAGGATATTGCCATCGTGGTCGGCTACGCCGGCACCGGCAAATCCGCCATGCTGGGGGTCGCGCGCGACGAATGGGAGCGCGCTGGCTACCAGGTGCGCGGCGCGGCGCTGTCGGGGATCGCGGCGGAGAGCCTGGAAGGCGGATCGGGCATCGCCTCGCGCACGATCGCCAGTCTCGAATATCAGTGGGACCAGGGCCGGGAGCTGCTAGGTCCGCGCGACGTGCTGGTGATCGACGAGGCCGGCATGATCGGCACGCGCCAGATGGAGCGGGTGCTGTCGGCGGCCGAGCGGGCGGGCGCGAAGGTGGTGCTGGTCGGCGATCCTGAGCAGTTGCAGGCGATCGAGGCGGGCGCGGCGTTTCGCGCGCTGGCCGAGCGGCATGGGGCGGCCGAGATCAGCGAGGTTCGCCGGCAGCATGAGGACTGGCAGAAAGACGCCACGCGGGCGCTGGCGACGGGCAGGACCGGCAAGGCCGTCCATGCCTATGAGGCGCATGGCATGGTGCAGGCGGCGGACACGCGCGAGCAGGCCCGGGCCGAGCTGGTCGACCGATGGGACGCGCAGCGCAGCGCCGATCCGGACAAGACCCGGATCATCCTCACCCATACCAATGCGGAGGTGCGTGACCTGAACCTGGCCGCGCGCGATCGGCTGCGCGCGTCGGGCGAATTGGGCGACGACGTGCGCGTGTCGGCCGAGCGCGGCGCGCGGGAGTTCGCCAGCGGCGACCGCATCATGTTCCTCAAGAACGAGCGCGGGCTTGGCGTGAAGAACGGTTTGCTGGGCAAGGTCGAGCGGGTGTCGCCCGACAGCATGGCGGTGCGGCTCGACGATGGCCGATCGGTGGCGTTCGACCTCAAGGACTATGCCCATGTCGATCATGGCTATGCTGCCACCATCCACAAATCGCAGGGGGTGACTGTCGATCAGGCGCATGTGCTGGCGACGCCGGGGATGGACCGCCATTCGGCCTATGTGGCGCTGTCGCGGCATCGCGAGGGCGTGCAGCTCCATTATGGCCGCGACGACTTCGCCGACACCGGCAAGCTTGTCCGCACGCTGGGCCGCGAGCGGGCGAAGGATATGGCGTCCGACTATCCGATGTTCCGCGACCGCGACGCCGAGGCGCAATCGTTCGCCGATCGGCGCGGGCTGTCGGGTGAGATCCGCGTTGCGGATGCGCCCGAGCGGAAGGGCGTGGAGATCCTCGCGCCGAGCGCGGGAACTTCACGCCAGATGGGCGACGACCGCGGCGCTGGCGAGGCGAAGGCCGCGGGCGAGGGGCGGCCGCGGCGGGGTATGTTCGACAATTTCCGGCCCGCACCCGAGCGGCCAGCGCCGGCGACCAATCGCGGCCAGGGCGAGAGGCCCAAGCGCGGCATGTTCGACGGGTTGAAGCTGTCGGCCGAGCCGGCGAAGGGCGCGGAGCGCACGCCGGCGTTGCCGGATCGCGGCCAGGATCGGACATTCGCGCGCGCGGTCGAGCGGACCTCGCGTTCGGCCGAGGCGATGTTGCAGGCCCGCGCATCGGGCGGGCCGGTGTTGGAACATCAGAAAGTCGCGCTCGAGCGCGCGACCGAGGCGCTTGACCAGATCAGGCCAGGAGCTTCGCGCGACCTCGCATCGGCGATGCAGCGCGATCCGGCCTTGCTGCGCGACGCGGCGGCGGGACGCAGCGGCCCGATGATCGAAGCGATGGCGCAGGAAGCTCGCGTGCGCACCGATCCGAACTTGCGCGCCGATCGGTTTGTGGAACGCTGGCAACAGCTCTCCCAGGACCGAGACCGCCTCTATCGCGCCGGCGACATGACGGGCCGCGAGAAGGCGGGCAAGGAAATGGCGGGCATGGCGAAAAGCCTTGAGCGCGATCCACAGGTGGAATCGATCCTGCGTAATCGCACCCGCGAGCTGGGGCTTGAGATCGGCATGGAGCGCAGCCCGCAGATGGGCGGCGGCGAGCTGGGCCGCCAGTTGACGCATGAGCTGGGAATCGGCCGCGACCGTGGACTTAGCCGGTAGGGAGAGAAACAAACATGGACGAGGACGAGTATCGCGAACCCCATGCCGGCGACGATCCAGTGGCCGCGTTCGAGCGGTTGCGCGGCGAGGTGTCGTTGCTGCGTCATGCGGTCGAAGGGCTGACCGCCGCGCGCGAGTCCATCGACATTCCCGATTATCAGCCGACGCTTGAGCGTACCGAAAAGGTGCTGGGGGTTCTGGCCCAGCAGATCGCCGCGATGCGGAAAAGCCCTGCCCTGTCGATGGACCCGGCGCATATGGCGGGCGAGATCGCGACGGCGGCGATCGGCGCGCGCCGCGAGGACCAGCGTCTTATCACCGAGGCGCGCACGGCGCTGGACCAGGCCGCGCGTGAGATCGGGAGCCGGCTTGCTTCCGCGCGGCGCGGCGACGAGCAGAATCGCTGGCTATATCTGTTCGGCGGTGGCGGCCTGGTGCTGGGGCTGTTGTTCTATGCCGCGTTGGCGGGGCCGATCGCGCGTCTGACGCCCGATAGCTGGCTATGGCCTGAAGGCGTGGCGACGCGCGTTTTGGACGCGCCGACGCAATGGGAGGGGGGGCAGCGGTTGATGCGGGCCGCTGCGCCGGAGCGCTGGGAGGCGATCGTCGCGACCGACAAGCTGTTGCGCGACAATCGCGAGACGATCGAGACGTGCCGCAAGTCGGCGACGAAGGCAAAGAAGCCGGTGCGCTGCACGATCGAGGTCAAGCCGGCGACAGAATAAGGGTGGATTCCGAGCATGATCGGGGTTGCGCGGGGCGGTAATGTCACGGTACAGGGCCGACCCCGCAGCGCAGGCACTTCGATGCCGCTCATAGGTGCACTCCCGGCAGCCGGGCCGACGAGGGAAAAAGCGCCGTCAGGCGCCAGCGTAGGGGCATCAGCGTGGCAAAGGTGAGCCCCCATACCCAAGCTGCCAGCGCGAGCGGCAAGGGTGTCGTGCGCGATTGTCCTTTGATTTAGCGAGAGAAGGCGCGCTGCACAATTAAAATGCCCCGTATGTAGTGAGTCCCATCTCGTCAACTGCCAATGATTAGACCTCTGGTCGCGCATCGTCTGGCAGGCTTGGACGAATCCTATAAGGATCGGCGCACGGCTTTACGATGAAGCAATCATTCCTAAGCGTCGTTAACCATCCTCTAACGCATGCGATGCGATTATACAGCTATGCTAGAGGTCGCACCGGGGTGAACATGAGCAGCATCTTCAACGACGTCATGGCCGTGCGAAGCGCCATCCTCGACAGGAATGCGGCGCTTCGAAATGTAGCAAGCAGCGCGGGTTCTGTTGGTAGCCCCGGGGGTGCGGGAGCAAAATTCGAAGCAGCGATGGATACCGTGCTTGGAAAGGCGGACGGTGCAGACTCGGTCGTAGGTCCAGGTTCGACCCAAGGGATCTCGGCTGCCGGGCGCGCGGAACCAGGTGGCTTTACCTCTACACTGCAAACACAGCTTCAAAAGATCAATGAAATCAACGCTCGCGCCGGAAAGTTGACGGTTGCCTATGAACGCGGCGAAGAGGTCGATATTGCAAAGGTAATGCTCGCGCGGCAGGAGTCGTCGATCGCGTTCGAGGCGACGTTGCAAGTTCGCAATAAGTTGCTTTCCGCGTATAAGGACATCATGAGCATGCCAGTCTAGCGAAAACCTTGTCGATCATATCATTGTAAGGAAGTCAGATACGAGCATCCCACCGTATCAGCTATGATGGGTTCAGATCGGCATCGAAGGGTATTCTGTTATGAGAAGATCGAGGGCGATTATCACAGCCATGTTTCTGTTACCTCTGGCCGTAACGGCTTGTGGCAGCAGCGAGGAAACGTCGGACATCTCCGAGGATCAGATGAACCATTATGCTGGCATACCGGAGCACGATCACCCGACGAATTCTACAAATGCGACACCGCAGTCGGCTACGCCGAATCCAGCGAAGAAGCAGTAGCGGCCATATTGCCGACCCCTGAAGCTGGATCCGGGCGCAATGTGATCTTGACCGATCAGGAGCCTTTCGGCTTGCGAGCGCTACTGTGCATGCTGATGATCTTCCAGCTGCTCCCCGAGCGCGTTAAGACGCTGGTTGCGACGCCAATACGTTCGGCAACAGCCCCGTTCTTCGGCTCGATCCGATAGCGGTAGGTCTCGGTGGCAAGTGCGACCGGACCCTCAAAGCGAACCTTCACCTTGTAGTCGGAAAATGTAAACGACTTGAAGGCTGCCAGCTCTGGCCCAAGATGATGGGCGAGGTATGTCGCGTAGGTTCCCTCCGAGCCACCCGTTTCGAATATCTGGGAGTCGGCCGCGAAGAGTCGCTCTGTTCCTTTCGCATCGAGCTTTTCAATCGCCGCCTTGTACTGCGACAGTACTGCCTCCACGGCCTTCGTATCCGCGAAGCGCGATGCAGGCTGGGCGGCGACCGCGATCGGCATCGCCAGTGCTGTGGCCATTGCCACCCTAAACGCCAAAATCATGTTTCCCCCTTCAAAATGCCAGATGGTTGAGGCCGCCATGCATGAAGGCGCGCCCCAGGAACCCTTGTACCGATATCGCCAGCGTCATCAAACCGAGCAAACCCCCAATACACCGCGCACGATCGGTCGGGCGCGGTGCGGTGCACTGTGGCCAGTTAGGCGAGGCCTATTCCAAATGTCGCGATCGAGGTGCCGAGCCAGCGGCGGCGGGAAGCTTTTGGTGCTGCTACTCTAGGTCCGCTGGCGGGGCCGATCGCGCACCTTGCACCGGCGAGCTGGCAAATGGCCCGAGCGCATGGCGGCGCGCGTGCTGGATGAACCCACCCTTTGGGATGCCGGCCAGCATCTGATGGTCAGCGCATCGCAGCCGAGCTGGGAGGTGATAGTCACGGCCGACAGGGTCTTGCGCGACAATCGCGAGACGATCAAGGGATGCCGCAAAGCCGCTGTGAAGGCGAAGCAGGCGGTGCGCTGCACGATCCAGAAAAAGGCGGCGGAATAGCTACGGACGCCTCCCGGCTCAGCCGCAAGAGGTGATGGTCTCCGTCATGGACTCGCATCGGTGCTAGTGAGCCGATGCCCTGCCCCGATCGCCGCGACGGTTCCAGGCGAACCCGATCGCGATAGCCACCGCCATCAGGAGCTGCGCCAGCACGGATTGCCATGTAGGGAACAGGCCAAGTATTGAGAGCCTGGGCACATCGCGAAGCGGCGCTATGGCAATGATGCCCGCCTCTTGGAGAGCGGAAACCCCCTTGCCCGCGAGCACGACCGTCAGGATCGCCATCAGCCAGGAGCTGTAGCGGAAGAACTGCGTGATCGGCAGCGTGCGGCTGTAGCGAAGCATGGCCCAGGCGATCACCGCAAGCAGGAGAACGGCCGAGCCCGCCCCGGCCAGCAGCACGGGACCGTTTCCTTGCGACCAGAGCGCCGCGTAGAACAGGATTGTCTCAAAGACCTCCCGATAGACCACCACGAACGCCAGCCCGAACAGGAACCAGCCCGATCCTCCGGTGAGCGCCCGTGACATTTTTTCCCGGATATAGCGTTGCCACTGATCGGCTTGCGCCTTGCCGTGCATCCATATTCCAACCGAGAGCAGCACGACCGCAGCGAACAGCGACCCAAACCCTTCGGTCAGCTCCCGGCTCGCGCCGCTGATCCCGATTGCATAGGTGGCCACCACCCAGGTGATCCCCCCGGCAACGAGCGCGCTGATCCAACCGCCATGCACGTATCGCAGCGCCTCTCCTCGCTCCGCCTTGCGAAGGAACGCGATCATGGCGACGACGATGAGCAAGGCTTCGAGCCCCTCGCGCAGCAAGATCGTGAATGCGCCCAGGAACGTGGACGCTTCCGTGGCGGCATCAGGCGCCAGCGCCGCTTCCGCATCGTCGAACAGCCCGTCGAGCACTGACACCTTTTCCGCGAGCTCGTTGGGCGAGGCACCGCGGTCGATCGCGGCGCGAAACTCGCCCATCGCGCCTTCGATCCGGCCCATCAGCGCCGCGTCGCGCGCGGTGAGCGTTGGTTCGACCGGCTCGAACCCGTCGAGATAAGCCGACAAGGCCAGCTCCCTCGCCCCGCGCGCATCGCCACGCCGCGCTGCCGCTAGGCTTTGGGCGAGCTTGGCGCGCGCAACCGCAAGCGAGCCAGGCGCGTGTTGCATCACCTGATCGGGATGGCGGCGGAGATAGGCCATGACCGCATCGGCCTTCGCTTCGCCAATCGAGGTGGCGAGCGCGGCCGGGGTGAGCGCGACGAGGGTTTTCAGGTCCGGTATGCGCTGGCGAAGCGCCGGGTTTGACTTCCACAGCCGCTCGCCTTCGCGCGCCTGTTCGTCGGTGAAGGCGAAGCTCCCGGCGCGGAAGGCGAGCGCCCAGCGCTGATCGTTCGCCACATCGGCGAAGCTCTGCATCCCTGTCCCGTCGATCCCTTGCGTCACCACCTGATAGAGCGCGAACACGCTTCGCTGGCGGGCGCGCTCGGCATCAGTGAACGCGATCGGCGGCGGATCGAGCTTGGCGGCGTCGGGGCCATGCCCGTCGCCCGTCATGCCGTGGCAGGACGCGCAGGATTGTCGAAACAGCGCATCGGCCGAGGCGAGGTCCGGAGCCTTGTCGGGCGCGAGCGGCACTGGATAGGCGCGCAGCAGATCAGCCGCCAGCCCGTGCGCGGTGGTCGCCACCTGTTCAGCCGATGCCTTGCGCGCGATCATCCCTTGCAGGTTGTCGGCTCCTTGAACCAGCGCCGGCCGTTCCGGCTTCGCCGGCAGATCGCGCAGCCGCGTCGTAACGGACGCGGAGAACTCGTTCATCTCGGCATACTCGGCCGCGCTCTTGACCCGGCCCTCGGCAACCGCACCGCCATAATCGACGGCGATATAGTCGAGCAGCCGCCATGCGGTTTGCACGTCGCCGGGTTCGGCCATTGTCGCGGCCGGGATGAACAGCGCGGTGAGCGTGATGGCAAGCCGCAGGAGGACAAGTTTGAGACGCGTCACTTCATATTATCTTTGTCTCGATGCGATGCAGCTTAGCCGCAGGCCACCAACGATCCTGCGAAGGAATCGCATTAGCATGCTGGACCGTACCGGAACAGTGTCGATGCTCGCTTAAAGCTGTAGCCGCGGTCCACCGCCCCCGTCATCACCCCCGCCGCCTGAATGACCGCCCGGATAGAACTCGGTACCTGGACTGCGCCATGCTGTGCCCCTCCTCTCTGGAGGCGAGTAAGGCCTCAAATTACGTATTTGTCCCAGCTCGCATAATGTTCGGGGCTGCGCTTGCCGCGCGGCAGGCTGAGCCCGATGAGCGCGATTCCCACGACCACCGACACGATCGCCCCAAGGGGGCCGGCCCCTGTCAGCAGGAACGGGGCAGCGACGAGCCATGCCCCGAACGCGACATTGATGAAGCGCAGCGCGCGAGCGACCTCCGCGGTGGCGATGATCGCCACGGTGATGACCAGCGCGCCGACGACATGGTCGCTGTTCGCCATCTCGCCTTCGTTCCCCAGGATCACCCGCGTCAGCATCAGGAAGGCGCCGAGCACGATACTGGCCGCCAGCGTCCACGGCAGCGTCAGCCCGCGCTTCGCATCCGCCCAGAAGGTAGAAGGCGAGGCCATCACGTCGGATGCGTCCTCGGCCCCCGCCTCGACCGCGTCGCCCTGGAAGAAGGTGCGGATCAGCGGCTTGCCGCGGCGCTTCGCCCAGGCGAGGAACTGGCCCATGGCAATGACCTCGTCCAATGCGAACGGGATCATGATCAGCATGGCGAGCGCGGCGATCAGCGCCAGCGTGCTCCACGTGCCGATGACGATCGGCTGGCTGATGATGAAATAGATGCTGACGACGCCGAGCGGAATGACGAGAATGCCGAAGAAGGTCACCATCCACGGCATGGTCCGCCAGCGGTCGCGGGTGCCCATCACCGCCATAAGAATTTCGAGCACGTAGCTGACTGTACCAAGACCGCCGTCGGGGATCGGCCAAGCCTTCGACATGTCGGATGTAATGATCTCCTCGGTCCCATTACGCGGGTCGGCCAGCGATCCAGCAAAGAACGGCTCCCACACAGTATCGATGTGGCCTAACTGGTAGGCCGTCAGGATACGCGAGGTCAGAAGCCCAATCAGCGCCATGGCGACGATCGGCAGCCGCTGCGCGTCCGTCGATGGCGAATAGGTCCAGCCAGGCGGGATGTTCTTGGGGTCCATCATGCCCGCCATGCTCATGCCCGGCATCATGGGGACCAGCACCGACAACGCGATCACGGCCGAGCCGATGAGCAGGTTGTTGTTGTACTGCGCGGCGCTCGGGCTCCAGAAGATCAGCGGCGCGAAGAACAGCCAGATGCCGATGAACGCGACAGCCCACTGCGCCCATGTCTTGGTGCGCGGGGCGAGCGACAGCGCGCCGAACAGCGCGATGGCGAGCCCGCTGACGACATCGCTGATAGCCAGTGCGCTGGCCCGCCATTCGATCGAAGGCAGCCCGCGATCGACGGTTACGAAACGCGCGGCTTCGCCGACGCTCTGCGTGGTCATGGAATCATAGATGAGCGGGCTGGAGGCGAGCCACAGACCGAGACCGATGTTGGCGTAAAGCGCCCAGCGTGCACGGCGCTCATCGCGGTCCATCAAGGCCATGTGATCGCCGTGCCCGCCGTGGTCCGACATGGCCGCGACCGCGGCGCCGGACCCGTGCCCCATCGCCGCGTGGTCCATTTTGCTGTGATCCATCCCGCCGTGATCTATGCCGCCCGTTCCGGCGGCCGCTGCGGGCTGGTGGTGGCCAGACCCCGCAAGCTCGGCCTCTGGCTCTTCATCCCACGCGACCAGGTTCTCGTTGAGCTTGTTGTTCCGGTACCAGGCCCGCGGATGCCGCTTGAGCGCAGCGACGATCGCCGGGAGCGTGTCGCGAAGGCTGTGCTTCGGTTCCCACCCGAGCAGCGACCGTGCGCGCGAGATGTCGAGGATATAGTGGTCGTTGCTGCTGTCGATCATCCAGGGCTGGATAAAGTCGTCGCTGCCGAGCGCTTCGTTCTGCAGGATGATCCCGGCCTTCGCGAGCGGCTGCGGGATGCGGATCGTCTTCCAGCCCTCGCCGTGGAGCGCCTCCCCGACGATGTCCTGGATCTCGGCATAGCCGGGCGGGTCGGGTTCGCCGACGAGCAGCGGCAGTTCTGACGGCAAGTCGTGCCGCCGATCGACGAGGCGCACCACGGCGTCGGCCAAGTCCTCGCGGTGCACCGATGACTGTGCCGCGCACAGCATGCCGGGATAGAAATGCGAGATCAGGCGGTGCTCGTAGATCTGCGATATCTGCTGCGCGAGAAACGCCGAGCGCCCGTCGTCGTCGTAAACTCCTGCGGCGCGGAGGAAGACGACGGGGATGTTCCCGTGGCGCTCATGCAGCAATGCCTCGGTGTCGACCTTGGACTGCGGATACGCCCAGGACGCACCGATTGGCGACTCCTCGCTGATGCGCTCCTCCGGAGTGGCGGTCGGCTTATGGACCAGCATCGTGCTGGCGAAGACGAATTGCTCGACCTCGAACGATTGCAGCCCGTCAATCAGCCGGCGGGTGCCCTGGACTGTCACCTTGTCATAGAGCGGGTTAGGCTTGCCGGTTATGTCGTAATAAGCGGCGAGGTGGATAACCGACGCGATGCGGGCGCCGTATCGTGCGCGCACCTCCTCGAGCGCGGCGCGGACCGCCTCGTCGGACCCGAGATCGATGGCGACCGCGGCCGCAGGAGGCGGCGGGTCCGGAGGACCGGCACGATCGAGTCCGACGACCGTGTAGCGTTCGCCGAGCCGGGCAATGAGCGCGGCGGCTATGAAACCGCTCGCACCCGTGATGAGGACGATCTCAGGAGCACCCTTGCCGCTCCCGGGCTCGCTGCGTTCGACGTCGGTCATGACTCTGCCACCCTCGTTCGTTCACCTTTGAATACATCAACAGACCCAGCAGAGCTAACCTCACCTACATGCCCGATGCGGGCGGTGCGAGGGTGCCGAGCCATGCTACGAGCGCCAAGATACCAATCACGCAGGTTGTCTCGACCGCCAGGCTGACCCGCAGCGTCATAAGCGCTCCGTCATGATCGTTCATGGCAATCGAGCGTTCGAAGGCCGGCGTGAGGCGGAACCGATTAAGCGACGCGAGTCCCAGCATCGCTGCGAACAAGACCAGCTTGGCGAGCAGCAGCAAGCCGTAGAGCGTCGTGCCCAAGGCCGTGAAATTGGCTGGGCCCACGAGCAGCCAGCTGTTGATCAAGCCGGTGATCACTAAAATGGCAACCACGAGCGTGCCCACCGCCCCGAAGCCGTGCAGCGCCCGATGGGTAAGCTGAAGGTGCGCGGCATCGATCGCCTCGGCGCGGCGCATCATCAGGAGAAGCAATCCGAACAGTGCGCCAACCCATATACCGCCTGCGAGGAGATGGAGAATGTCCGCGCCCAGGTGAAGCCATCCGGTGCTTCCCTCGTCCATGGCACCGTGCCCGTTCCACGCGAGTGTCGCCAACGCCGTAGCGGCGGCAATCATGGCCATCGCCAGCCATGATGCTCTGCCTCGCGCCAGTAGGACCGCGCCCCCGGCAATGACCAGCGCTACCATGCGCACCTTCCAGGCGGAGCCAACCGGTGGCCCTCCGAGCAAGGCAGCCACCGCGGCCTCGTCGACCGGCCAGAATGGAGATCCGGCCATCGACGAGGCCATGAGGATCAGGCCAGCGGCTGAAAGCAGCAACCCGAGCACAGCACTTCCCGAAAGCCAAGGCCGCAGAGCGATTGCATCCTCGCGCTCGCCGAGCCGAAGGCCATAGAGGCTGAACGCCGACAGGCCGAACAGCACCGCCAGGACGAGGTATAACGCCAAGCGGATGGCGACGGTCGGCCAGTCAATCATCCGCTCACTTCACCGTGAAGGTGTAGCTGCCAGTGATTTTGTGCGTGTCGCCGGAAACGACCTGCCAGTCGACGTTGTAACGCCCACGCGGGAGACGCTGCTTCGGGATGATCGTGAGCGTACGCCCGTCGGAGCCGACCGCGGCGCTGCTCGGCATCTTCATGGCCGCCATGCCAGGCATCGCGGCCATGATCAGTTCGGCCTTGGAGAAAGCAGGCACGAGTTTCTCGCTGAACTGGAGGCTGATCTTCTCCGGGGTCGCGACCGCCGCGTTGGCGGCGGGGCTGGCGGACACCAGCTTCGGGTGCGCGTTTGCCACGCCGCCTGCGAAGAACAAGGCGGCGGCAGCAGTCGTGATGAACAAGCGACGCATGCGGGTAATCTCCATTTCCGTTGAGTTCACCTGTATTACGCAGCAGGACGGGTCACCCCTCACGATCTTTTTTCGTGCCGCCGCACCCTCTTGATGAGGGGGAAGCGGCATCGGCACGTATTCACAAGGGAGTACAAAGCGCTTTCTACCTGCGCCTACCGCCCGAATGAGTAGGGCCGCGGGCCCGCCGGGCGCATGCGCGGGGTAATGATGAGGTTGCGGTTGACCAATCAAGGCTGGACTGGCGATCCCGAGGAGGTCATCGACTGTCTGATTGTGGGCGGCGGTCCCGCTGGCCTCACGACCGCGATCTATCTTTCCCGCTTTCTCAGGAGCTGCGTCGTTTACGACGCGGCGGCGGGGCGCGCCGCCTCCATCCCGCGCTCGCACAACCTCCCAGGATTTCCCGGCGGCATTTCCGGCGTCACGTTTCTTGCGCGCCTGCAGGCTCAGCTGCATGAATATGGCGGTACGGTCCAGAGCGGTGAGATCGACGCGATCGTCGCATCAGGCGATCACTTCTCGGCAAGTTGCGGACCGAACGTCCTGTACGCGCGGACCGTCGTGCTCGCGACGGGTGTCGTCAATCGACGTCCCGAGATGCCCGATGCGATGCATGACATCGGCGTCGCGCGTGGCCTTCTCCGCTACTGCCCGATTTGCGATGGTTATGAGGCTCGGCGGATGAGCGTGGCGGTGCTCGGCTGCGACCGCCATGGCGCTGAAGAAGCCGAATTCCTGCGCGCTTATGGTGCCAAGGTCACGCTTCTCGCCGAACGGTCGCTCGACCTCGCACCGACCGAATTTGCCAGGCTGACCCAGCAGGGCGTCGATGTCGCGCCCTCGCCTGTCGAGCAGCTGCGTCTTGGCGATTGTGTCGAGGTTCGATTGGCCAATGGCCTGGAGCTACAATTCGACACGCTTTACCCTGCGCTCGGCTCATCGCCTCGAACAGGGCTTGCCACTTCGCTGGGCGCGAAGCTCGCGGCAACGGGATGCGTGCTGACCGACGCCCACCAACAAACCTCGGTTGCCGGCCTCTACGCGGTTGGTGACGTTGTGGAAGGGCTCGATCAGATCAGCGTCGCGACCGGACAAGCAGCGGTCGCTGCGACCGCAATCCATAACCTGTTGCGCGACCGCGACAGCGGATTGGCATCCGCCATGGCCGGGCTGTGGCCGGCTCAGGGCCTACCGCCGACCTAGGGTGAGCCATTGGCAGTGCAACGAGTGAAAGCCCTAAACCGGAGCGCTGATTCGTACCACACGGCGATCGGCGACACGGCCCTTCTCGGTTCGATGATCCCGCACCACGATGGTGCGCGCGCGCAGGCGGCGTGGCCGTCGAAACTGTGCGCTACCCCCGGCGCCGGGGGTTAATCGATACGCCAAAGCGGCTGAACGGTCCGACGCAAAGGCCGGAACATTTCAGGTTCGTACCTCTTACTTAGACAGGGGGTGACCGCTACCTGAACAGGAGAGAACCATGCACCACATGCAAGAGATGATCGCCACGCATCCGGACGTGAAGGGAAACACGAACGACGCACTGATCCGCTGTATTGAGGAGTGCTACTCATGTGCTCAGATCTGCACGTCGTGCGCTGATGCCTGTCTGGCGGAAGAGATGGTCGCGCAGCTTCGC
The DNA here is from genome assembly GCF_059693745.1 of Sphingobium sp. WR1. Classification (NCBI taxonomy): domain Bacteria; kingdom Pseudomonadati; phylum Pseudomonadota; class Alphaproteobacteria; order Sphingomonadales; family Sphingobiaceae; genus Sphingobium; species Sphingobium sp. WR1. The sequence continues at coordinate 18,811 of NZ_JCATID010000035.1, read as the reverse complement.
CAGTGCATTCGTCTGAACCTCGACTGCGCCGACATCTGCCTGGCGGCAGGTTCTCTCGGCACCCGCCGCACCGGCAGCAATGAGCAAGCGCTGGTCGCGGCTCTTCAAGCCTGCGCCATCGCCTGCGGGCTGTGCGCGGAGGAATGCGAGAAGCATGCGAGCACGCACGAGCATTGCCGCATCTGCGCTGAACACTGCCATCGCTGCGAGCAGGCCTGCAGCGAAGCAGTTCAGTCGATCCGCTGATCAGTCAAAGGGCGCGTCCTCGGTGAAGACGCGCCCTCGGCCGTGCCTGTTCAGAAAACGACCGCTTTATGCGCACAGCCGGACCGGTTCAGAATGCCAAGTGGTATATTCCGCCGTGCATGAAGGTTCCGCCAAGGAATCCCTGGATGGAGATAGCGAGCGTCATCAGGCCAAGCACCACCCAGTACAACGTCCGCGACCGCTCGGGAACCTTACGGTGGCGCGCTGGCATCCAAGCCAGCGCGACGCCGAAGACCGCGATCAAGGTCCCGAGCCAGCGATGCGTCATCAGGATCGGGTTGCGATCGGTCAGGTAGAACCCGCCCGCGAACCAACCCAGAAACGCCGCCGCGATCGCGCCTAGCGCGCCGACTACCAACATGATGTGGGCGACATGCTGATAGTCGCGGTTGCGGCGCCACAACCCGAACAGCTCCACCCCGAACGCACCGATGAACAGTGCGATGGGAAAATGAATGACCATGGTGTGCAGCCGGCCCAGCCAGCTCACAAGCCGTTCACCGAAACTCTTGTTCTTGTTGGCGGTCTCCTCGTGCATGCCGCCCATGTCCATGTCGTCGCCGGCGATGTCGCGGCCGCCCATGTTCATGTCCACGGTCGACATAGAGCCCATGCCCATGTGGCCGTCGCCAGCGTCTGCTCCATCCTTTTTCTGAGTCTCGACTGCGCTGTTAGCACCTGGCCCGGCCCCGAGCGCATCGTGATCTTCATGCGCCGCTGCCGATGTGCTTACTGACATTGCAACCGCAAGGAGCAAAGCGAAGGCTCCGCTTCGTTTACCGCGCATCACCCAACCCCTTGTTTCGTGTTCATCAATGCCCGTTTGCCTCACCCGGCCAAATCCTTTCGTGAAACCCATCGCCCGCTCTTCAAGACGAACTGGGCCGTGGAGCTACACCAGCTGCGGCGACCGCGTCTGCCGCCCCAGCCTGAAAAAACCGCCGATCAGCTGCCGTGGCGCGCGAACAGGCGGCGCCCGCCGGGACCGAAGGCGACCACGTCATAGGCCTGCGTCTTGACGCCCGGCACTTCCATTCCCGGCGAGCCGAGCGGCATACCGCCGACCGCGAGGCCTCGCACACCCTTGGGCCGGGTCGCGAGAGCCCGCTTCATATCGGCAATCGGCACGTGGCCCTCGAAAGCCATGCCATCGGCGATTGCTGTGTGGCAGGACGAGACGTCCGCAGGGACCCCCGCGCGCTTCTGCAGCGCCGGGCGATTGGAATCATCGACGACGCGCACCTGGCGCCCGAGCTGCCGCTGCACCTGCGCTGCCCACTTGGCGCAACAGCCGCAGCCGGGATCGCGGTGCATAACGATCGGGGTGGCCGCGCTGACGGCAACCGGAACCAACAAGGCTGCGGCAGTAAGCGCGGATCGTAAAGCTGTCTTCATGGAAAAACTCCTTGGTCATTCCTCCCGCCCCCTCGTGGGGCGGGAGGAACGAAGATTATCACTGAGGTCGCTTGCTCATCGACCGGAGCATCGCCTGGAGTTCACCGATGCTCTTGTTTTGCTCGGCAATAGACTTCTGAGCCATTTGCCGGGTCTTCGCATCGGGCGCCTCGCGGAGAACGATCTGCGACATGGCAATCGCACCGCGGTGATGCTCGATCATCTTGCGGGCCCACGTCTCATTTGCATTGGCGCCTTTGGCCCTCATCATCTTCTCGTGCATCGCCATCTCGGCGGGCATGAAGGGCGTGTTCATGCCAGGCATGTTGTCGTGGTTCATGCCCTGCATTTTCGAGTGGTCCATGCCTTGCATCTGCTGCTGAGCCAAAGCCGGGCTCGCTGCCATCGCCGCCAGAGCCAGAGCTGTAAGTGTCTTAAACATTGCCTGCTCCTTCTTGGACTTAGTCAACGCAACAAAGCCCAATCGGCCTCAAAACCATGTGCGAATGCCCAGAACAAGGCTGGTCGATGACGCATCCTCGCCGTCCTCGCGTGCAAAACGAGCAGAGCGGCCCACTCTGCGCTCGTATGAAACACCGATATAAGGGGCAAACTCGCGCTTCACCTCGTAGCGCAGCCGCAAGCCAAGCTCGAGGTCCGACAAGCCCGAGCCGATCCGGTCTTCCGGAACGTCTTGCGCCGCAAATTCCGCTTCGAGACGAGGCTGGAGGATCAGGCGCTGGGTGATACGCTGATCGTAATACCCTTCAACGCGGCCGAGCACGTCACCCTTGCTAGACAAGAACAGTGCGCCCTCCACATCGAAAAAGCCTGGGGCCAGGCTCTCGAACCCAACCGTAGCGTAGACACGGGAGGGGTTGGGCTTGAAGTCGTAACGAATCCCGGCCTGGAAGTCGGTGAAGGGTCCGATCGCCCGTGCATAGAGCGCCTGCAGCTCCGCCCTTTCCAGGCTTCTCCCAAAGTTCCCTTCGCCTTCGGTTTTAAGAACCAGGCGATTAATGTCGCCACCGTACCAGGCACCGCCATCCCATCGATAGGCGTCGCGACCGTCGCGGACCTGGTATTCGGCCAGATTAAATATGACCTGCGAGAAATTCTGCCCCCCGTGCATCTGCAGATGCTGCTGCGAATGCGCCATGGCGGCGGCAGAGTAGACTTGGTCCGCGGCCCGATCCGTCGGGATCGGCGGCGGCGGAGCGTTGCCGGCCGGCAGGTTGGTCCCGACCATCGTCATGCCGGTCGCCGAAGGAGGCATGCTTCCCATGTCATGACCCGCCATGCCTTGCATAGCGCCCGAACCATGGTCCATGCCCTGCATGGCACCTGGCTGGCCGGGGGCGGCACCGCCGGAGGTATCTGGCATCGCCGACATGTCGTGCCCGGCACCAGGATTGGGGTTGGCTCCAGGCGTAGTCATGCCCGGCATGGCCGTCATGTCATGACCGGCGTGAGGATCGGCAACGACCGCTCCAGGGGCCGGCGGCTTGGCGGACCGACTTGCGGCGGGCCTGGCCGCCGATCCCGCCTTCGCGCGCGGTGTCGACCTGGCGGCAGGCTTCGCGGACTCCTTGCGCGCGGCAGGCTTGGTTGCTGCGGGCTTCTTGGCGACAGGCTTTTTCGCCGCTGGCGTCTTTGGCGGCGGCATCTTCATGCCGGGCATGTTGGAATGGTCCATCTGCGCGGCCACCGGACTTGCGAGGGCAAGTGCCGCGCCGCCAGCGATCAAGAGGAACTTAGGCTGCATCGCGGTTCTCCTCGCCCATCGGGCGAACCGTCACGACACGCATCATCCCCGCGGTCATGTGATAAAGATTGTGGCAGTGGAACGCCCAGTCGCCGGGCGCATCGGCCGTTACGTCGAATGTCATCTTACCGCCGGGCGCCACATTCACCGTGTGCTTGCGAGGCGCGAAGTCGCCATGTCCGGTCACCAGCTCGAAGAAGTGGCCGTGCAAATGAATTGGGTGCGGCATCATCGTGTCATTGACCAGGGTGACGCGCGCGCGCTCGTCCTTGCGGAACGGGATGGGGTCGGCAGGGTCGCTCATCTTCTGGCCGTCAAAGCCCCACATGTAGCGCTCCATATTGCCCGTCAGGTGGATCTCCAACTGACGCGACGGGGCGCGAACGTCCGGGTTGCGGTCGAGCGCGACAAGATCGCGATAAGTGAGCACGCGATGATCCGCGTCCTCCAGCCCCTGCGGCGGCTCGCCCGTGCGGTCCTTCGGCATCGGCGAGATGGTCTGCACTCCCGGCCCCATCTTGACGCCGGGCGCGTTCTTGGGGTTGCGCATGTTCATGTCCATGCTGCCGCCTGACCCATGATCCATCCCGGCCATGCCGCCGCTGCTCATCTGACCATGGTCCATGCCCGCCATCCCGGCAGCGCCCGCCGCCATTTGGCTATGGTCCATCCCTGGCATAGCGCCGCTCATCTGGTCGCCCCCCATCCCAGCCATGCCGGCCATCGCAGCGCCTACCGCCTTCGTTCCGTGATCGGTGGGCTCTTTCCACCCGGTGAGCTTCCACAGGTTGCGCGAGGCATTCTGCATCAACGTGGGATCCGGCCCGCGCTTTGCGACCGGGTTCTCGTCCGCCATACCGGACATCCCCTCCATCCCGCTCATGCCGCTCATGTCCATGCCCATGTCGGTCATGGTCAGCAACGTGCGCGGGCGGAGCGGCGGGACCGGGGCGATCATGCCCTCGCGCGGGGCCAGTGTCGCGCGCCCCATGCCGGATCGGTCGATCGCCTCGGAAACGAAGCTGTAGGCGCGGTCCTCGGGCGTCACGATCACGTCGAAGGTTTCCGCGACGCCGATCTGGAATTCGTCCACGGTTACCGGCCGGACGTTCTGGCCGTCGGCCTGCACCACCGTCATCGGCAAGTCAGGGATGCGCACGTTGAAGTTGGTTTGCGCCGCAGCATTGACGATGCGCAGCCGAACCCGCTCGCCCGGTCGGAAGAGGCCCGTCCAGTTGTCGTAAGGGCCAAAGCCATTGACGAGGAAGGTGTAGGTCGACCCCGTAACATCCGCAATATCGGCCGGGTCCATGCGCATCTTGCCCCATTCCATCCGATCCTTGAGGCGCATCTCGCGGCCGGCGAGCAGCCCGCTCAGCGTCGGGCGCTGATAGTTGAAATAGGCGCCGCCCATCTGCTTGAGCTTGCGGAAAATTTCCTCGCCCGTCATTTCGCTATGGTCGGAGAGGACGATCACATGCTCGCGGTCGAATGCGATCGGGTCGGGTCCCGCGGGATCGATGACGATGGGGCCGTAGAGCCCGCCCTGCTCCTGCTCGCCCGAGTGGCTGTGGTACCAGTAGGTGCCTGACTGCACGACTGGAAATTCGTACACGAAAGTCGAACGTGCCTTGATGCCGGGGAAACTGATGCCCGGCACGCCGTCCATTTGGAACGGCAGAATGAGGCCGTGCCAGTGGATCGAGCTATCCTCGTCAAGATTGTTGGTCACCGCGAGCCGGACCTTCTGGCCCTCCTTGAGGCGGACGAGTGGCGCCGGGACCGTGCCGTTCACCCCGATCGCGGGCGTTGTAATTCCGTCCATGACCAGCTTCATCCGGTCGATCGTCAGGGCGATTTCCGTGCCCGATACGATCGGCAGCGGCTTGGCGATGCCGCGCGACACGGGTTGCGCCCAAGCTGGCAGGTAGGCCGACATGGCCAGCGTGCCGCCGAGCATGGCGGTTCCGCGCATCACGTCGCGCCGGTTCAGATTGCGGCTCATGCCGTTCTTTCGCTCCATTCAATGCTTGCGGCCGGCGGGAGGGGGCCGCCGTCGTTACCCTTCATTACGCGCGAACCGGCCCATCCCCTCATGCGAAGTCGAAAATTTTCGACAACTTCGCGCGCGCGCGCCGGAGCCGCATCTCTACGGCCTTGCCGCTGATCCCCAGCGCGGCTGCGGTCTCCGCTTCGGACAAGCCTTCCACGGTCCGCAGCAAGAGCGTCTCCTTGAGCGTTGCCGGCAGCTCGGACACCGCGCGCGAAAGCCGGACTAGTTCCGCGCGGTCGAAGGTTACCGCGTCGGCGCCTGGCGCCTCGTCCCACTCACTTTCCATCGTCTCGGGCGGCAGCGAAGAAGCGAACGATAATATCTGGCGTATGCGCCGCCGCCGATGCCAGTCGCGGCTCTTGTTGATCGCCACGCGGGCCAGCCACGCAGCGAGCGGCCGATCTCCGTCATATCTTGGCAGGTTCTGAAAGGCGGACGCGAAGCATTCCTGAGTGAGGTCAAGCGCCTCTTCAGCGTCACCGATATGTGCACGGATCAGGCGGTAGACTGGCTCCTGGTGCCGGCGCATGATCTCGGCGAAGGCGGCCTGACGTCCAGCGAGCGTCAAGGCGGCGAGTTCGCCGTCCGTGCAGGCCGAAAGTTCAAGACTCACCGCGCGTCTGCGGTCAGCGCCTTAACCACCGCGCGGTCGAACGTCCTCGCCTGGTCGGGCCGCAGGATCTGCCGCATCGCGAACATATGGTTCAACGTCTCCTTTTGGAGCTCGCCCATCGCGCCGTGCGAACGATCGACGGCCGCCGCGACCTGCGGCCCGTTACCATGTTCGGCCTCGATGGCGTCGGCAAGCCGGGCGTTGTCGGCCCTGAGTTCAAGCTCCAAGGCACGCCTTCGAACGGCGAAGCGTGACTCCAGCGTCTCGAGCTTGGTCCGTTGAGCTTCGTCCAGCTCGAGCCCGTCGTGGAGCAAGCTATGAAGTTCCACGCCCGGGCTCGGTGGGGAAGGGAACAACTCGCGCCCAGCCCACACGCCTGCGATCGCTGCCAAGAACACGACGGCCGCGATCAGCATCGTTCTCCGGGCGCTGCCCGTCACTGGAACGCCAGCAAGGTCGAAGGCGCTAGCGGCGCGGCAGGCCCGAAAGGCGTCAGCGTCGGCATCTGCGCAGGCGCCGCTGCGGACGACAATCCGCCGCCCACCACTCCCAAGGCGACCGCGCCTACCGCTGCCAGCATGCCAGTCCGCAGTGTCACTCCGCCGCCGGCGCGCCGCTCCGCCGCGATCAACCGCATGACATCGCCTTCCAGTTCAGCGAGCCGGGGATGAAGCGGCTGCTCGGCAAGGCGGCGCAAGGCGCTGTCCAAATCCATATCCATGTTCATTCCTCCGCCGTGCTCACATCCTTTACGCACGGCCGGCGAACACCCCTCGAATCCGACGTGAACGAATGTCACTAAGCGGGAACGCCCCCGGGCGCGGCGGCGCACTTTTCCATTGCGCCCAATCGTTCACAGCTCGCACGCAGGCCGGCGATCCACGCGTCCCTGTTTAAAATTCCCTGATTCACCTCTGTTGGCAGGCCGAGCGCAGCTAGGGCGGCAACCATGGTGTTCGTCAGGTCAAGCGAGGGGGCGACAATGTGTGCGTGGCGGCTGTGGGCAACGGCATGGCCGTGCATATGTCGACGTTTGTCGCGACCAGATAGCGCGATTGGCAACAAGCCGCCGATATTGCTCGTGAGCCGGGCAGCGGCACATGACCATTCCGCTGTCCGCAGGAGTTGGGTGACGGCAAGCGGAATGGTCCAAGAACGGGCAGCGGCGATAGATCGACACTATCGTCTTCTGGAGGAAATGGAGGGGCCATGTCTGTGTCTGCCCCCCCGCCGAGGAGGCGGTTTAGTGCGTGCTGAACAACTACGGTGAAAGCATCCAGCACCAAAGGAAAAGCCTTTGTCTAAAAGCTCATTCTAACCGTCGCTCGCGCGGTTGTCGGCGCACCGGGCATGATGTTGTTGTCGTTGTAGGCGGACGAAAAATAGCCGCTATTAAGGAGGTTCTCGACGTTGATTTGCGCCTCGATGTGGGGGGTGAGCTTGAAGAACGCGGCGGCATCGACGCGGGTGAACGCAGGCAGGACGGCGGCATTGCTGACCGAGGTGAAACTTTTCGATTGGTGGTAGATACCCGCCCCGGCCCCGAGGCGAGGGGTGAAATCGTAGCGGGTCCAGAGCGAAGCCTGCTGCTTGGGCACAAGCGGGACCTCGCGGCCGGCAGGAGCCGCACTCGTTGTCTTGCGGATTTTTGCGTCCTGCAGCGTGTAGCCGGCGCTGATTTGCCATTGGGGTGTGATCGCGCCGTTGAGGCCGATCTCAAGCCCTTTGCTGCGCTGCGCGCCCGTTAGCACCGTCCGCGTGGCGTCGTTGGGGTCGGTCGCGCGGGTGTTGGTGCGATCGAGCCGGTAGACGGCAGCGGTCAGGTTAAGCGTTGGGGAAACATCCCATTTGAGGCCGACTTCGTAATTGTCGAACTTCTCTGGTTCCAGCGCGGCGGTTGTTATGTCGAGCGATGAAAACTGATCGCCCGATTGCGGCAGGAAGGACCGGCTATAGCTGGCGTAGATCGAGACGGGTTGCACCGGCTTCAGCACTACCCCAAGGCGGGGAGACCAGAGGGTGTCGGTCCGGCTATAGCTCCGCCCGGCGACGAGATCATCGATGCTGAGCTTGAAGCGGTCGCGGCGAACGCCGCCGATGACATCGACATGTTCGCCGATCGAGATCTGGTCCTGCACATAGAAGGCCGTGGCGTCGGCATTTGTCCGGATAGACCGGTAGCCGGTGTTGGCGGTGGTGCGCAGCGTGACTGGCGGCACCGTGATTCGGTCAGCCAACGCGACAAAGACGCGCCGCCCTCCATTGACGATATCACCACTTCCGAAAAAGCCATTGATCCGCTGGTTGCGCGTGCGCTGATCGCCATATTCGAAGCCGGCGAGCAGCACGTGGCGGACGGGGCCGGTGGTGACGGTCCAGACGAGATCGTTCTGGTTGAGCAGGTTCTTGCGCGTCGTGGGATCGCTATATGCCTCGAGGCCGACGCTCTGGACGGCGCCGCGCGGGGTGGCCGGGGTTACCGCGAAAGTGTTTCGATAGAGCTTGTCATAATCTCCGTAGAGGACGCGACTGGTTACGGTCAGGTTGTCGCTAAACCGATGCTCGATGCGCCCGCTTAGGACCTTAGCCTCGAAATCGCTGACGTTGAATCCCGGCACACCAAAAAAGGTATCGCGAAAACCGGTAAGGGGGCGTGACGGGCTGGTCAGAGAGCCTTGGGCAGCCGAGGGAACGCCTCGATCGATCGTGCGCTTGTCATTGTTGTATTCGAAGCCCAGGTCGATCCGTGTGGTGCCGCCTAGCGATACGGCAAAGGTCGGATTGATCGCGAGCCGGCGTCCGTCGTAGAAGTCCCGGTTGCTGTTGAACTCCTCATAGACGGCGTTCAGTCGAGCCGAGGCGGACTGGCTGATCGGTTGGTTGATGTCGGTGTCGATATACCATGCGCCATATGTATCCGCCGAACCGCTGCTACTGATGAAGGCGTTGGCACCGGGGCGCTTGGTGACGCGGTTGACGATCCCACCCCCACCACCGCGGCCGAAGATCATTGCGTTGGGACCTTTCAGGACCTCGATCCGCTCTGCGTTGTAGAGGCCGCGGTAATATTGCACGTCGTCACGCAGGCCATCGACAAAGAAGTCTGCGGTGCTGTTGTTGCCGCGCAGAATGATCTGATCGCGGTGACCCTCACCCTGAGATATCACCGCGCCGGGGACATAGCGAAGCACGTCGGCGATCGAGCGCATAGCTTGATCGTCAATCTGCGCCTCGGTGATGATCGATGCCGCCTGTGGAACGTCCTTGAGACTGGTCGGAGTGCGGGTGGCGGTGCTGGTCGCATCGACCTGGTAGCCGTCCCGGACGCCGGTGACGATGATTGTTTGGCGTGCGTCCGTAGCCGGGGGAGCTGGCTGGTCCTGGGCCGTTGCGGGCACGGCCATTAATCCAAGGCCTAACGCGCCGCTTAATGTACTTTTTTTCATTTTACCCCCTTGCGAATCGTTCTCAATCTGTGCGCCGCCCTATGATATATGCAACTGCTTCGCAATAGCCGATGTCTGACTTGAAAGTGCGTGATGAAGGTAATGGTGCGCATCGACCCCCTAAGTTGGAGACGCCCGAACGGTGTGCCGCCAGATCGGTGAGCAAGCCCTGCCGTCGCTCACCAGATTAGGGGGCGAGTTCGGGATCTCGGCGCCTGCGGTGGTCGTTTCGCTAGCGTCGCGCCTCTATATGTGATAATGTCCTTTATCACACACTCTAGGGACCATGATCGCATGACCGGGACGGCCGCCACGACACCCCCGCAACGTCGCCCCGTCATCCGGGCCGTCAGTTTCGATGAGGCCGGCGCGGCGATCGGCAGCTTGCTGCCGATCGCGCGGCCGCCCACACGCGCGGCCGAAACCGGCGCATCCGGCAAGGTCGCGGATTTCCTGCTGGCCTGGTGGAACGGCGACGAGTGCGGGCATTTCCCGATCATCCACCTTTGCAACGTCGATGCCGTCATTGCCGAGGATATGCTTACGGTCATGGCCTATCTGGCGCAGGAGTCGACCACCTACGCCGATGCCTGGGGCTACCGCGACGCGATGGGCGACCTTTGGGTGCGCTATCGCGGCGACCCCGCAGAGAGCGTTTAAACGCCTCCGAAGATCCACCGCAAAAAGGGATGCCGGCATGATCGAAAATGACGACGAGGCTTTTGCCGACAACTACGCCGAGCGCGACCAAGCCAAGGCGCTGTGCGAGCAGGCGCGCGCGGGCGGGTTGCGTTTCGAGGCGTATCTACCCGGCGACATGGCCGATTGGCTGTTGGCGCAGGTCGAGCGGGGCCATTTCGTTGATCCGTCCGAGGCGGTGTTCGCGATCGTCAAGAACTTTATCGACATGGAGCCGCACCGCGATTTGCGCGACGAGCTGCTACGCCGGATATTAGACGAGTCGGTTGCGCGCGGGCTTGAGGACGTGAAGGCGGGCCGCGTTCGTCCCGCTGATGAGATGTTTGACGAATTGCGCCGGGAGCTGGCGAAGCCTCGCCCCGAGCCGGCCCGTTGGCAGAAGATCGCACGATGAACCAGCTCGCCCCCCTGCCCTCGCCGGCGCTGGCGTTGCCGGCCTTGATCGCGGCGGCCGACGACGCCACGCGGCTGCGCTTCCTTGAGTTCTTCGCCGTCACCATTCGCAACCCGCATACGCGCCGCGCCTATATGCGCGCGGCCGGCGACTTCCTGGCCTGGTGTGAGGCGCGCGGCGTCGCCTCGCTTGAGGCCGTGCAACCGCTCCACGTCGCGGCCTGGGTCGAGGCGCTGGGGCGCGAGCTGGCCGCGCCCAGCGTCAAGCAGCAGCTCGCCGGCGTGCGCCACCTGTTCGACTGGCTGGTGACGGGCCATATCGTGCCGGTGAACCCTGCCGGATCGGTGCGCGGGCCGGCGCATAGCCAGCGGCGCGGCAAGACGCCGGTGCTGGCCCCGGACGAGGCGCGGCGGTTGCTCGACAGCATCGACGTGACCACCCATGCGGGCCTGCGCGACCGCGCCCTGATCGGGTTGATGGTCTATAGTTTCGCGCGGATCGGCGCGGCGCTAGCGATGCGGGTCGAGGACGTGTTCATGCAGAACAGGCGGCTATGGGTCCGACTGCACGAGAAAGGCGGCAAGCGCCATGAAATGCCCTGCCATCACAATCTAGAGGATTATCTGACCGCCTATATCGACGGGTGCGCGCTGCGTGAGGATCGCAAGGGATCGCTGTTCCGCACGATCGCACGCGGGACTAAGCGACTAAGCGATACCCCCCTGCCCCAAGCCAATGCCTTCGCGATGGTGCGCCGGCGCGCAGGCGCGGCCGAGATCGGGACGGCGATCGGCAACCATTCGTTCCGCGCGACCGGAATCACCACCTATCTGAAAAACGGCGGCACGTTGGAGACGGCCGCGACGATGGCGAACCACAGCTCTACCCGCACGACCCAGCTCTATGACCGCCGGCCCGATGACGTGACGCTGGACGAGGTGGAGCGGGTGTTGATCTAGGCGGCGATCGCTGGCGCACATCCCCAGCGCCCGCCCTGCCAATGGAACCCTACCTGCTGCGCGTTGCTGATCGCGGGCGGCTCGCCCTTGTGCCAGAAACCGAGCATCTTGCCCCGATCGTCCAGATGAGCGTCGGCGACGATCGCGCGCGCGGCCTGGATGAATTGCCCATGCCCGAACACATAGACCAGCGAAGCGGCCGGCATGGCGGCGAGGCGGGCAAGCGCCGACTCGCAGCGCCGGAGCAGATTGGCGAAGCTCTCCGCCCCCTCCCCGTCGCAATAATCAGGATCGGCCTCGCTCCAATAGCGTTCGAGGTGCGGCATCCGCTCGGCGCTGCGCGTGCCGTTCCAGCGCGCCGGTTGCAGATAGGTGAACTCTTCTATCGGCCAGACTTCGACCGGGACGCCGGGGAAGCGCGCGATCGTCGGCGCGGCCGTCTGCCGGGTGCGGGTATAGGGCGACGTGACGATGAGCGCGGGCGCTTGCGTCCAGCTCGCCGCGACCTGGCGCGCTTGTTCGTGGCCGTGCTCCGTCAGCTCGATCGTCGCGAGATCGCGACACGGCACGCCGGCGTTGCCTGTAGATTCGCCGTGGCGGATGAAGATCGCCCGCATATGCGTCATCTATCCGAATACCTCGCTATGCGAGCCAAGGCGCGCGAGGCGCAGCGTTTCGTCGTCGGGCTTGGCGTAGATCAGCACCAGATCGGGCTTGACGTGGCAATCGCGGTAGCCCGCCCAATCGCCGCTCAGATCATGGTCGCGGTATTTGGGATCAAGCGGCGTGTCGGTCGCGAGCGCGGCCAGGACGGGCAGAAGATCGGCATCGAGGGTCGCTCGATGTCGGCCCTTTGATTCCCGCTTGTAGTCGCGCTTGAACCGGGTCGAACGATCAATCGTCCGCATGGAGGTCCGCCATCAGCGCATCGACGCTGGCAAACTTGGTCCCCTTCCCCGCCGCCAGCTCTGCCATTGCCTCGCGTGTCGCGGCGTTCGGAACCTTGACCTCGAAAGGCAAGCGCCGTTCGTCGGCGATACGCAGCATCAGCAGCCGGATAGCGTCGGAGATCGAAAGGCCCATCGCGCCCAGCGCGGCGGTGGCGCGTTCCTTCGTCGTATTGTCGATCCTGGCGCGGACATAGGTGTCGGAAACAGCCATTGGGATTTCCTTCTGAAAACGTAGTCCCAATGTAGTCACAAAATCTGATTTTGGCAATGGGTGCGGTGATTATGCGCCTGCCGCTGGCGCGGCACCGTGGCTCTAGTCGCTCACGCTCCCCAAGCCCGCAAGCGGTCTTGGCCCAAGGTAACGATCCACATGGCGGAAGCGAGATCGCTGCGCGGATCTCGCGCAGCAGTGCCGGGGGAAAGGCGGTCCCGGCCGCCTCTCCCCCGCAACGGCAATCAGCGGGACCGTGGCTCACTCGGCTGCGCCTCCCTGCGCCGCGCACCACTCCCGCAGATTCCCGCTGCCCCCCTCTCTCGCCGGCGTTCTTGGGCGTCCGTGTTCCGGCCGATGGCATGGCCATCGCCGGACAGGCGATTTGAAGGGAGTAAAGACGATGACCCACGAAACCCGCGAAAGCTGGCTCAATGCCGTGGCGCAGGGCATGGCTCTGCTGTTCGAGGCGCTGGACGCCCCCTGCCCGACCGCTTACGCGTGGCGATCGGCTTCACCAGCAGAGGCGCGAAGGGCAAGGCGATCGGTGAGTGCTGGGACAACCGACTTAGCGCGGACGGGCATTTTGAAATCTTCATTCGCCCGGACCTAGCGCACGCGCCCGATGCGATGCCGGCGCAGATCGCGGCCATCCTCGCGCATGAGCTGGTCCATGCCGCCGTCGGCATCCCGGCAGGGCATGGGAAGGCGTTTAAACGGGTCGCGCTGGGGCTGGGGTTGGTCGGGCCTATGCGCGCCACCACCCCCGGCGAGGCGTTCCTTGCGGCCGTCGCACCGATCCTCGATGCCGCTGGCCCCCTCCCCCATGCCCGTCTCGACACGGACGGGGAGTCGACCGCGCCCAAGGAGCAGAAAACCCGGATGCTGAAATGCGAGTGCGCGACGTGCGGCTATACCGCGAGGACCGCGCGCAAATGGCTTGAGCAGGCCGGAGCGCCGCTTTGCCCGATCGAGGATCACGGCCAGATGAGCCATGAGGCGCTGGACGATGACAGCGAGGATGAGGGCGGCGAGGACGGCTAGACGCCCTGCCCTTTCATCCGATAGCCGCTTGCGCTATGACCACATGCAAACATGAGTTCATGTAAGGATATTCACATGCCAACAATCGCGATCATCAGCCAGAAGGGGGGCGCGGGCAAGACCACCCTCGCCTTGCACCTGGCCGCAGCCGCCGAGGATTCCGGGCATACCGCGCTGGTGATCGATCTCGACCCGCAGGCGACGGCGAGCCAATGGGCGGCATGGCGGCAGGACGCGCCCCCGGTCGTGATCGACAGCGCCCCCCCTCGCCTTGCCGCCAAGATCGAGCAAGCGACGGCGCAGGGCGCGGAGTTCATCGTGATCGACACCCCGCCCCATGCCGACAGCGCCGCCAGCGCCGCCGTCGAGGCGGCCGACCTGGTGTTGATACCTTGTCGGCCGAGCGCGTTCGACCTGGCCGCGATCAAGACCACGGCCAGCCTTGTGAAGATGCGCGGCAAGCCCGCTTTCGTGATCTTCACGGCGGGAAGCCCGACCGCGCCACGCATGTATGACGAGGCGGCGCAGCTCGTGCAGGGTTACGGGCTGGACGCCTGCCCGCTGCGTGTCGCGGATCGCGCCGCGTTCCGCCATGCGGCGACCGAGGGAAAAACCGTGATGGAGATCGAACCGAATGGCAAGGCGGCCGATGAGGTGCGTCAGCTTTACAAGTGGGCATGTGAACATGTAAACATGCCAGCAGATAGGAAGCGGAGGGCCAGCGCATGAGCCGGAAGGGATCATTGCTTGCATTGCGGGATCGGGACGCAGCGCCGACGCCGGCGACGGCCGAGCCGGAGGGAAGGGCGGCCGCGCCGAGCGCCCGCAGCACTGGCATAGGCACCGGCAGCAGTTCGAGCAGCAGCCCGGTTGCGCCGAGCCGTCAGGGCAAGAAGGCGATGACGGGCTATTTCAGCCCGGAAATGTCGTTCGCCATGCACATGACCGCCCGCAAGCACGGCATGAGCTTGCAGGACGCGATGGCCGAGGCGTTCAACGACTGGCTCCGAAAGATGGGGGAAAGTCCTGTAGGCAAGTGAGCATGTTCACATGCAAACATATAGCTTAGGGGAAAACTCATGGCCGTGCTAATCGTGTCCGCCATCTTCGCACTGGTGATGATCGGATTGTCCATCCGGGCAAACGCCCGTTTCCGGCAGGAAAGGAAACTGCCGATGCAATGGCGGCTTTCACGATGATTGTGTTGAAAAACTCTCAGAGGCATTTCCTTGGGTAATATTCGAATTCAGGCGCAGTGGCAGGCGCATCAATGATTCGCAGGGCGCGGGCCGTCTGCATCATTGTTACCGAAAATCGGCGGGACGCACCTCAGCACCGACTTTTTCAACACAATCACGATCAGAGCCGCTTTCCAATTTGGTGAATTGGTCCGCACCTCGCGTTCTAGCTCTCAGCTTCACGCCCTTCCTTGCGATCTGTGTGCTGGGGCTGTTCAATGTTACCGCGATGACCCTAACGCCGAGGCCAGGGCAGGAGGGGATGCTGTTACCGTCCCCGATCTTTATTGGAGGCGCGTTCGTGGCGGCCCATGTTTTCCAGCTTTGGTTGATCGGAAGGAGCCTGGGCCGAAGTTAAACTCAATGTCGTCATGTTCACATGCAAACATGGCAGTTAACGCCACGACACTGGGGGCGTTTGCGGGAGGGGGCGGAATCCTACGCCAAGCTCGCCCAGATAGCCGGCGCGAGATCTTACTTGTTGCTGCCTTCTACGGTCGCGCCAGAAAGGCGACGGCTCAGTTCTATCCGGCGATGGCTACGCATTTTGAAGGTGTCTGGCCCAACGCGCCGATACTCAATGAAGCCGAGAGAACGCCAAAATCGCTCTGCCGCTTCATTCGCTTCCAGCACGGCCAACCGAATCTCTGTGGCACCTCTCGCAGCGGCCCAGCTTTCGACCGTCGAGTAAATTGAGCGTCCGACGCCACGACCACGCTGTCGAGCCGCTACCGTGAATCCGTGTCCCGATAATGTACAGGGGCCAGTCAGTCTGGAAAGGCGGGATGATAGTTATGCATCACGCTAACGCATCCTCCTCAGCATCAGCATCGAGCATTCGGCCCATCGCGTAGTAATCGCCAATAACGCCTGATTCTTTATTGGCTGCCACAACATCTCCGCACACGGTATAGCCAAGCCGTTCATAAAATGCGAACGCCCGGTCGTTGCGAACAGCGACGTGGAAGATCAGGAAGAGCAAGCCACGGCGACGTACCCATTCCTCGGCGGACTTCACCAGGCTTGCTCCAAGCCCACGTCCCTGCCACCGTGTCCGGATAGCCAGATTAAAAGAGGCAAATTCTGCAGCGCCTTCGATGCACACGCTCCGTACATCTATGTAGCCGACGAGGTCGCCTATGCGTTGCAGGACGAAGATGCCTCGCTCGCCGGCTACGGCGGCGTTTAGTTCGGCAGTTGTGCGGCGCAGGAGTTCCCCTCGATCCCGGACATCGAAGATCATATGTTCCGCTTCGCGAGCGAGGGCGATCTTCAAGCGTACCAAAGCTTTAGCGTCGTCAAGGTTCGCCGGCCGTAGCTCGCTCCAGCTCTGCTTTCCGCCTACTTGAGCTATCGAACGCGCCGGCGGGAGTGGGCGCGCGTATATTACCTGTGTCATGTGAGGATCTGGACTCCCTGTAACGCGCGCGCGCGCTTTGAGATCGCGAGTTTGCCGAGGGAAAGGTGACCAGAGCGGAAAGCGTGACGTGGGGAAAGCCGCGCCGGATAGCTGAGGCTGCGCGGCCCGTCCGCTTGACGCTGTTCCCGCTTCCAAAAGGCAAAAAGCCCGAGCAGATTCCCCGCGACCGATACAAGATCAACGGCCAAGGCGAACGGTGCGCCAATGAGAAGATTGTGGGCCAGCCAGAAGGGCGCGGCCACGAGAAAGACGATCTTCATCCGCGTCGTTGATCGCTGGGTCCGCGCAATGAAAGAAGATGCACCGCCGCAAGCGGCAAGGCCGGACAGGATTCCATGCCAGGTCGCCACGGTGAGCAACAGCAGCGCGAGCAACGTCGCGCCGTCGAGCGCGAGCTTGGCAACCCGGTCACGAACCACCAGCGCGACGGTGAGCTGCATCAGGGAAAGAAGGCATGCGGCCGAAGCGGTAGGCGCGCCGATCAGCGCGAAGTGAAGCGCGAATGCGCCCGCGCCCGCGCCCTGCACCATGAGCGCTCCCCGGCGCGAGGGTAGGAGCGGCCAGCTCACCACGCAGCCGAGACCAACAGCCCCGAATAGGATCGCAGCTAACCCGGTGCTCGCAAACGTTTGATCGAGGAAAAGCGACATGCACGCTCGCGTCGGGGTTGGTCCGGCTTCCACCGTGAAGGAAGAAGGTTAATGTGGCGTTGTCGTCGACCGCTTTCCCATCGCGAGTCCCGGCCACAATGGCATTTGGCTTTTGACGAGGACTGGTTCATTCTGCGTCCAGCGCGGCGCTCTTCCCCTTGGGTTCCGCCCTTGTTTGGACCAGGACAATGGTGCGTGACGCTTTCAAGCTTCTCGCCATCTCGACGTCGCTCGTGCTTTCTGGCTGCGTCAGTCCGCGAGAAATGGCCGCTCGCCATCGGGCGGCGTGTGCGAGCTACGGCTTCCAGCCTGGAACGGAGAGCTATGCGAATTGCCTTCTCCAGCTCGACGTAGGTGATTACGGCTACGGCCATCATAGGGGTGGCGTGCCGTTGTTTCCCGCCCGGCATCAGGCGCCCGCGCCGCCTCCGCCTATCGCCACGCAGGACTAAGGTCGGCTAAAGTTCACTGATGCCCCATCGTCCTGACCTATTGATCTACGCACTTTCGCTCGGAAGCGCAGCGCCCGTGGCGGCTCAGCAGGTGGTGCCCGCCAAACCACGAACCGCCGCGGGTGCGTCGAAGTTCGTCCAGGACATGCTGACCCGCGGCACAGCCGTCGCAAAGCCTTGGCCGGGTTTCGTGCGGAACAGCAGGATCACGAGCGTAGGAGTGAAAGGTGGTTGCCTCGTTACGCTCACGCTCGCCGACAAAAGCGCCCTCAGCGTGAAACTAGATCAGGTGGTTGCGATCCGACCGCTTTACTCGGCCAACGCGCCCCAGGCGTCGGTGGAGATCAAAGGGGGCGCGCAGCCCTACGAGGGTCTCGATATATTCGTCGGGGACAACGACGCGGTGCGCCGCGTCGGTGATGCCCTGGAGTTCATGCGCCAGTCCTGTGATCCATCGGCGAAGACTGGTTTCTAAACCGGCCAGCGGCGTCTCACCGACTTTTGCGAGGGCGGCTTGATCCGCACCCGACCAAGTTGGCCAACACCGTTATAATCTCATTCTAACCGTTGCGCGCACCGTCGTCGGCGCGCCGGGCATGATGTTGTTGTCGTTGTAGGCGGACGAGAAATAATCGCTGTTAAGCAGATTCTCGACGTTGATTTGCGCCTCGATCTGGGGGGTGAGCTTGAAGAATGCGGCGGCATCGACGCGGGTGAAGGCGGGCAGGATGGCGGTGTTGCTGATGGACGTGAAGCTTTTCGACTGGTGGTAGACACCGGCGCCGGCCCCCAAGCGTGGGGTGAGGTCGTAACGCGTCCAGAGCGAAGCCTGTTGTTTTGGAACCAGCGGAACCTCGCGCCCGGCCGGGGCGGCACTCGTCGTTTTGCGAATTGTCGCGTCCTGCAGCGCATAGCCCGCGCTGATCTGCCACTGGGGTGTGATCGCGCCGCTAAGGCCGAGTTCGAGCCCTTTGCTGCGCTGCGCGCCCGTGAGCACCGTCCGTGCGGGGTCATTGGGGTCGGCCGCGCGGGTGTTGGTGCGGTCAAGCTGGTAGATGGCGGCGGTCAGGTTCAGCGTCGGGCGGATATCCCATTTGAGGCCAAGCTCGTAATTGTCGAACCTCTCCGGCTCCAGCGCGGCGCTGGTGACATCGAGCGATGAGAATTGATCCCCCGACTGCAGCGAAATGATGGAGGCCCGCGACGAGCGCCGTCTTCTGCGCTTCCAGAAGCAGATGGCCGGATACAAGCTGCT
>NZ_JCATID010000034.1:0-40761 GCF_059693745.1 Sphingobium sp. WR1 | reverse complement strand
GCGACCCGGGATCGGTAGCCCGGGCAAGCAGCACGGCATCGGTGATCGATGCCGAGTCTGCCTCCTGGACTCATTTCTCCCCGTAGTAGGTTCCGAAGTATTTCACGGGCGACCAGGTCGGAAGGGTCGCGGGGAACCTCGGCGAGAGATCGCCATAGCCGTTCACTGCGCATGGGCGGATCCCACAAGTTGTCGCAAGACGATGAAACAAAGGTATGATCGTTCCCGCACGAGGGAGACTAGCCTGTTCGGCCTGCTAGAAGCGCCGCTCGATCTCCAGCCCCACGATCCGCGGCGCCTCGAGCGAGCCATAGACGTTGCCGTCCCTCCCGAACGTCAGGTTCTCGAACCCGAGGCCGCCCATCCGCCGTTCGTCGGTGAGATTGTCGGCGAACAACCGCGCGGTCCAGCCGTCCTTATCGTAGCCGAGCTGCACGTCGATCGTCGTCGTCGCCCCCTGGGTGCGATAGCTGCGCTCGTCGAGCGCCATCGCGCCGGTGAAGTTCACCGCGGCACGCGCGAAGAGCCCGCTCGAATGGGCGTAGCGGGCGGTGAGGTTGGCATCATATTCGGGCACCAGCTTCACGCGATTCCCGGCCAGGTTCTCGGTGCCGTTGAAGAGATAGCGATAGACCGAATCCGCATAGCCGAAGCTCCCCGACAGGCTGAGCGCTTCGGTTGGGTGCCAGCTCGCTTCGATCTCGACGCCGCGGCTGCGCACCGAGGCGGACGAGCCGATGAAGTCGGACGAGACCGGGCGGCCGTTCGCGTCGGTCAGGACGCGGATTTCCTGCCAATTGTCGGAGTCGATCTGAAAGATTGCGCCGCTGCCGCGCAGCTTCCCGTCGGTCGAGCGCAGCCGAAAGCCGATCTCGTAGCTCCACATCGATTCCGAACGATAGCGAAGCACGTCCGGATCGGAGATGCCCTCCTGCGTCGCCGCCAGGTTGAACCCGCCTGGGATGTTCCCCTTGGCGACGGTCGCGTAGAAGGTCGCGTCGTCCGAGGGCTCCCAGGTTGCTGAGAAACGCGGCAGCACCGCCTCGTCCGAGGCCTTGAGCCGCGCGTTGGTGTAGTAGAGGATCGACCCGCCGCCGAGATCGAGCTGGCCCGCCCGCTGGGTGGCGTCCTGGCTGGTGCGGTCGTAGCGCAGGCCCGCGCTCAGCGTCACCTTGGACAGGAAGGGCAGCTTCCACCGCGCCGACCCGAACGCCGAGACGCTCTCGATCGTGCGTGTCTGCACCGGCGCCGCGATATAGGAGTCCATTGTCCCGGGCCCGACAAAGGTCGATTTCTGATTGTCCTTGGTGTCGCGGAACCAGGCGAGGCCACCGATAACGCTCAGCGGCCGCGCCTGGTCGCTCGAATAGCGCAGCTCCGCATTCCAGACGCGTTCGTCATTGGCGTCGCGCCCGGCCGCGATCGGCAGCGCGGTGAAATCGAAGTCGAGCCCGCGCGAATCCGACTTGTCGCGGCGATAGGAGAGCGCCGCGTCGATCGTGCCGGTGCCCAACTGCTGAGTCGCGCTCAGGCCCAGCACATATTCGGTCTCGTCGGTGCGCTTGGGCGCGTCATGGAAATAGCGGCTCCTCCCCAAGCGCTGCCCGCCGTTGAGCGCGCCATAGGTGCGATCGTAGAGCTCGACGTCGAGGGGGAAGAAGTCGTTGTCGAACAGCCCGGGCGCGTTGATGTCGAGGACATAGGCGGTGGCGTTGATGGTCGTGTCCGCGCTCGGCGTCCAGCGCAGCTTGGAGTGGACAAACAGCTCGCCGATCTGGCCGGGCTCGGTCACGCCCGGCGTGCGGTTGCGCATCCACGTCGCCTCGTCGCTGTACTTGACCGCGAGCGATGCCGACAGCCGATCGTCGACCAGCGGCTCGCTGATATAGCCTTCGAGCGCATAGCCGCCCGCGCCGCTATAGAGGCTGCCGGTCGCGCGCAGCTCGCGCTCGGGCCGGTCCGCCGGATTGCGCGTGCGGATCACGATCAGCCCGGATTCGCTGTTGGCGCCGTAGAGCGTGCCCTGCGGCCCGCGCAGCACCTCGATCGAGTCGACCTGGCTCAGCACCGCGTTGGTCAGCTCGCGGAACGGGATGCCGTCGATGTAGACCGCGGCGCGGTTGACGATGAACGGGTTGGATTCGACGCCGCGGATCGTGATAAACACGTTGCCGAGCTGGCCGCCCTGATTGAACTGGACATTGGGAACGAGGTCGTCGAGCTGGCTGAAATCCCGCAGCCGCGCCTCGTCGATCGCCTTGGCGTCGAGCACGGTCACCGCCGTGTCGCTGTCCTGCAGCGTGCCCTGGCGCTTCTGGCCGGTGACGACGATCTCGCCTTCCTGGCCGCGCGCCGCCTCCCGCTCTTGCGCAACCGCCGGAACCGTCCCGGCCGCCAGCATGCCGGCAAGCGCCGGTCCCCAGTAGATGCTCTTCACCGATGCCCCTTTTTGCTTGCTCCGTCGACCGCGGGATATAATGTCACATGGCCGATAACCGCTCCGATCCGGGACGGTTCGGCTCCGATCGAAGGGAACCTTCCTCTGCGACCCGCCAGCTTCCGCAATGCGTCTGATTTCGCGCGGTCCGTCGATCCCGAGCGGGGATTCCATGCCGCCAATCCGAGCGGCTCGCTGTTCGTGATGCAGTCGGATTTTGCCGCCTATGAGGGGCCGGTTTATGCGACGAGCTATTTGCGCATCGGGCTCGCGACGGCGGGCGGCGGCGCCTATTCTCAGCGCAC
This sequence comes from Sphingobium sp. WR1, assembly GCF_059693745.1. Taxonomy (NCBI): domain Bacteria; kingdom Pseudomonadati; phylum Pseudomonadota; class Alphaproteobacteria; order Sphingomonadales; family Sphingobiaceae; genus Sphingobium; species Sphingobium sp. WR1. The sequence goes on along the minus strand of NZ_JCATID010000034.1, from coordinate 38,019 downwards.
CGACGCGGGGCGGATCGAGGCCGAGTGGCGTCCGGGCCTGCTCACCATCGTGCCTCCCAACCTCTCCGGGGAGGGCCGCTGCGCTCCGCTCAACATGGTTGGCCTTGCGATCGATCTCGACCGCTGGACGAGAGCGCGTGCAAGACCCGATTCCGACCAACTGTTCGCGCTCGCAGGTATGCTTCACAACGACGAGGCGATCGCATCGGTGCTGGTGGCGCTGCGCCACGGTGCGGAATTTCACGGATGCTCGACCCTGTTCTTCGAGCATGGCGTTGAGCTTGTGCTCGGAAGGATCGCAGCGCTTTCGGGAGCGCCGGTGCCGGGCCGACCGCACAAGCTCGATCGGGCAAGGCTCGACAAGGTATTCGAGTTCATCGAGGAGCGACTCGCCGACGACCTCACCGTCTCAGAGATGGCGACCGTCGCCCATTACGAGGCGAGCGGCTTCACGCGTGCGTTCCGGCAGGCGACCGGTTCCACACCGTTCGCTTATCTCACGGCGCGGCGCATGGAGCGCGCGGCGCTGCTGCTTGAGGCCGGTGAACCGGTGACCCGGACGGCGCTCGCAGTCGGCTATGCCAATGCCAGCAAGTTCGCCGCCGCCTTCCAGCGACGGATGGGCATCACGCCGCGCCGATGGTACGCGCTGCGACCTGTCGGGAAGACTATCATCGACTAAAAGAGTGTAGTCGATCCTGATATCAGACGGACAGCGAACAAGCGCGGCACATGCGTTTTTATCTCCCGCTCTCTAATCGGGCAGCACGACCAGTATGCTCTCAAACCTAAGGTTCGCGGCGGATCGGGTATGTGAGGTAGTACGGGCTGCGATCGGGCAGACGCTCGGTGAGCCATGCTAGACGCGCTGCGGCATCCGCCGCGAACGCAGGCTCGGCGATCAGCTTTGCCTCGAATGCGGATCTGACCGAGGCGTCCTGCGCGAGAAACGCTTCTGCCAGCGGCGCGCGGACGAAATCCTCGGCGCCGGGCGCGGGCGAAAGCATCTCCGGAAAGAAGCCCCAGGCAAGAAAGGAATCCGGCGCTTCCGGTTCCAGCAGCGCGGCCGCCAAAAGGCCGAGCGGTTGGTCCGAAGGCACGCGGATCGTGCCGGCGGGCAGCGTCTCCGAGACGCTCCCGTGCTCGAACGAAGCTTTGAGTGGCGATCGGCCGTCCTGCGCGCGCTGCACGGCAGGATCGCGCAATCGCACGCGGTCGAGGGTCAGCGTGCGCGGCGCCTCCAGAATCTCGAAGCGAATGCCGTGGAGACGCAGGCGGTCGATGACTTCCTTCTGTTCCTGCGGCACCCACCAGGCTTGGGGCAGCGTCACGGTCTCCACCGGCTCCTGGCCGATGATCGGCATACGGAACGTCACCGGCCTGCCCGTCCAGCGTTGTTCCAGCCGGCCGGTCGCCGGTGAGCGATAGCTGTCGAACGCGACGCCCCTGAAATTATCGACCCAGCCGATCGGCTGCGCCGCCGGCTTCCAGCGGGTCAGCATCGTGGCGGGCCGGCTGGCCCTGTCCCGCACCTTCGCCGCGACGATCCGGTCGCGGTCTTGCGCCGCCAGCTTCAAGGCAGCCTCCAGGAGCACATAGGTTCCCAGCACGCGCTGGCGATAGGGCTTGAGCATATGGTTCTCGACCAGCACGGTCGGCACGCCGATGAAGTCGCCATAGCCGGTGGAGTAGCGCGGCCCTTCGGGCGCCTGGCGGATGCCCTTCTCCGGTACGCGCGTGTCGATCGGACTGGGATAGATGGCGGGCAAGTGCCCTTCGCGTTCGAGCGCGTCGGTAACCTCCGGGCCGAAGCGGCTCATCAGCCAGTCGGCAGTGGCACGATGATAGGCATAGCGTCCCCAGCCGGCATAAGTGAAGGTGGTGTCGTACTGCATGTCGAAGCCGTCGCTGACGTGGCAGTCGATGTAGAGGATCGGATCGAGCCGCTGCAGCAGCGCGATCATCGCGCGCGTTTCGGGCGCGTCCGCCTTGGCATAGTCGCGATTCAGGTTAATATTGCGTGCATTGCCGACATAGCCCTTCTCCTGGGGTCCGCGGAGAGCAGGGAAGTTCCAGCGGCTCATCCGCTCGTGGCCGTCGATGTTGTAGATCGGCACGAACACCAGATCGACCTGGTCGAGGAGCGAGTCCTTGCCGCGCAGCGCGATGTCGCGCAGCAGCATCAAGCCAGCGTCCTTGCCGTCGATTTCACCCGCATGGATACCGGCCTGCACCAGAACGACCGGCTTGTCCGAGCGTCCTTTCCTCGCGCGGACCATCAGCAGCTCGCCTCCCTCCCCGGTATGCCCGAAGGTCTCGAGGGATATGAGCGGCGAAGCCGCGTCCAGCCGCTCAAGCCACGCCCGCGTTTCGGCATAGGCCGGGGTCGTGGCGAAGCTCGCGCGCTCGGCAGGGGTGATCCACGGATCGCTTTCGGCGACGATCAGGCGCTCGCTCGCGCCGGACCAGGGCAATGCGGGCGGCAGCACCGCTGCGGGCAGTTCGGCAAGCGGCACGGAAGATTGCGCCACGGCGATCGATGGAACAAGAACGGACGCGGCCGCAGCCGTCAAATGCAACAAGCGCATGATATCTCCCTCAGAGGCTGGAAACGCGGACCGCTCGTCTGGCCTATAAGTCGGCCGCCAGGAAAAGCAGCGCGCGCCGTTTGTCGGTCAGCCCGTAGCTGTTGCTGCCGACGACGTTCCACGCGAAGGTGTTCGTCACGTTCGCGACCTGGAAGCGCAGCGTCGCCGGCGCGTCGCCGATCCTGAATCGGTAGCGTACGCCGAAATCGATCAGCGTGTAGCTCGGCACGAACACGAGGTTGTCACGCGAGGCGGCGCGGCGCCCGAAGTTGGCGATCGCGCCGTCGATGGAAAAGCCTGGCAGGAAGCCGGGTCGCCATTCGGCGTTGGCGCGCAGCACGCGCGCCGGCTGATTGAGCGGGATCTCGCCGACGCGGCCCAGCTCGACCCCTTGCCCGGTCACGCGCGGCCGCATGAGCACCGCGCCGGCGATCAGGCTGACGCTGTCGATCGGGTTTCCCGCCAGGCTGATTTCCGCGCCGCGGTGACGGACGTCGCCAAGAATGGTGAAGACGTTCGCTTCGTCGGTGTTGAAGTACGGCTTGCGCACGTCGAACACCCCAGCGACCAGCTTCATCCGCTTGTTGAGCGTCCAGCGAATGCCCGCGTCGGCCTGGCTCGTCCGGATCGCCGGCAACGCCTCATTGCGGTTCGCGGCGTTGATCGGCGCAATCCCACTCTCCTCGAGACCGCGCGTGTAGCCGGCATAGATCGCCAACCCCTCGGAGAGAAAGACTGCTGCGGCGACATTGAACAGCCACGGCCGGTCGCGCCGTTCGGCATTCGGCGCTGCGCCGGGCAGATCGACGGTCTTGCGATAAACGGTTCGCTGCACGCCGAGGCTGAGCTCGCCGACGTTGCGCCAGCGTCCCTCGTAAGCGACGCCGAAGGTCGCCTGCCGCACCCGGTCCTGCGTCTGCTCCCCAAACAGGAACGACGCGGGCTCGGGTACCGGCACCGGATCGCCGAGCCGCCGCGGTCCGAGATCGAGCGCGGGCGCGCCGCCGCCATAGCGGCTGTCGAGCTGACGCGCGCGCACCGATGTGTGCAGCGTGTGGAGCCGGGGTCCGTCCCTGAAACTCCGGCTGACCCGAAGCTCGCCGCTGGTCGAAGCGTAACGCTGTCCAGGATCCGCGATGACCTGTTCGGTCGTGATGCCGTCGCGGGTGGTGCCGACGAACAGCTCGGCGAAGTTCTGCAGGTTTTCAGCCGAGGAGCGGAAGATGCCTCCCGACACCGCCCAGCTCTCGCCGATCCGCGCCTTGAGGATCGTGCCGGCGTTGATGCTGCGACTGTTCCGGAACGCCCATTGCTGGCCGAAATAGCGGCGCCGTGGCGCTGGCGGCGGCTCGAACGCGCCGGCCGCGATGATGGTCGGCGCGACCTGCTCGTCTCTGCCGATCGACATCGACCAGAAGGGGATGACTTCGACACCGTCGCTCGGTCGCCAGCGCGAGATAACGGCGAAGCGGCTATAGTGCGCGTCCGAGCCGTCATAATATTCCTCGTGCGCGTAGGACGCGCTCAGCGCGACGCCCAGCCGCCGACCATCGATCGGCAATTGCGCATCGACCTCGATGGACGGCGCGCCATAGGCGAGGCTTCCCGCCAGAACGCTCACCAGTCGCTTGTCGCCGACGGGGCGCAGGCGATAGTCGACGATGCCAGTCGGCGCCGGAAACGGGTAACTCTGCGCGCTCAGGCCGACGCGGATGGTCGAGCCTTCCACGAGCCGCTGCGAGATCACGCCCTGCCGGTCGATATAGACGCCTTCGATCCGCACATTGCCGGCGGTCACCGGCGAGAAGCCGCGCACCTGGCTTGGCGAGTAGAGACCGATGCTCTCGTTACCAACCGACGAGCCGAACGCGTCCTCGGCCTCCGTCACTGCATTGTCGTTCGCGCGCTGGGCCTCGGCGGGTGAGGCGATCGCGATCGCGCCGCAGGAGGCGAAGGCTGCGCAGCTCAGCCGCACGTCAGGTCCCTCCGTTCCGCGCTCCGGCGCAGGGGGTGTCCGCGAACTTCGGCGCACGGGCGAAATCCGCCTTCCCGAACGGGCGGTCGCGGAAGAGATAGCCGTAGTAGAAGGTCCGGATGCGCTTGTGGAACGCGCGGACACAATCCTGATAGGCAAGCTGAGCCGACAGATCGGTGCCGGCGAGCCGCGTGAGCAGCGCCTGCACGCCAACCGACGGCAGCACCCAGCCAAACGCCCGGCCGGCGGCATCACGCGCCTCGAGCCCTTGGCGATAGGTGTGGACCTGCTCTGCCACGCTCTCGTCGCCATTCTGATGGAAAGCGAGATACCATTTGTAATGGAACGCATGGCCGAGCGGGGCCGAATCCGCCCACTCGGGATGATTGGCGTAAAAGCGCCGCATCGTGTCGTTGCGCGGAATGTCCCAGGCCCGGTTCACCGCCTCGCGTTGCGCGAGCGCGATCTCCGCGCCCTGGTTCACCGGAATCGCCTGATTGATCGCGACATTGGCGAGCGTGGGGACGATCAGCACCAGCACCAGCCACGCCGCCGCGAGCGTCGCCGCGTTGGCGACCGAGCTCCAGTGCAGGCGCCCGACCAGCGCGGCGAGCACGATCCAAAACAAGGCGTAGGCGGCGATCAGCACCAGCACGATCGCCATCGTGCCCATCGCGACTCCCTCCAGCCAGGCGGCAAGCAGGAAGGGAACGCCGAGCACCAGCCAGAGCAGCGCGAAGCGAAGCAATGTCCTGCGCCGCCAGAGCGCGCGCCCTCCCCTCGGCAGCGCGTCGAGCGCACGCTGCCGGCCTGCCTCGCGTTCGCCCGAGACGAGATCATGGAACAGCGCGATGACGAACAGCGGCGCCAGAAACACCAGCACGAAGGCGAAGTCGAACCGTCCCGGCAACGCCAGCTCGGGATTGAAGGTGTCGCCGTCGTAGATCTGCGCCTCCAGCCCGAGCGCGCGCACACGCAGGATATAGGGCGACACGTCGCGCATCCCGAGCGCCGCGAAGGCGAGCGGCGCAGGCGCGTCCCAGGTCGGATGGAAGCTGTAATAGGCGGCGCTGCCGGCATCCTTGGACTTGTCGATCCAAGCGGCAATCGCGTTGATGTCCTCGGCCTGGGCCGCAGGAATGGCGGCGATCGCAGCGCGCTGGCGAGCGACCTCGGTCATGCCGGCCGCCAATGCGGCAATAGTGAGCAATCCGAGGAGCGCCAGCGCGATCACGGTCAGGCGCTGACGGAGCAGCAGGCGGAGTTCGTGGGCAATGAGGCTCATCGGCGGGCTCCCAGGCGGCGGGTGGCGATCATGAGCAGCAGGGCCGCTACAGCCAGCCAGGCGAGAATGATCGCGAGGCCCGGCAAGGCGCCTCGCGCGAGATCGGCTCCCCGGGGCGCTTTGAACGCGAAGTCCGGCATCGCGGTCCAATTGCGCGCCGCGACGCGCTTGCGGCGGTCCGCACCGGCATCCTCCGCCGTATCGTCCGCATAGCTGACATTGTCGGCCTGCAGCTTGTTGAGCCGCTGAACCAGATCGTAGCGATAGGCCTCGGCCTGTTCGAGGAACCGCCGGTGCCCGGCGAAGTCGGTCCCCGCCGCCGCCATCGACAGCGAACGGATCGCGATGGCGGGGCTGAGCAGGCCCGCCGTTTCGATCAATGCGTTCTGCCGCTCCTGGGCCGTGTAGCTCTCGCCGGCATAGCGGTTGAACAGCTCGGAGGTCATCCGCTCGCCTTCGAGGCCCAGGATGCCCTTGTAGTTGACGGGCAAGTCCTCGACCCGCGTGACGCCATAGCGGTCGAGCACCGACTGCTTGAACTGCGCGAAGTGCGGATCGTCGGGATTGTGGCTGTCGCCCATCTGCCTCAGGTCGCGGGCAATCGCGATGTCGGTCTGCAGCCGGTTCTGGAGCGGAACGGCCGCGTTGGCGACATCGGGCGCGACACGTGGCAGAAGCACCACCACGACTGCCCACAACGCCACCAGCGCGAGCAGTGCGTCGCGGCTGCGGCGGACCAGCGCCGACACGAGCAGGATGACGACCACCCACAGTGCCAGATAGGCGAAATAGCCGAGCGCGATGGTCAGCATCGGCAGGGCGAGCGCGCCGGGCTGGCCGGCGATGAGGACGAAGCCGATCATCGCCGGCAAGCCGGCCAGCAGCGCCACCGTGCCCAGCGCCAGAAGCTTGCCGCGCACCAGCTGCCCGCGGCCAACCCCCTGCAGCATCAGGAGGCGCAGCGTGCCGCGCTCGGTCTCCCGCGCGAGCGCGCCATAACCGAGGAAGATCAGCAGCAGCGGTGCTACGACCTGCAGCACAAAGGCCGGGGTCAGTTGGCCGAACCGCACGAGCAGCGAACTCTGCCGAACGTCACCGAAATTGGCCGTATTTTGCCGGTGGCCCTCCAGGAACATGCTGTTTCCGGTGAACGCATCGACGCCGGGGTCGAACGCCGCGAGTGGCCCCAGCGGACGAAAGATGAAGGTGCCGTAGTGGACCACACGATGCGGGTGCCGGTCCGGCTGTGCGTCGAAAGCAGCGTCCGCTACGTGCGCGTGCCGGGCGCGCAGCTCGGCGATGCCGCGCTGGTGCGACCAGCTGCTCGCGACCGCAACAAGCGTCAGCAGCACAAGCAGGACGAACGCGATCAGGGCGACGCGGTTGCGCGTCATCAGCCGAAGCTCGTCGCGCGCGATGAGGCGGGTCGCGCTCATGCTGCGAGCGGCTCCCCGCCGACCTGGAAACGGGCATGAAACGCACGCACGTCGAACCGTTCGGGGCCGCTGGCTGCGACCTCGTCGGTAACGCGCCCGTTTTCGAGAAAGGCGATCCGGTCGGCCACGTCGGCGGCGGAGAGCAGGTCGTGCGTCACCATCAGCACCGCGGTGCCGCGATCACGCACCTGCGCGACCAGCGCGTTGAAGTCCGCCGTCGCCCGCGGATCGAGGCCGGAGGTCGGCTCATCGAGCAGCAGCACCGGCACCCGGCGCAGCAATGCAACCGCGATCGCCACCTTCTGCCGCATGCCCTTCGAGAAGCCGCCGAGCCGCTGATCCCACGCTCCCTCCTGCAGACCGGCCGCCGCGAACGCCTCGGTGATGCCGCTCCGCGCATGCCGCTCGCCCGAAAGCGCGAGCAGATACTCGGCATTTTCCGTGGCGCTCAGATGCTCGTAGAGCGCGACATTCTCGGGCAAATAGGCGATGCGGCGGCGCGCCGCATCCGGGTCGCTCCCCGGATCGACGCCGCGCACCGAAATCGTGCCCGATTGGGCGCGCACGAAGCCGAGCAGTGCTGCAAGCGTGGTCGACTTGCCGGCCCCGTTCCCGCCGAGCAACGCGGTGATGCTGCCCGCCGGAACGGAAAGCGTGAGACCGCGCAGGACTTCCTGCGCGCCATAAGCGAAAGACACATCCTGCAGCAGGACGGAGGCTTGATCTTGGGGCATCGTGATCTCCAAATCAGGTTTCATGTGGGCTGGTCTCCCGCGCTTCCGTCAGAGCCGCAGCTTCAAGGTCGCGAGCGCAATGCGGGGAGCCCCTGGCATCACCCACAGCCGGGCATAGGAATTGACGAAATAGGTCTCGTCGAAGAGGTTGTTGACGACCACCGATGCTTCGACATTGTCGGTCAGCGCATAGGAGCCGAACAGACGCACGGTGGTGTAGGCAGGAAGCTCAAACGCCGTTCCCACCTCGCCGAGGCGCGAGCTGACATGCAGGACCGCTGCCCCGACGTTCAATTCGCGCTCAGCGACGTTGAAGCGGCGCGAGGCCTGGGCGCTGAGCGTATGCTTCGGCACGTTGAGCAGCCGGTCGCCGGGGCTGATCGCGACGCCGTTCGCGTTCCGCGTGCCCGACACGACCTCTGCGTCGAGATAGGTGTAGGAGAGCAGCCCTTCGATCGCGCCCGGCAGCCGTCCCGCCAGCTCGAATTCGAAGCCCTGGCTCCGCGCCTCGCCGACCGCGATCGAGAAGCCCGGATTGGCGATGTCGCTCGTCAGGATGTTGCCCTTGTTCAGCCGGAAGAGCGACGCCGTCCCCGTAAGGCCGCCCATGCTCAGCTTGGCCCCAACCTCGATCGACCGAGAGGTTTCCGGATCGAACGTTTCGCCGGACACGCTCGCACCCGTGTTGGGACGAAACCCCTCGCCATAGGCCGCATAAAGGCTGATCGGTTCCGAGACTTGCCAGACCACGCCCGCCTGGGGGCTGATCCGTGATTCCGCCTGCCGAGCGACGGTCCCGTTCAACCGATTGCTGATCGATTGCGTGAATTCGTCGTACCGCGCGCCGACCCGTATCTCGAGGCGATCGCTGATCCGGATCTGGTCCTGCACATAGGCGCCCCAGGATCGCTGCGCGATCGTCCGGTCGTTGATGCGGGACAAGGGTGGCGTCGGAAAGCGGCCGTAGACGGGGTCGAATATGTCGATCTCGAAACCCTGCTGGGCGGTGGGCGAAGTCGAGAGCAACGGCGCGCGATAGCCAAGGACCAGCAGGTCGGTGTCGAATTCATCGCGGTCGGCGCCGACGATCACGCGGTGCAGACCCAGCGGGCCCTGGAAGCGACCGCTCAGCTCGACGCGATAGACGCGGTGAGCGCCGTCATAATCGCGATAGCGCACCTCGCGCGTCAGGCTGCGGCCGTCCACGAACAGGCGCTGGCGCGAGGCCGCGAGTTCAGCATCCGCCGAGGTTCCCTTGAGCTCGGTGTCGCGCAAGCCGACGCCCACCAGCAAGCTCCAGTCCGCGGAGAAATCGTGCTGGAGCGAGAACTGGTGCCCGAGCGCCGTCGCCCTGTTCGGTCCCAGGCCAGGCTCGCCGAGGAAACGGCTGGTCGGGATCACCCTCAGATTATCGCCCAGCGCGAAGACGCCGCGATCGAGCGGGATCTCCTGCCGGGTCGCCTCCAGCTCGTAGACCAGGCTGGTGTCCGGTCCGAACCGCAACGAAATGGAGGGGAACACGCCGTAGCGCTCGGACTTGATGGTATCCCGAAAACTGTCCGCCGCCTCGTAGAAGCCGACCAGCCGAACCGCCGCGAAATTGCTTGCGGGCACGTTCACGTCAGCCTCAAGCCGGCGGAAGTCGAAGCTGCCGTAGGTGCCCTCTATCTTCCCGGCAAAGCGTTCCGTAGGCCGCTTGGTCACGAGATTGATGCTGCCGCCCGGCTCGCCTCGGCCGAACAGTGCGGCATTGGGGCCTTTGAGAATCTCGATCCGCTCGATGCCGGATACGTCGCGCGGCCCCGCGAAGCCTCGCCCGGCATTGAAGCCGTTGACGAGGTAGCCGCTCGGGTTGTTCTCGTCGCCGACCAGCCCGCGGATCGCGAAGCTTTCCCAGAGCCCGCCGAAATTGTTCTGCCGGGCGACCGAGGAAGAGAGATCCAGCGCATCGGCGAGCCGCGTGATCTGCGCCTCCTCCAATCGCGCCTCGTTCAGGAGCGTGATGGACTGGGGGATATCGGCCACAGGCACGAGCCCGCGGTAGGCCTGCCGCTGACCGGTGACGAGAATGTCGCCGTCCTGAGGCGTGCTCACCTCCCGCCCCGCGGCCACGCTCGGCAGGAGTATCATTGCGATCCCCAGAGACGCCCGCGCCGCAAAATTTCCCATCTTCTCTTTCGCCCCCTTGATGCCTGCCGCGCGAGTTAATGATATACCGTATCTCGTCAAGCCCGTTTTCACGTGCGGCATACGAATGGGGCGAAAACTGCGCTCTGTGGCGCCCGACGAACGCCGCGCACTGGCGCTGTTCACCGTCGCCGCAGCGATCTTCTTTCACAACGCGCTGGGCGACCAGAATCAGTTCATCCACTTCTTCAAGAATCTCGCCATCACGCGCGGCCTGCTTCAGGTGGTTGCCTATGACACGGGGCGGCTGAGCTTCGACAAGAGCTAAGAGCGTCCTCGGCACGAATATCCGCGCAGGTCCGGAGCAGGAGCTCTGCCCCCTCCACACATGCGTCGTTGATGTGCGGCTTTTGGAAAAAACGCAGCGGATTGTTGAAAGAGAAAGTTACTGCGCTGGCCAATCTAGGACGTCGATCTTTCTGGAGATTCGATCGCGATGTCGGCGCCCACCAAATTTTCATTCGATAAATCAGAAGGTTCCGATAGCCAAGTGATCCTCACGGGAGGCCGCGTCCCCGATTGCATCGTCGGTGACGAACCACGATCACGGTCCGAAATCGTCTTCACGCATCCTATCGAAGGCATCGGCATCGCGGCCGACGTCGCCCGTGACCCCATGTTCGTGACCGACCTTGCCGGCACCGTTTGCTGCGCCTGCCTCGACGGCTTTGAGAGCCCCGCGATCATCATGATCGAGGGCAATCTCACCGGCAACGCCTGCGCCGAAATCTCATCGGCATGACGCGCCGCGGTACCCGGCGCATTTCCGATCATTTGCCTAACCGAAGGAGAACCAGCATGACTCAGTTTGATCCCAGATCGTGTCCGACCGTCGTGATCGGCGGCGGAACTCTTGGCTCGCGCATAGCGCTGATGTTCGCCAGCGGCGGCGACGTGCGGCTGTATGATCCGAAGCCCGAACAACTCGCGATCGCAAAAGGCTTCATTGACGCAGAGCTGCCGAAGCTGGTGGATGCGCAGGCCAAAGCAGGCGCCGGCACCGTTCTTTATGTCGACGACATCGAAGCCGCGGTCGCCGATGCTTGGCTTGTTCTCGAGTGTGCCGACGACGTCATGGGTGCGTTCCCAACAATCTGGTCGCCATCCGCAATCCGTCTGTCAGTAAGGTGGCACGATCGACGGTGGAGGCAGGATCGGTCGCCGTCGCGTCGTACCGCGTCAGCGCGCGCGCCACGACCAGACTGGCGCACACCATGCGTTCGTGAAACAGATCGCGCTCGACCGGTTCGGCCGCCGCGGCGATCATGTCCAGCATCAGAACGCTGACCGGCGCCTGATCGATCATCTGCATCCAGGACGTCTGCCACTCTGGCGTGTGCAGCGCCTGACCATGGAATGTGGCGTAGCTGTGCCGACCATCGTCATCGACCTGATCGATCACTGGCCAAAAGAAAGCGTGGACCAGGTCAGGGAGCGAGTCGAGCTTGCTTTGCGCGCGCACCTTGCCGAGCAGCTCACCTCGGCGCTGGTCCAGTACGGGAAGGTTGTAGCGGTATATCGCCTGAACCAACTCGGCCTTGCAGCCGAAATGATACTGGACAGCGTTGATGTTGCGATGTCCGGCGGCCGCCGCCACCTCGCGCAGCGACACGCCATTGATGCCGCGAACGGCGAACAGATGCTGCGCCGCCTTGATGATCGCAGTCGTCGATTGGACCTGTCGCATCGATGCTGCGGCCTTGGTGCCGGGAACGCGTGTGTCGGACATAGCCGGTTGTCCGTAAGCCAAAATCGATGTTCCGCAAGGCGTGTCGAAGCCGTGATGTTCAGCTGCCATCACATAGGCAGTTATAATTTAATTATGATGTTTTAATATTGCATTCAACTGTTTTCAAGCTAAGCCCCCCCGAGGGGAGGATTGCGATGCGGCATTCAAGAACGCGCCTTTTGGTTCGGAGTTGCGCCCTGGCACTGGCGATGATGGCTGCGACCTCGAGGGGGCAGGAGACGCCACTGACCTTCCGAACGCCTCCACCGCCGCCGCCGGTCGAGCAGATCCGCGCGCCGGCCGCTGCGCCGAACATCCTGGTCATCCTCGTCGATGACGCCGGTTACGGTCAATTCGGTACGTTTGGAGGCGCGGTGCCGACGCCGGCGGCTGACAAGCTGGCACGTGAGGGGCTGCGCTACACCCGTTTCCACACCGCCGGCATCTGTTCGCCGACCCGGGCGGCGCTGCTTACCGGGCGCAACGCGCACCATGTCGGCTTCGGCAATGTCGGCGAGATGGCGACGGGCCATCCGGGCTATACCGGCGTGCTGCCGGACAATGCGGCTACGGTGGCCACCCTGCTGCGGGACCGCGGCTACGCGACCGGTATGTTCGGCAAGAACCACAACACGCCCCCGCGCGAGGCTGGCCCCGCCGGGCCGTTCGGTCACTGGCCGACCGGGATGGGGTTCGATCGCTTCTACGGCTTCAACGGATGGGGGTCGGATCAGTATCATCCGACCCTGTTCGATGGTACGCGCCTGATGCCGCCTTCGCGCGATCCGAACTACACCATGAACCAGGATCTTGCCGACCATGCGATCGAGTGGATGCGCTCGGTCAAGGCGACCTCACCCGACAAGCCATTTTTTCTGTATCTGGCCCCGGGTGCGACGCACGCGCCTATCCAGGTGCCCGCCCGGTGGATCGCGCCGTTCAAGGGCCAGTTCGATGACGGCTGGGACGCCTATCGCGAGAAGACGTTTGCTCGCCAGAAGAAGCTGGGCGTCATCCCGAAGGATGCGGCGCTCACACCCCGGCCCCCTGTCGTGCCGGCGTGGAACAGTCTACCGCCCGAGCAGCAACGGATCAACGCTCGCCAGATGGAGGTGTTCGCCGGCTTCACTGCGCAGACCGATCACGAGATCGGGCGCGTGATCGATGCGGCGCGCGCACTGCCTGACGGGCAGAATACGTTGGTCCTGTACATCATCGGCGACAATGGCGCGGCACCGGATGGCGGCGTCGGCGGCAACACCAGCGAGATCGCGCAGGGCAACGGGCTGGCCAACGAAACGGCCGTCAAGACCAGCGACCTGCCCGATCTGGGTTCTGCCAGGTACGAGACGTCCATGCCCTATCCATGGGCCTGGGCGCTCAATACGCCGTTTCAGTATTATAAGCACGTCGCCTCCCATCTCGGCGGCATCCGCAATCCGCTGATCGTGTCATGGCCGGCGCGGATCAAGGATCCGGGCGCGATCCGCGCGCAGTTCCTTGATGTGGTCGACATCGCGCCCACCCTGCTCAGTGCGGCCGGTATCGCAGCGCCGGATAGCGTGCACGGCGTCACGCAGATGCCGTTCGACGGTGTCGATGCCACGACCACCATCGACAGCGCCGCGGCCCCGGAGGTGCGGCACACCCAGGTGTTCGAGACGTGGGGCAATCGCGGCATCTACAGCGATGGCTGGTTCGCCGGCGCGCGCCTTACCGATCCTTCGATCAAAGGTGACGCGCGGCTCGCGCTCGATCCTCTCAAGACGCGTTGGGAACTCTACAATCTGGATCAGGACTACTCCCAATCGCGTGATCTTGCAGCAACAAATCCTGAAAAGGCCAAAGAACTCGAGGCGCTCTGGTGGGCGCAGGCGGCACGCAACAACATCCTGCCGCTGGACTGGCGCCAGTCCGGTCGCCCGACGACCACGCCGCCCAACAGGGGCACGCATTTCGTCTATTATCCGGGCATGGCGGGGCTGCCCGAGCAGATCGCCCCGGTGGTGCGCAACGCGTCCTGGCGGCTGGCTGCCCGTGGCACCTTCACCGCGGTGGATACGGGCGTCATCATCACGCAGGGGGGAGCGCCCGGCGGATGGGCGTTCCGGCTCGATGGTGGGATCGCCCATTTCCACTACAATCTGAACGGTGTCCGACGCTACGACGTCGTGGCGACGCGACCCATCCCGGATGGCACGCAGGTGCTGGAGATGCGCTTCGTCTATGACGGCGTGGCTGCAAAGGCGCGCGGCGCGGGCGGCACGGTGACGCTGCTGGCGGACGGCAAGGCCATCGGCAGCGGACATATCGATCGTACCCTGCCGACGATGTTCTCGCCCAACGAGACGATGGACGTCGGTGCCGATTATGGCTCGCCCGTGGCCGACTATCCTTTCCCGGCGCCGTTCACGGGTGCCCTCACCAGCGTCAGCCTGGATATTGATAAGTAAAGGTCGGTTTTTTCTTCTGAAAAAAGCACCGGACGTAAAAAACGAGGGCTGGGACATGGCCAAGCTGCGCACGAAACTGCTATCGACGGCAATGCTTGTTCTCTGCGCAACACCTGGCTGGGCGCAGGATCGTGCCTCGGCAACCGTTTCCGCGGCGGAGACGTCCGCGCCGTCCACCGAAACGGGCGCTGATACCCCGTCCGATCAAGGCGCCGACATCCGATGTCCGCGCCTTCCTTGCCGGAACGCTGCACGCCGAACACACCGCGAACTGACCGAGCGGCTCCGCGAGGCAGGGGTGCCGATATGATGCCAGTCACGAACTTCGCTGGCAGATATCGTGAGCAGGCCGGTCCTGTTTGCAAGCAAGCGCGGATGATGGCGAGCATATTGTCATTTAGCGTGGGCAGCGCGGTTCGCCCGCTGTCATTCAATCTGAGCAGAAATCTGCGTTGTTTGCGAGCAGGGGACGCTACGTTTGCAAGCGCCTACACGTAGCCAATCATGCTCATCACGACGGATTTCCTCCAGTCTCACCCGTAGATGGCTGTTCGGTGCTTCGCACAAAGTTCTATAGGATGACGCAAAGGCCGACCACATTTTCTCAGTCGCAACAGCATCGCCCTTCACGATGCCTTTCCTCCGTTCCCGATCCTGAGGCCAGGTGTCCCTCGGATTAGCGGGCCTTAGCCGACCCGATCGACCATGTAGAAATCGCGCAGCGCCCGCGCGTCATGCAGGGCATTATGCGGTATGCGGCTGTTCGCCGCCGCGCTGAACCCCGCCGCGTTGATGAGTTCCAGCCGCAATCCGAAGTCGACCCCTGCCATCCGCCCCGGTCCCGTCACCAGCAAGGCGCAGAAATGCGCCAGATCCTCCGGCCAGTCGGCGATAATGATCGGATCGGGATCGCCGGCCAGATAGGCGGCAACCATGTCCGCCCCTTCCTCGCGACCCAACTCATGATCGATGCCCGGCGGCACATGGCGCAGATAGGGAATGACATGGGTCGCCACCCATGGCTCAATCTCGTCCGGCAGGGGCAGCGAGAAATAAAGTTCCTGGTCCCCATCCTCCGGCACCAGCGCCACGCTGATCAGCGTACCGCCAAAGCCATTGAATTCGGTGTCGAGAAAATAACGCATGAAAAAGAAATCTGCCTGTGCGGATTCGGGTCTGACGATGGCGGGCCGATAGCATCCGCCGGGCGGATCGGCCAAGGGTCGACCGATGCGCGCGACCGCCTGTAGCATTTGCGCGACGGAAGCCAAGCTGCCATGCGTCCCATCGCCGATCGTTTCTGTATGAAGGGGCATTATGACGCCGCGCGAATATCTGGGGTCCGCCGCCGTGCCGGGTGGGCAGGAACTGAAACTCTACCGGCGTGGCGGCGATTATATGATCGTCCTCGACCGCAATGAATTGATGAGCAGCCGCATGAGCGGCTCGGAAAAGCAGCTCGCGCTCATGACGATCGAGCGGCTGAAGGGGCGCAAGGCGCCGCATCTGCTGATCGGCGGATACGGCATGGGCTTCACTCTGCGCGCGGCGCTCGGCGCGCTTGACGCTTCGGCGCGGATCACCGTCGCCGAACTGGTGCCGGAAATCATCGAATGGGCGCGCGGCCCGATGACGGACCTCGCCGCCGGATGCCTGGACGATCCGCGTGTCACGCTGATGATGGACGATGTCGTCAACGTGATCGCGGCAGGCCATGGCAGCTATGACGCGATCCTGCTCGACGTCGACAATGGCCCGGACGGCCTCACCGCCGCCGCCAACGACCGGCTCTATAACCGGCAGGGCCTGGACGCCGCCCGCGCCGCATTGAAGCCCGGCGGCATCCTCGCCATCTGGTCCGCCGGCTCCGACGACGCCTTCACCCGCCGCCTGCGCAGCGCCGGCTTTTTGGTGGAGGAAGTCGCCGTGCGCGCGCGCGACAATGGCAAGGGCCCGCGCCATGTCATCTGGTTTGCACAAAAGCGCTGAACATGCAGTCCTGCGACAATGGCTTTTCCCGAGCCATATGAGATTTCCACCGACACGCTCTTTCAAAAGGATGCCGGAGTGATCCAGACCGTAACCACCACCCCCTTCACCGACCAGAAGCCCGGCACGTCCGGCCTGCGGAAGAAGGTGCGGGTCTTCGCCCAGCCCCATTATGCGGAAAATTTCGTCCAGTCGGTGTTCGACAGCCTGGAGGGGTTCGCGGGCGAGACGCTGGTGGTGGGCGGGGACGGCCGTTATCTCAACCGCGAAGTCATCCAGACGGTGCTGAAAATGGCGGCGGCCAACGGCTTCGGCCGGGTGCTGGTGGGCGCGGGCGGCATTCTTTCCACCCCCGCCGCCTCGCACCTGATCCGCGCGTCCGGCGCGTTCGGCGGCCTTGTCCTCTCGGCCAGCCACAATCCCGGCGGCCCGGACGAGGATTTCGGCATCAAATATAATATCGGCAATGGCGGCCCCGCGCCGGAGAAGGTGACGGACGCGATCAATGCCCGCTCGCTGACGATCGACAGCTACCGGATTCTCGACGCCGCCGATGTCGACATCGACGCCATCGGTACCAGCCAGCTTGGCGACATGATCGTGGAAGTGGTCGATCCGGTCGCGGCCTATGCCGACCTGATGGAAAGCCTGTTCGATTTTGCCGCGATCCGCGCGATGATCGCGAGCGGCTTCACTCTCGCCTTCGACAGCATGAGCGCCGTCACCGGCCCCTATGCGGTGGAGATTTTCGAAAAGCGCCTGGGCGCGCCCGCCGGCACGGTGATGAACGGCACCCCGCTTCCCGATTTCGGCCATCATCATCCCGATCCGAACCTAGTCCACGCCAAGGAACTTTATGACCGCCTGATGGCACCCGACGCGCCCGATTTCGGCGCGGCGTCGGACGGCGACGGCGACCGCAACCTCATCATCGGCCGCCATAGCTATGTCACGCCGTCGGATTCGCTCGCGGTGCTGGCGGCCAACGCCCATCTCGCGCCCGGCTATGCGGCAGGCCTCAGGGGCATTGCCCGCTCCATGCCGACCAGCGGCGCGGCCGACCGGGTCGCGGAAAGGCTGGGCCTGCCGCTCTATGAGACGCCCACCGGCTGGAAATTCTTCGGCAACCTGCTCGACGCCGGCATGGCCACCATCTGCGGCGAGGAAAGCGCCGGCACCGGTTCCGACCATGTGCGCGAGAAGGACGGCATCTGGGCCGTGCTGCTGTGGCTCAACATCCTCGCCGTCCGCAAGCAGAGCGTTGCGGAGATCATGGCAGACCATTGGGCGACCTATGGCCGCAATTATTATGCGCGCCACGATTATGAAGCCATCGCCAAGGACAAGGCCGACGCGCTGATGGCCGCGCTGCGCGGCAAGCTCGACAGCCTGCCCGGCACGTCCAACAGCGGCGGCACGGTGAAAAGCGCTGACGATTTCGCCTATACCGACCCGACCGACCAGTCGGTAAGCCGCAACCAGGGCGTCCGCATCCTGTTCGATGACGGATCGCGCGTGGTTTTCCGCCTGTCGGGCACCGGCACGGAAGGCGCGACGCTGCGCGTCTATATCGAACGCTATGTCGGCCCGGACGGCGACCTCGGCCTGGAAACCGCGACCGCTCTTGCCCCCCTGATCGCGGCCGCGCAGGACGTGGCGGATATCAGCGGCTTCACCGGGATGGACAAACCCAGCGTCATCACCTGACGCAACCCGCGCCCGCCGCCCCCGACACAAACTAACCGTCGGGAAACAGGATAGAAATGCACGCGCCCTAGGAAGGACGGGAAGCCGCATCGTCGGCACCTGTCCTTTTCATCTCAGGAAATTCCATGCGTCGCTTCGCTGTCTGTCTGTCCGCTTGCCTCGCCCTGCTCTCCGCCCCCACGCACGCCGCGACCAGCGAGGATGAGCAATTCTGGCTCAACCTGACCGCCATGGGGTCGATCAGGGACGAACTCGTCTATTTCGCGGAGGTTCAGCCGCGCATCGGCGACGGCGTCTCGCGCGTCGACCAATCGCTGTTCCGCGGCGCGCTCGGCTGGAAATTCTCGCCCTCGCTCACCCTCTATCAGGGGTTCGCCCATATCGTGGTGCCGATCGAGGGCGGCAAGGACGTCAATGAGGAACGCAGCTTCCAGCAATTGAGCTGGACGCTGGGCAAGCCGTGGGGCGGCGAACTTTCCTCGCGCACGCGGCTGGAACAGCGCTGGCGCTCGGACGGCGACGACATGGGCTGGCGCCTGCGCGAGATGATCCGCTACGAAAAACCGTTGAAGGCCGACAGCGACGCCGTGAACGCGCTGGCCTATGCCGAAGGCTTTGCGGCCTTGAACGACACCGACTGGGGCGCCCGCAGCGGCTTCGACCAGTTACGCAGTTTTGTGGGGGCCGAAATCGGCCTGCCCGGCGCGTCGACGCTGGAGGTCGGCTATCTGAACCAGATCGTCAACCAGCGTGCCGGCAACACGCGCGTCAACCATGTCGCGTCGGTGACGCTGTTTTTCCGGCATTGACCATACAGACGATCAGGCCCGCGCGAGCAACCCTTCGACCAGACCCTGGAACAGGCGCTTGCCGTCGGTCGAGCCATGGGCCGCCTCGATCACGCGTTCGGGGTGGGGCATCATGCCCAGCACATTGCCCGCTTCGTTCAGGATACCAGCGATGTTGCGGGCCGATCCGTTGACGCTCTCCGCATAGCGCAGCGCGACCCGGCCCTCGCCCTCCAGCCGGTCGAGCGTGGCGTCGTCGGCGAAATAATTGCCGTCATGATGCGCGACCGGGAAACTGATCGCCTCGCCCGCGTCATAGCGGCTAGTGAAAGCGCTCTGGGCATTCTCGACCGTCAGGGCGACGTCGCGGCAGACGAAATGGCCGCCGGCGTTGCGCAGCAGCGCGCCGGGCAGCAGGCCGCTTTCGGTCAGCACTTGGAACCCGTTGCAGACGCCCAGCACATAGGCGCCACGCTCCGCCGCGGTCGCCACCGCCTGCATCACCGGCGAGCGCGCAGCCATCGCGCCGGAACGCAGATAGTCGCCATAGGAAAAGCCGCCCGGCACGCCGATCAGGTCGAGATCGTCGGGCAGTTCGGTGTCGCGATGCCAGATCATGGCGGGCTTCGTGCCGGTCACAGCCTCGAACGCCACCGCCAGGTCGCGGTCGCAATTGCTGCCCGGAAAGACGATGACGGCGCTCTTCATGGCTCAGGCGACCTTTTCGATGCGGTAGTTTTCGATCACCGTATTGGCCAGCAGCTTGCGGCACATGGCGTCGATATCCTCGTCGCTGGTGCCGTCGGCCAGGTCCAGTTCGATCAGCTTGCCGGCGCGCACGTCGTTGATGCCGCCAAAGCCCAGGCCGTCGAGCGCGTGATGGATCGCCCGACCCTGCGGATCGAGGACACCGCCCTTGAGGGTGACGAAGATGCGGGCTTTCATGAGGTGCGGACTCCTTGGAATCGACGGATGCCGCGCCCGATGCGCGGGAAATGGCGTTGCGGCACCCCCTAGGCGCGACGGGCCGGGGAGGCAAGCCATTATGACTTTCTTAGCGACCATTGCGCTATTGTGACCGACGGGGTTGGGGAGCGCGGGGGGCGGTATGTCCGGGCTGGCATTGGCAATGTTCGTCGCGCTGTTCGCCTGGGGACAGCAGATCGTGGGCTATGAAGACCCGCATGGCAAGGTTCAGCTCGCCCTGCTTGCCACCTTCTGCTTCGGTCTGCTCATCGGATATCGCGCCAGCCGGTGACGGGTAGATCATGTTTCCGATGATTCCGTGGCCAAAAAAAAAGCCGATCCAAAAGGACCGGCCTGGAAAGTTTTTAGGAGAGGATGCCTGAAAGGCTCGCTCCCTATGTAATGTTAGCGCCACCATCGCAAGTGCGAAATCGCAGCGCGTGGTTGCAAAGATTGCAACCCTGTTACCGCGCCTGCGACGGGCCGCGTTCGATCAACGGGTGAGCTTCTTATAAGCCAGGCGCGTCGGACGGTCGGCCGCGTCGCCCAGACGGCGGCGCTTATCTTCTTCATAGGCCTCGAAATTGCCTTCGAACCATTCGACATGGCTGTCGCCTTCGAACGCCAGAATATGGGTGGCGAGACGGTCGAGGAAGAAGCGGTCGTGGCTGATGACCACGGCGCAGCCCGCGAAATTCTCGATCGCCTCTTCCAGCGCCGCCAGCGTTTCGACGTCGAGGTCGTTGGTCGGTTCGTCGAGCAGCAGCACATTGCCGCCGCGCTTCAGCATCTTGGCGATATGGACGCGGTTGCGCTCACCGCCCGACAGCTTGCCGACATTCTTCTGCTGGTCCTGGCCCTTGAAGTTGAAGGCGCCGACATAGGCGCGCGTCGACATGTCATGGCCGTTGACCTTCACATAATCCAGGCCGTCCGAAACTTCCTCCCAGACATTCTTCGATGCGTCGAGATGATCGCGGCTCTGGTCGACATAGCCGAGGCGCACGGTCGAACCGATGTCGATCTCGCCCGAATCGGGCTGCTCCTGGCCGGTGATGAGCTTGAACAGCGTCGACTTGCCCGCGCCGTTCGGCCCGATCACGCCGACGATACCCCCGGGCGGCAGCATGAAGGACAGGTCCTCGAACAGCAGCTTGTCGCCATAGGCCTTGGAAATGCCCTTGGCCTCGATCACCTTGCCGCCCAGACGCTCGGGCACCTGGATGACGATCTGCGCCTTGCCGGGCGCACGATTTTCCTGGCTGGCGACCAGCTGTTCGAACTTGGCGATACGCGCCTTCGATTTGGTCTGGCGGCCCTTGGGGCCTTGCCGGATCCATTCCAGCTCGTCGTTGATCGCCTTCTGACGGCCGGTGGCTTCGCGGTCTTCCTGCTCCAGACGCTTGGCCTTCTTCTCCAGATAGGTGGAGTAGTTGCCCTCATAGGGGAAATATTTGCCGCGATCGAGTTCCAGAATCCAGCCCACCACATTGTCGAGGAAGTAGCGGTCGTGGGTGATCATCAGCACCGCGCCGGCATATTCCTTCAGGTGGTTTTCCAGCCAGGTGACGCTTTCGGCGTCGAGATGGTTGGTCGGTTCGTCGAGCAGCAGGATGTCCGGCTTCTGAATCAGCAGGCGGGTCAGCGCAATGCGGCGCTTTTCACCGCCCGACAGATTTTCGACCGACCAGTCCGACGGCGGGCAGCGCAGCGCTTCCATCGCGATTTCGAGCTGGTTGTCGAGCGTCCAGCCGTCGACCGCGTCGATCTGCTCCTGCAACGTGCCCATTTCCTCCATCAGCGCGTCGAAATCGACGTCTTCCGGCGGATCGGCCATGATCATGCTGATCTCGTTGAAACGGTCCATCTTGTCCGCAATCTCGCGCGCGCCGTCCTTGACGTTTTCCAGCACCGTCTTGCTGGGGTCGAGCTGCGGCTCCTGCGGCAGATAGCCGACCGTGATATTTTCGCCCGGCCAGGCTTCGCCGCTATAATCGGTGTCGATGCCCGCCATGATCTTCATCAGGGTCGATTTGCCCGCGCCGTTGGGGCCGACGATGCCGATCTTGGCGCCGCGGTAGAATTGCAGGTTGATCTGGTTGAGCACCGGCTTCGCCGCGCCGGGGAAGCTCTTGGTCATGCTCTTCATGACATAGGCATATTGCGATGAGGCGGACATGGGTTCGCGCAGCTCCGAAAAGTCAGTCGTTGAGAAATCGGGCCGGAGTTAGCGGAGGCGGAAGCCATTGGCAAATGGGGGATGGCTGGGTAAGCCTCCATCCATGCAGAAAATCCGATCGGGCCAGCTCGCCGCCCTGCTCCTTGGCAGCATCCTCACCCCCGCCCTCTCCCACGCGGCGCCCGCCGACAGCGGCGCGATTCGGGACGCGGCGCTCAAGGACGATGTCGCCTGGGACTTCACCGAAGGGCTGACGACGGAGGTCGGCCCGCGCCCCGCCGGCACGCCGCAGGAAGCGCGCGCCCGCGACTGGGCGGTGGCGAAGCTCAAGGCACTCGGTTTTTCCAACGTCCGCGCCGAACCCTACACCATGCCGGTCTGGGTGCGCGGGAAGGAGGAAGCGCGCATTCTCTCGCCCTTCCCGCAGAATCTGGTGCTGGCGGCGCTGGGCAACAGCGGATCGACCGGCGACAAGGGGATAGAGGGCGAAATCGTCTATTTCCCGAGCATCGCCGATCTGGAGGCCGCACCCGAAGCCAGTCTGAAAGGCAAGATCGCCTTTGTCGACCATGGCATGAAGGCGACGCAGGACGGCTCCTCTTATGGCTATTTCGGCGCGGCGCGGCGGCAAGGCCCCAGCATCGCGTCGAGGAAGGGCGCGATCGCGATCCTCATCCGCTCGATCGGCACCGACCATCATCGCGTGCCCCATACCGGCGTGCAGATGTGGGCGGACGGCGTAACGCCGATCCCGGCGGCGGCGCTTTCGGTGCCGGACGCCGAGCAGCTCGCCCGCATCGTCAAGCGCGGCCAGCCGGTGAAACTGCACCTCACCCTCACCTCGAAAATGCTGAAGGACCAGCCTTCGGGCAATGTCATCGCCGAAATCCCCGGCAGCGACCCGACGGCGGGCGTGGTCGTCGCCGCCTGTCACCTTGATAGCTGGGACCAGGGCACCGGCGCGATCGACGATGCGACCGGCTGCGCCATCGCGGCCGCCTCCGCGCTTCAGGTCGCCAAGGCCGGCCAGCCCCGCCGCACCATTCGCGTGCTGATGGCGGGCGCTGAGGAAGTCGGCGGCGACGGCGCGCGCGCCTATTACAAGGCTCACGGGTCGGAAAAGCACGCGCTGGCGATCGAATCGGATTTCGGCGCCGACCGGATCTGGCGCGTGGATTTCAAATTGCCCAAGGGTCATGAGGCACTGTCGAAGCGCATTGCGGAGGCGCTCGCGCCGCTCGGCGTGGGGGCCGGCGCACAGGAAGCGGGCGGCGGCGCCGACATCGCGCCGCTCGTTAAGGCCGGCGTCCCTGTCATTGATTTGCAACAGGACGGCACCCGCTATTTCGACCTGCACCACACGCCCGACGATACGCTCGACAAGGTCGATCCCGCGCAATTACGGCAGAATGTCGCCGCCTGGGCGGTGACGCTAAACATCGTCGCCAATGCTTCAGAAACAATGAGCACTAACTGAACTTTTATAGTAGACAACCGCCCGTCGCGTGATTCTGCCGCTTCACCGACGCAGAAAAGCATTGATTTGTGCAGCGCACACGTTAATGCGGGTCGCTCGCGTAGGGTCACATCGTAACGTGCCAGACGCGGCATAATGCTATGGGAGCCGTACACAATGAAGAAGATCGCTGTTGTTTTCGCTTCGGCCAGCCTGATGGCCCTCGCCGCTTGCGGTGAGAAGCCGGCCAACGAGACCGCGAACGCTTCGAACGCCGTCGTCGAGAACGTCGTCGAAAACGCCGTCAACGCTGCGGACAACGCCGCGAACGCTGCCGACAACGCCGCGAACGCCGCGAACGTTGCTGAGAACGCCGCGAACGCGAAGTAATCTTCGCCTTAGCGAGATTCGAAGGGCGGGCCTGAAAGGGCTCGCCCTTTTCGTTTGCTTGTCCTCCGCGTGGGACAGCCGGGAACATCCCCCGCCCCTCCAGGGTTTTCTCTTCCGCCGAACAGGAGAGAAAATATGGGCAAGGGCATATTGCTATGGCTGCTGGGCGTTCCGATCCCGATTATTCTGCTTTTGTGGCTCTTCTTCCATTGATCGCCGATTGACGACGCGCGCTTTTCCCCGCTAAGGCCGCCGCATTCGGGGAGTAGCGCAGTCTGGTAGCGCGCCTGCTTTGGGAGCAGGATGTCGCAGGTTCGAATCCTGTCTCCCCGACCACACCCTAATTATGCCCATTTTACAAGGGCTTAAGGGGGATCCAAAAGGTCAAACTTCACAGTCGAACGTCACAGCCAAATACACAGTCATTTGGCGGTAAGTTGGCGATTCTGATGACGCTCGCCCGGCCATTTCGCCGCCGAACGAACGCGCCTGATCGCCGAGTAGATCAGCGGTCACATTCTCGCATTGTGTCAGGCGGCACACGTCTGGCGCGATGTTGCGAGACACAAACGGTTCGCCATATGTGTCCTGCCGCGCCATCCCGGCGCGGAGAAGCCCATTGCAAATCAATCGTTCCGACATGCCGCACCTTGAGGCGGCGGCACTCATTTTGCTGTCCGCCGGCCATGACCGAATTGCCGATGCGATCTATGCGGAGATTGAATCGGCCGCTTTGTCGTTTGATGAGCCAAATCAGCCGATGCTGAGGCTTGTGCATAGCGCCGACTAGCGACCTGGAGTCTCGCCGCAAGGTCGCGGCGATGTCAGGCGATTGAAATTTGACGATAAATCGGATATCTTACCCGCTGAAACGAAAAGAGGCCGCCAGCTTGCCCCGCCAGCGACCTCTTGAATTTCTTTTTGCAACCGGCCCTGCAAGGCCAAGCTACGGAGTAACCAAACCAATGAAATCTAACCAAATAGGCAAACCTCAATGACTGCCCCGATTCTAAGCGCTTCTGCCCAAAATATCAAGCCCCTGATCGCCGGCCCGGTCAATCCAGAGACGGGCAGGCGCTGGTCGCGCAACCGCAAGAATGCGATCTCCCCAGCCCATGTCGAGGTTGACGCCACCACCGGCCGTCTGACCTTTCACCGCTACTATGCGCGCTCCGATTGCTTCGGCGATCCTGTCGAGCGAGTGGCCGGCGCGCATGACGACCAGCTCATCAGCAAGCCGCGCGACGCCAGCCAGCACCAGGCCGATCAGCAGCCCTACGGTTGCGGCGGCTGTCCCTCGCACGATCTATGCGGCTTGATCGTGCGCCAGCGCCTCGCCCATAGCCCGACTGTCCAGCGCCTCAAGGCCAAGGTTGACGCCGAGACGACGCAGACCGGCGTTGACCTGCGCGCCACCCAAGCCCGATATCTGGCCCTTGGCGACTTCGCCCAGCACAATGCCGCGATCAAGCGGGCGAATGCAGATCGCCGCGCCCATCCGGCGTTCAAGGCCTTCGCGCAGGCTGTCGAGAGCCTGAACCTGTCCGACAATCGGCTTGAGGTGCGCAAAGCCAATCGCGCGGCCGACAAGAAAGGCCGGCGCACCGTCGCCCGCCAGAAGAGGAATGAATTGAAGCGCGCGCCGTCAGCGGCGCGAGCAATGAGGCTGGCCGATAATCTCTACATCGATCCGCAGGCGCGCGCCAACGCCGTCGCCATCGTGTCCGGCGTTGCCAGTGCGGTCGCGATCGACCGAGAGCGCCGCCGCATCGCCCGCGCGAACCTGTTGACCGACGCAGCGACACCGACCTCGCCGCTATGGCTCCGCAATCTCGACTTTGCCGCGATCGACATGACGGCCAATGTCTGGGCAGCCATGGATGCCTTGACCAGTGCGGGCGAGAAGATGACGAGCGCGGCGATTGCAACGCGGCTGATCGCGCTCAATCAGTCAAGCCTTTCGCTAGAGTCCCTTCGCCGACGTGTCACCGACACCCGCAAGCGCATCGGCAAACTGATCGCCGCCGGCATCTGGCCGGATGACTGCTGACCCCCGCCCACACCAAAACAGGGACATAACCCCCGCCCAAGAAAATCGCACTCTTTCACGCTTGGGCGGGGGTTTTGCCCCACCTTTTCTTTCCAGAAAATGTCGGAAAACCGCCATTTCTTGACTGCAAAACCCCCGCCCAAAAATGTGTCCCAGAATTTAGATATAATCATGACCACGTTTTAGCGGTTTCCCCAAAACTTTATCGCCGCAGGCGAAGCAGGGACGAGCGAAGCGAGCGCCCTGCCGGTCGGTCGCTACGCGCCCGACCCATGACATCAGACCTCAATAGGCTTGCCTGCCTAGCTTATGATCGGGCAGGCCCGATCATAAGCCTTCGCTCCGCTGCGCGTCGCTAGGCTTTAACGCCGGAGACAGTTGACCCACCCATCCCGGAGATATGCAGCGAGCGAAGAGGCGCAGCCGATGAGCGATGCCTGATCGCCAGAGCGCAGCGACGGCGATCGACTGAGAGGCAGAGCCCAGAGAACAATGAGCCTGCCTGACCATGGCACTGTCGCCGCTGCGCGTCGCCAGTGCGGCGACCTCCGCAGGCGTCGGCCGCTTGTATCTTCTGAGTATGAATGACCTGACAAATTCAGGGACACCACCATCCCGGCGTTCAGCGAAGCCAAGGCATTCTGCTATTCTAGCTTCGATGCAATTCCGGCCCGTCACCGGCGATAACCGGCCGCTACGCGGCCAGCCCCGCTCTATGGTCCCGTCCTCGCCGTCCCCGTCAGAAACGACCTTGGACTCTCGCCCATCATCGATCCCCACGGGCCATATCATCACCCTCAAGCCCGACTTGCCGCCGGCCTGAGCATCGCTCCTTGCATTTATGTAGTGATCGATATATAATTCCATCCGGGCAAATCGTTATCCACCTCACCGGACGATGCCCTAATTATGCCTGCTGCAAGCCCAGCCCAGACCAACCGCACCAACAAAGCCAACGTAACCAGCCTTGCCCAGATGATCGCCGGCTGGCGCAACGGATCGGCGGGGTTCTTCAAGTTTGTCGAGGAAGCCCAGCCGCGCGTGCCCGGCGATGGCGGCCAGCACGTCCCGTTCATGTTGGACGATACCATCCGCCAGCACGTCCGCGATGCCCTCGACAATCCCGACATCGCTGTTGCCTGCTTCAGCTACCCGCGACGCCATGGCAAAACCGCACTGACGGCGATGCTGATCGTCTGGCGATTCATCACGCGGATTAACGAAAATATCGCCGTCGTGGCAAATTCTGAGAAGCAGGTCGCATCCACTGCGCTCAAGCTGATTAAAGGCGCGTTCGAGCATACGCCCGTCCTGCGCCAACTGGTGACTGCTGGCCATATTGTCATCGGCGCTGACCAGATCAGCTTCCCGACCACCGGCTCGCTCATCAAGGGCTATAGCTCCAACCCGGCGGGGTTGTGGGGCGTCAAATTGACCGCCGCCCAGATCAGCGAAATCCACGCGGCCAAGGATGGCGGCGATCCGGTTTACGAGGCCCTTATCGGCTCGCTGCTGGATAGCGCGGGATCGATGCTGTTCATCGATAGCACGGTTTCGCCGCGCTCCAGCAAGCTCTATGAGTTATACCAGCTTGCGAACCACCCGACCGACCCCGACCCGTCAATCATGTTCGCGCATATCCAGTATGCCGACATTGACGAGTCCATCGCGAAGATGCCGCCGTGGATCAGCGCCACCAAGCTCCGCAGCCTCCGGCGGACGATGTTGCCTGGCAAGTTCGCATTGCTGCACTTGAACAGATGGGGCGACGCGGCCGGCGCGCTATTCCCGAGCGACGTTCTCGACCAGTGCATCGCCGAGAGCTACCCGCTCGACCTCGCGGCGCTCACCAACGGCGCGGCCAGTGTCGTCGGCATCGGCCTTGACCGTGCATTCGGCGGCAGTGCCCACGGCGACAAGACGGCAACCGCAGCCGTCGCCAAGATCATGATTGACGGCGATGAGCATATTTTCGTCCTGGACTCCGACGACGTCTTTCTGAGCCGCCTGAGCGCGATCAAGCGGCGCTTTGAGAGCTACCACCGCGCCTACGACGTGAAGCATGTCGGGATCGAAAGCTATGGCGGACAGGACGTTGCCGATTGGGCAGCAACCCAACCCTATGCCGCCGGCACTGAGACGATCCACCCAACGCGGCAGGCGAAATACAGCGCATTCATGCTGTTGTGGCAGGCAGCAGCCGAGGGCCGCCTACACATTCACCCGAAATTCAAACCGCTGATCGAGGAAATGCGCGTCTTCGAGGTGATTGAGGATGGCCGATCGGACACCGGCGGCGGCCAAGCATCGATCCCGAAATTCAGCCACCCTCGCGGCGGTCATGACGATTATCTTCATGCGTTAGTCTGGGCGGTCTACTCAATGCGCACCGTCAGCATGAACGCTTACGAAGTCGAGGGCATCCATTGCGGCGGTCGCGGTCCGGCGGTGATCCAGTGCGCATTGAACGGCGGCGGCAGCATCCCACCGTGCGCCGTGGCTTGCCGATCGATGCGAGAGGTGCAGACGCTTCATGAGAGGTATCTTGCCATCAAGCATCCCGGCTCCGAGCGCTTGGAACTGCCGGCGTTCATTCTGGAGAAGGTGACTAACACCGGCGCACACAGTCTGCCGCGATAGGCAACCGATAGGTTGCATTTTTCCCTAACGGTCACTACAAAATTCTGTTATAATGATGCCAAGTCGTAAGAGAGGAATGCCTTTGTTTGGGTTTGGCGCGTCCAATAGAGACGCAATCAAGATCGTATCTCGCCATGCCCTGCGCAAGGAAGTCACGAGTAAGCGTCTTCGCTACTACTGGGATGATAGCTGCCAAGATACCATGGACCTGATCGCGCGTCGCTTCGCCAATCCCGAACAATTCCGTATCTTCACCGTCAACATTGTTCGCGCTATCGCGGATAAGCGCGCTTCGACTTATCGCATCGCACCCCGTCGCAACTTCACGGGTATGGACCAGACTGCCGGTGATGAACTGTATAAGGCGATGAACGCCGACGCGGTTCTCAAGAAGGCCTCGCGCTATCTGGAAATCTGCAAGACGGTCGCCTTGCAGGTCGATTGGGACGAAGACACCGCCCGCCCGGTCCTGCGCGTCATCACGCCCAACAATCTCGACGTGATCGCTGCCGACCCGAACAAGCCCACGCGCATGATCGTCACCTATCCCGGCGAAAGTCGCGAAGATACGCGATATGCCGATTGGACCGCCAGCGGCTTCGCCATGCTCGACCACCGGGGCAGCACGATCGCCATGCCGGGCAACCCTTCCGGCACGAACCCTTACGGCGTTATCCCGTTCGTTCCTTGGTTCGACCGTCTTCCCGATAACGAATTCTTCCTGCCGGGCGGCGCTGATCTATTTGAGGCGCAGGACGCCATCAACGTCGGCCTGTCGAACCTATGGCGCGCTGTCGAAATGCAGGCGCACGGTCAGGCGTGGGCATCGGGCATCCCCGCGAATGAGGTTCTTAACTTCGGCCCTGACCGCGTTGTCGCCCTGCCTGCCAATGGCCAGTTCGGTTTCGCCAGCCCCAATGCCCCGATCTCGACCATCCTGTCGGCGATCGAATTTGTGTTGCGCGAAACCGCCGCGACCTATGGCGTTGGTTCCGACCTGTTCGACCTGAGCAAGGTTGCAGAGAGCGGCAGCGCCAAGCACGCCGGCCGGCTAGACCTCAAGGAAGTGCGGCAGGACCAGATTGCACAGGCCCGCACGATGGAGGCCCGCCTGTTCGAGACGCTGAAAGCCGTCGTCAACACACACGCGCCCGGCACGATCCCCGGTGACGCAACCATAGGTGTCGATTTCGCCGAGCAGCAGGACCAGCTTAGCGAGGCCGAGGCGCTGGATAATGCCCAGATCAAGACCGAGCTTGGCATCTGGTCGCCCGTCGATGTCCTGATGTCCGCGAACCCCGATGGCTATCCCGACCGCCAGAGCGCCTTCGCCGAACTGATGCGACGCCGGGATGAAGCCCAGCAGCTTTCCAATCAGATTTAAGGAATCCCGACATGACCACCGAAACCACCGAGCAGGCCCAGACCGAGCAGGAAGCCCAGCAGCAGCCGAACGTCACCGACCAGATCGCTGTCGCCGCCGCCGCCCTCCTTGCTGGCGTTCCTGCGCACCTCAAGGGCCTGATCCCCAATATCGATCCCGCCGACCAGATCGCATGGTTCAACACCGCGCAGGCCAGCGGCGCTTTCGATAAGCCCACCGTGCCCAGCACGAAAACGCCTGTCCCGGTTGTCAACGCGCCGGCCCCCGATGTCTCGACCTTGCCGGTTCATGCCCGCTTGGCCGCTGGCTACACCCGCAAGTAAATAACAAATTCAAGAGGATACCTGAAAGATGTTGACCCAGACCGAATGGGCCAAGCTCAACCCGAACCCGTTGCAGTCGGGCGTCGTCGAAATCTTCGCTTCGACCAATCCCGTGATGCAGTATATGCCGTTCAAGAACATCGCCGGCAGCGCCTACACCTACAACATCGAGCAGGCGCTGCCCGGCGTTGCCTTCCGTGGCATCAATGAGAGCTACGACGAAAGCACCGGCGTCATCAACCAGCTTTCGGAACCGCTCAAGATCATGGGTGGCGACCTCGACCTCGACACGGCGCTGGCCGCGTGGGACGTGGGCACGAACGACAGCCGCGCTATCCATGACAGCCTGAAGGTCAAGGCCATGAGCCTCGCGCATCTGGCGACTTTCTTCGACGGCAACAGCGCCGCCAACGTCAAGGAATATGACGGCCTCAATGTGCGCCTGACCGGCAAGCAGGTGATCGAGGCCGGCGATAACGGCGCAGCCCTGACCCTCGACATGCTCGATGATCTCGTGGACGCGGTTTCGGGTTCGCCGAGCATCTTGCTCATGAACAAGAAGACCCGCAGCCGCATTCGCCAGATCGCCCGCGCATCGGGTGGCCTGACGATCGCCAAGGATGACTTGGGCCGCGAAATCGACATGTATTATGGCGTGCCCTTCGCCATTGTCGAGGAAGGCGCAGACGGCAACGACATTCTGGGCTTCGACGAGACGGTCGGCACTGCCAGCAACACCGCGAGCATCTATGCCGTTCGCTTCGGCGCTGATGGCGTTTTCGGCGCGCAGACCGCACCGATCAGCGTCCGCGACCTTGGCGAAGTGCAGGACAAGCCGGCGCTGCGCACCCGCGTCGAACATTATTCGACGCTGGTGATCGAGCATCCGCGCGCCGCTGCCCGCCTGATGGGCATCACGCTCAACTAATCTAGCGAGCCGGGCGGGTTATCGCCTTTCACGCCCGGCAGCATGAGGCCGGCGGCAACGCCGGTGCGGACAAGTCGGCAAGTGTCCGCGCATTCAAAACAACACCGACAGCCGGCAGTCTCGTTTCTCCGAGACGTGGCCGGCACCCATTCCCAAGGAACCACCCATGAACGATCTCGCGCCACTGCTGACCGATACGATTGACGCATGGGTCAAGCCCTTCAAGCGCACCGCCACGGGCACCCCGATCAAGGGCGAAGTCATCACCTACGCCTGCCACATCACCTACGCGCCCGACGTGCGCCGCAGCCAAGTGCCGGGCGCATCCGCAACCGTCCTGACCGCACCGGGCGCGACCGTCTGGCTTGTCGACCATCCGGCGATCGTCGCGGTCGGCGATATCTTCACGCTGCCCGATGGCTCCGATCTCAAGGCCACCCGCACCGAGCGCCGCGACAACGCCGTCAACACCATCACGAAAGTCTTTCTGGCATGACCGACACGCCCGGCCTCATAATCGGCACGAACACATTCGCCGATCTCGACCAAGCGAACGCGATCGCATCCATGTCCCTGTTCAATGATCGCTGGAACGCGGCGGACGACGACCGCCGCACACGCGCCCTGATGACCGCAACGGCGATGCTGGACCGCCTGCCGTGGAAGGGCCGCCCCGCATCCGACGCTCAGCCCCTCGCGTGGCCCCGCGTGCCCTATCGCACCAGCCTGCCACAAATCGCCGCCGACATCGTTCCGGCGATCATCACGGCCACGGTCGAGCTTGCCATGCACCTGTTGACCCAGACCAGCACCGCAACCGGCCCGGCGGTGCAGCAGCGGATGCTTGGCGACAGCATGACGATGTATCAACCATACCAGCCCGACGAACTGCCCAGCAACGTGCGCCGCATCCTCGCGCCCTATCTGGAAGTGTCCAGCGGCCACAGCGCCAAGGTAACTTTCTGACATGGCCGTCGATCCCATTGAAGCGCTGGCACCGACCCACGCGGCAGACGTAACGCGCCTGCTGCAATCCGCGTCACAATCTGCCCTGGCATCGGTTGACCTCGACGCAATCGAGGCCATCTTGCTCGACATCAACGGCGACACCGCGCGCCGCCGGCTGGCCGCTGCCCTTGGGATCGACACCGACGACACCAGCCTCGCCGAGGCCTTCACGAACGCCTTCGCACTGCTGGGCACCATGATCGCGGCGGTAGCAGCGCTGGCCGCGTCCCGTTACCGCAGCACCACGAACCCAGCCGACACGATCATCATCCGTGCCCAGCAGGACGCCAACACGCTCGCCAAGGCCGCAGCCGACACCGCCCTCGCGATCTCCGCAGCCATTGAGCGCGCCATCTACTCGACCGCGAGCCTCCACGATCGTGCGCGCCAACTGCAAGATTCCATCGGCCTCACCATCAATCAGGCCAATGCCCTCGACGTCATGCGCCAGACGCTCGCCACCTATCTTGCCACACGCGTGCGCATAGCGCCGCGCACCACCGACATCAACGGCAACCGCATCCCGGCCGCACCATTCCGCGCCATCAACATCGATCGTCTGCTGCGCTCCACGGGCGGCATTCTGAGCGCAGCCCAGCGCGCCACCCTGACCAAAGCGATGCAGAATGTTCGCCTGACCCAGACCGACGCCGACGATCTACTGCGCAATCATGCTGCCGCCCTTCGCGACTACCGTTTTCGCGTCATCGCCAATCAAGCCGCCCACGAAGCGCAAGAGCAGGGGAAGCTCGCCGGCTGGCGCATCGCCCAGCGCCAAGGACGCCTCGACCCAGATGCTCGCCGCTATTGGCGCACCATGGAAGACGAGGCCGTCCGCCACGACCATGCCCTAGTCCCAACCATGAACCCCGCCGGCGTTGCCCTCGACCAGCCATTTCAAACGCCACTAGGCCCACGAATGACGCCACCCCTTGAAATCAACTGCCGTTGCAAAGCCGAAATCAGATGAGCGACACCCCGACCGCATACGAACGCGAGCCAGCCCATTCCCCAGAGGAACGTCTCTATCGCGCCATCTTTGCCCAAGCGATCAAGGATGCCAGCGGCATCGGCGTATCCAGCAGCACCGGTGGCAAAAAGGACGCATACGACCGCATAACCCAAGATGCCCGCGATTGGCTGACCAACAATTCCCCTGACTTCCGCACCGTCTGCGCCATCGGTGATATCGATCCCAACACCGCGCGCACCAAGGCAACCGAATTTGTCGCGTCCCTGCCACCCGTGGGCGAGAAGCCAAGCCAATCGAGCTACTACGACTTCATCCCGGCCCCCACGAAGCCCAAAACCCTACGCCCACAATCCAACTCTGCCCGCGCCGAAGCCGCACGCCTCAAACGCGCCAGCGAAACCCCGCAGCAGCGACAGGCCCGTCTCAACAAGCGAAACGCATACGAAGCATCAAGGAAAGCCGCATGAACCCCGTTCCCCTTCCCACGATCGACGGCCGCCGCCTCGACCTGCGCCGCCTGCCTGTCCAGCAATTCCGCCAGACCCTCCAAGACCTGACCGACCAACTTGCAAACCAGCCAACCGCAGCCGAGCGTCATATGCTGATGCAAGCCGCCACCCTCGCGGCGCTATGCGAGAAAGTGACGTTCGACATGCTGGAAGGCAAGGAAATCGATCAGGAACCCTATCGCCGCAACGTCGCGGCGTTGAACAATGTCCTCGCACGTCTGGGCATGGCAAAGGCAACCCGCGACATCACCGCCAAGGATCGCAAGCCCGCCGATGATTTTGGCTCTGCCCTGATTGAATTGAACGCGCGCCCGCAATGACCGATAATATGATGCGGAAAGCTGACGGGCGCAAAACGACCATTTTTCGCCGTCTAATATATGCTGCGACACTTTCAAAAGCTGACGCTCATAGTTGGGGCAAGGCTGGCGTCCCGCCGCGCAGCAAACTTCCATGCCGTGACGGCGATACTAGCGGTCAGGACCAACGTTGCAGCGGCAACGACGGCACCACACAACGCTAGAGCAATCGCTTCACCGACGTTCGTAGCGGACGACATGCTAGGCACGAGTTTGTTTACGCTACTAGCTGCGAACAACACCAATATCAGCGACCAACGATAGCCCTTCGTTGCCTTAACGATCCGCATCGGGCTTACCAACCGCGTCGAAATCGCCTGCGCTATCGGCCAAGCGGGCAGGAAAGCTACTAATAGCAAGCCTGCAAGAAACAACGCGATAACGGTCGAAATAGTCAGGCCGTCGTGAGCACCAGCGCCAGATGCATAAACCAGAACGGCCAAGCTAGATAATATCGGCACAAACGTAAGGATCGTAACGACTGTGAACTTGACGAAGCCAGCCACGGATGAGGGCTTCTCAACCATTGTCATTGTCGTAGCATATGCCGCTGCGAGCCAAGGCAATATGGCAACGGCTAGAAGGGCATAATTCCATTCGGAAAATTTCGCGCCAGCCCTCCATTGAACTAGGTCCGTGATAGCAGATAGCGCGCCCGCCATTGAGACGTAGATCAGTCCACGCTTAGGGACGGTGCCGAACTCGCCCATCGTCTGCGTGAAGAAGTCTTGGAATGTGGAACCGCCGGTCATTCACGAAACATGAACCACAACGCTTTGCACCGCAACCTAGGTTCTGCATCAGACGCTATGTCAGCTTCTGGGCATCTCACTGCGCCAAGCTGCCATTCCGCTTCCCACCCATAGTGGCAGAACGAACCACCTGCTGGCCGCAATATCATGCAAGAGGTGAAATGTGACCAATTGGTAGCATTTTACCCAGCTATCAGCAGCGCAAGCTCAGTTGCCACAATCCGCCATTTGGACCGTGGATCGCAAATCGTGGATCAATCCAGAACCCAGCACATCACCGGCGTTCCCGCCCGTCTCAAAAACGAACGATGGTGACACGCGGAGCTTTTGAGGTGTCAAAAATATCTTGATTTGACTATTGATACGTCTCATAAAATTCATGCCGTTTATGGCACGGTTAGCAGCCAACTAGGGACCAACAATGTCGCGCACCTTCGCCTACTGCCGCGTTTCCACCACTGACCAAACCACCGACAACCAGATGCTAGAGATTGCGGCGGCCGGCTTCACGGTCGAGCCGCAACGGATCATCACTGAGACGGTTAGCGGATCGACGGCGGCGATAGAACGCAGCGCCTTCGCTGTGCTGCTGCACAAGCTGGAAGCGGGCGACGTGCTGATCGTTACCAAGCTGGACAGGCTGGGCCGCAATGCGATGGACGTGCGCCAGACGGTCGAGCGCCTGACCGACATGGGGGTGCGGGTCCACTGCCTAGCCCTAGGGGGTGTCGATCTCACAAGCGCAGCAGGCAAAATGACAATGAGCGTTATCGTTGCTGTTGCGGAGTTCGAGCGCGACTTGCTGGTCGAGCGCACGAACGCCGGATTGCAGCGAGCCAAGGCAGCAGGGAAGGCGCTAGGGCGTCCCCGCAAGGCAAACGGCGCGGAGGTGGCAGCATGGCGCACTGAAAACGGCAAGAGCATCCCTGAGACAATGGAGCATTTCGGGATCAGTAAGGCCAGCGTCATGCGCTTCTGCGCTGCACATAAGGCAGCAGCCTGACACCAGCACATCACCGGCGATGGTAGGGGAGGGCAGGGCCTAGGCGCAGCAAGCGCGAGGCTTTCGCAATCATAGGCGAATGTCGTTGCTGCGAGTTAGTTGCAACGAATCACTTGAGCGAATCGGGGTCGGGCGAAGGGCCGACCTCAATTTGGTGTCAAGCGCGCCCCGCGCCCTCACCGCTTCGGAAATGGATACCGCGCCACACGAACTACCGGCCGGTCCGCACGCGACCATTGTTGCCATCCGCTCAACCGTTTTCGCATCCCGAAACCGGTCAGAGATAGGTTGTCCAGCGGCAAGGTTCGAACTTGCAATCTGCCGAGGCAGGGCGGTTGTGACCGGCGGGTCTACCAATTCCCCAACGCTGGACGCCTATCCTCTATGCAACGATAGCCGAATTGCCAAGCGCCGGTCCCCAACGACCAGTTTTTGCCGGTCTATGCGTTGCATCGATGGCCTGACACTGGACATTCTCGGTCGCAGAACTTTTCGATCC
This sequence comes from Sphingobium sp. WR1, assembly GCF_059693745.1. Taxonomy (NCBI): domain Bacteria; kingdom Pseudomonadati; phylum Pseudomonadota; class Alphaproteobacteria; order Sphingomonadales; family Sphingobiaceae; genus Sphingobium; species Sphingobium sp. WR1. The sequence continues at coordinate 1,729 of NZ_JCATID010000034.1, read as the reverse complement.
AAGCTACATTCATTGCATGTTGCCACCGAATATAACCGCAGCCCAACGCTTCGTGGACCTTGTCACGACATGCGAAAGCCCATCCATCGAAATGCTTTCGCGGCGTCTGGATGAGCTTGCCCTGAGCTATCACGACACGCCTCACGGTGATCCTGATGAGAGTGATGAGCGACCAGCGGCCGGAGATCGTGTTGAACATACAGATATTGGCCTGCGTTTCCCGACCCTTGGTTACTATGGTTCTGCCGATCCCAACGAGGTTCCGGGCGAAGCTCTTGTCGGTGATGCCATTGACGATATCATGGACATAACTAATGATCTGAAAGAGGTGTTATGGCGATTTAATCGATTTGGCCCTGATGACGCCCATTGGCATTTCCGGTTCCTATTTCAGGTCCATTGGGGTGAGCATCTTAGAGACCTCGCCCGCTATCTCCATTCTCGTCTCCGCTTTGGGGAGGAAGAACCGTCGCCTAAACGTCGGCTAACTTAGCCTGCTTTCCTAAACACGACAGTCAACAACCCACCCCTGATCGCCGCTCATCCCGCCGATCGGTGCGGGGCCTGCCCGATAGCTGCCTGTCCGCTCTTGGGCCGAAAAGCTGCCGGGCGCGAAGCGACCAGAAATTGCCTTAAAAGCAGGACTGACCGCTCCCCGGTTGCAGACGGTCAGCTATGCTGCGAAACTGTGTCCATGATCGGCAAGTGGTTCAAGCGCGTTAAGCGACATTCTCTGTCGCAGCCGGGTATCCCGTGGCCAGACCTACCGCAAGACGGGTTTATCACCGGTCGATCCGCTCGCGTTGGCGATGTGGATCGAGGGGAGGCGATTTTCAGTCAGCGGACCGATGAGTGGTCAGCCGCAGCTTATCCGATTACCATACCGCAGTATGCATTTTGGAGGGACGAAACCGGATCAACGGTTCCGGTAATCGTAGTTCAGGCTGAGCGTCACATCGCGGACGCTGATGGTGAACCTATCCTTGGCCTTCGCACCCTCGAAGGTGAGAGCATCGTTGCGTCTGGGGATGAGGTGGAATTCTTGGGAACAGACCTGCCAATCTGAAATCGACCATTCTTTGCCATTCGTGGTCGCTTTTCCGGCGCCTCAAACCAGTCACTTCATGGGGGGCGGAATTTGCAGATGGCCTGTTGATCACGCATAGGTGTGAGATGCGCGGTCCTTCAATAGCCTTACTGCTCCTCTCCTTGATGTCGTGCGCACCACCTGTCGAAGCGCCGAAGTCAATGTGTCAAATCCCGCGCGGGTTTCCGGGCTGGTGGGGCACTTCGGTGCGGTGGAAAGGCATCCTTATCGGCACATTCGAGCACGGCTTTGCGCTTGTCAGCACTGAGTGCAGTCGAAGAGGCATCACCATCATGTTTGGAAATAGACGTTTAAGCGACCAATTCTACAGCGCGCTCTACCATCCCGGAATTTCGAGCGAATTGATCGAAGCTGATTTTACTGGGAAAATAACGAGGCGCGGATTGCTGATAAATGAGATACATAACCTGCGCACCCGACGCATCAGTGATGAAGAGGAAAACGCCTTATTCAAGGCGATAGGCTTTTAGCGGCTCGCCATAAATCGACTATTCTTGGTCACTCCGCCAGATTATCCTCATCCCTGAAGCCAGACACTCATTCACAGCTCGTGTCCCACGGGGTGGTGTAGGTTCGCCGGCGTAGCCATGGCGATCTCCGGCTAGAGCCGGGTTGATCATG
>NZ_JCATID010000033.1:0-42916 GCF_059693745.1 Sphingobium sp. WR1 | reverse complement strand
TGATGCCCTTGCACGCCGTTCCGGTATTGTTCGTCCTTAGCGTTGCTTGGCGTACCTCCCACGCTATGCCCTCTTAATGTGCGAGCGTTCCGCCATTCATCGGCACGCACACGCCAGTAATGAAGTTCGATTTCGAACTGGCCAGGAAGAGCACGATCTCCGCAATCTCGGCCGACTTTTCGAGACGGTTCATCGTAGCGCGCATCGCGAGTTTCGCTTGATCCTCATCGGAACCAAGCGCGCCCAGCGATGCGTCGATAAGCCCCGGCACAATTGCATTGGCGCGGATGCCCTGCTGCGCATAGTCCGCAGCGATGCCTTTGGTGAGTGCGATCAGACCTTGGGACGACGCGCAATAGGCCCCCCATCCTGGTGCAGCGTCCGCGCTGGCAATGTTGGCGAGGTTGACGATTGCGCCGCCGCCAGCCTCGATCATCGCCGGAATCTGCGCGCGCACCGCGTAGAAGAGACCAGATAGATTGGTGGTGGTGATTTCGTTCCAGGTCGCCGGTGAAAGCCCGGCGAGGGGCATCGATGGCGAGCTCATCGCTGCATTGTTGACGGCGATATCGAGCCAGCCATATCGATGCCTGGCGAAGGTCGCCAACCCGAGATGATACTTAGGATCGGCAAGGTCTCCAGGATAAAAGCAGGCGCGACCTTCCGCCGCCTCGATCGCCGCGACGGTTTGCTCGCCGGCCGCGCTGTCCTGGTCAGCGACGATGACGTTGGCGCCCTCATTGGCGAATAGAAGCGCGACCCCGCGCCCGACGCCCGAACCTGCACCCGTGACGATGGCGGTCTTGCCTTGAAGGACTGGAAGGCGCTCTTCTCTGGCGCGAGCGGTATGGAGCGGGAGATCCCGGTAAGTCATGCGTGCTACCTTTTTCGGAATTAGGGGAGACACGCTAAATGTCACGATGCCGGTGGCGCCGATCAACCGCTCATCAGTTCATGGTTGCTGTCCTTACAGTGCGCGATCGCGTGCCTCGCGCTCGCGGTTGATCTGCTGAATTCCGGCATTGAAGAAATCGATGAAGGCACGCACCTTCGCTGAGAGGAATTTGCGGCTGGGATATACCGCGTAGATCTTGGTGGCGATCTGGGCGCTTTCCGGCAGCACCATCTCGAGGCTGCCCGCGATGATGTCGTCCTCGACCATGGCGTGGGGCAATATGGCCATGCCCATGCCTTCGAGCACGACGAGGCGCAGAAGCGATTCACTGCCGCTTTCGAAGCCGACCTGGAACCTGACGACCTCGCGGCCATGCGGCCCCTCGAACGGGACTGCTGCGCCGACGTGCATGCCCTTGCACAGCAGAAGCTTCTGCCCGTTGAGGTCCGCCAGATGCTCCGGGCGTCCGATGCGGTCGAGATAGGCGGGGGTTGCGACGAGATAAAAGGGCAGATCCGCCACCGGACGGGCGATGAGGCCCGGATCAAGTGACCCGGGGACCGTGGCACACAGCAGAAGATCGAAGCCTTCCTCCACCAGATTCACAAGCCTGCCGCTGAGCTCGACATCGAAACGAACCTCTGGATAAAGCAAATCGAATTCGGCGAGCATGGCCGAGAAGCGCGGATTGTCGAACCAGAGCGGCGCAGCGAGCCGCAGCGTTCCGCGCGGAACGACGGTCGTGTTGCCAACAGCCGCTTCAACCTCGTCGAGCGACTCCAGCGTTTGTTTCGCCTGGTTGAAATAAAGCGCGCCGGTTTCGGTCAGGCTGACGTGACGGCTGGTGCGGTTCAGTAGCCGCGTTCCGAGCCGGTTCTCGAGAGCGCGCACATGCTTGCTGGCCATGGTCGGCGACATGTCGTGCCGTTCCGCGGCGGCGGTAAAGCTCTTCAGTTCGACGACGCTGCAGAAGACGCGGAGGCTTAATAGAGTATCCATAGATCATGAACCTACAGGACATGCTGATTGAACTCAAGGCGCGTTGATAAAGCTACAGGACAGGTGCATTTCAACCGGCGTCGGCGGTCGTTGGACTTGCCCCCTCCCAGCCCCCCAGTCGGCGGCTGCCGACAGCTCCTTTTAGATCAATAGCGCAGGACAGATCAGCATGGCGTCGAAAATTGTTCCGCACAAAGCTGCGCGGTTTGGCCGCGTGGCTTTGCTGCTACCCTTTCTCCTCACAGGCGCTTGTGCGTCGATACCCGATCTCGGCACGCAGCCAGAGCCGCGCGCCGCGAGTGACTATGCGTCAACGGTCTCGCTGGCGGGGCCGCGTGCCGAATGGCCGGGTGACGGCTGGTGGCGGGGTTATGGCGATGCGCAGCTGACGCGTCTCATCGATGAGGCGCTCGCCGGCTCGCCCGACCTTGCGGCCGCGGCGGCGCGCATGCGTACCGCCCAGGGCTATGCCCAGGCGGCCGGCGCGGCGCTCAAGCCCAGGATCGATGCCTTCGGCTCAATGGATGCATCCAATCTCAGCCAGAATCAGAGCCTGCCGGCCTCGGCAATCCCGGACGGCTGGAACGACAGCGGCGAGGTCGGTATTGGCCTCACGCTCAACCTCGATCTGTGGGGCAAGAACCGCGCCGCCATGCGCGCCGCACGTCTCGACGCAACCGCCGCCGAGCTCGAGCTCGACGAAGCACGGCTTGCCCTCACGACGGGGATCGCGTCGACCTACGCCGAGCTGGCGTCGCTTTATGCACAGCGCGACAACCTCGAATCCGCGCTCGACATCCGCACCCAGTCGCTCACCCTCGTCAAGCAGCGCGTGGCGTCCGGCCTCGACAATGACAGCGCACTGCGGTTGGCCGAAGCGCGCATCCCCCAGACGCGCGCCGATCTGGCCGCGACCGACGAGGCGATCGCGCTCGCCAAAAACGCGCTCGCCGCCCTGCTGGGCGCGGGGCCCGACCGGGCGCTCACGATCGAGCGCCCCGATATCGCCGCGCTGCAGATGCAGGGCGTGCCCGGCACCGCGTCGATCGATCTTGTCGGCCGTCGTCCCGATGTGGCGGCCGCGCGTGCGCGCGTCGAAGCCGCAGCGCAGCGGATCAAGGAAGCCAAGGCAGGCTTCTATCCTGATGTTAATCTCAGCGCGGTGGCCGGAATGCAGTCCTTCGGTCTCGACAACCTCTTCAAGAGTGGCTCGTCCTTTGGCAGCGTCGGGCCCGCGGTAAGCTTGCCGATCTTCCACGGCGGCGCGCTCCAGGGCCAGTATCGCGGTCGCCGCGGCGAGTATGACGAGGTGGTCGCGCTCTATGACCGCCAGGTCATCCAGGCGCTGCGCGAAACCGCCGACGCCGTGACGAGCCAGAAGATGCTCGTCCAGCGACTGGCGGAATCACGCGACGCACTCGCAGATTATGAAGACGCGCTCCGCCTCGCGCAGCTGCGCTACAAGCAGGGCCTGTCGCCCTATCTCGATGTGCTCACCGCCCAGGAAAGCGTCGTCGGCGCGCGCCTCAAGGTCGCCGAACTCGAAACTCGTGCCTTCACACTCGACGTGCAGCTGATCCGCGCCCTTGGCGGCGGTTTCTCGGCTGCCTGACCCCGTCAAAAAGGAGATTTAAAATGGCTGATAGAGATCCCGGCACCCTGGGTGCCACCGAAGAAGTTACCATCGATGCGGTTGCCGACACCAAAGTGAAATCCAAGCGCAAGAGGCTGTTCGGTGCGCTTGCCGGTGGCATCGCACTCATCGGGGCGGGCGGTTATGCCTATGATGCCCTGGTCGGTTCAAAGCATGCCGTTACCGACAATGCCTATGTCGGCGCCGATGTCGCGCAGGTCACGTCGCAGCTTGCTGCTCCTGTGAGCGCCGTGCTTGTCCAGGATTCGCAGCAGGTGCGCCGCGGCGACGTGCTCGTACGGCTCGACGATACCGACGCGAAGATCGCGGTCGCGCGTGCCGAGGCCGATCTCGCAAGGGCGGTCCGCAAGGTCCAGGGCCTTGTCGCGACCGACGGCGGCCTTGGCGCGCAGATCAGCGCGCGCGCCGCCGACGAGGCGCGCGCCGATGCCGAGATCGCTGCGGCCAGGGCAAGCTTCGACAAGGCGCGGATCGACCTCGAGCGCCGCCAGGCGCTGGTCGACACGGGTGCTGTGTCCGCCGACGAGGTGACCACCGTTCGCAACGCGTTCAACAATGCCGCGGCCGGCCTTCGCGCCGCCCAGGCCATGCGCGCCCAGGCCGCCGCCGCGCGCAATGCCGCTATCGGGGAGCGCGACGCCAACCGTGCGCTGATCGCCAACACCACCGTCGACAACAATCCCGAAGTGCTTGCGGCGCGTGCAGCACTCGCCCAGGCGCGTGTCGATCTCGAGCGCACCGTCATTCGCGCACCGTTGGACGGTGTCGTCTCACGCCGCCAGGTTCAGGTCGGCCAGCGCGTTCAGCCGGGCGCGATGCTGATGGTCGTCGTGCCGGTTCAGGCCGCCTATGTCGATGCCAATTTCAAGGAAGTCGAGCTCGCCCACGTCCGCCCGGGGCAAAAGGTCGAGCTGACGTCCGACCTTTACGGCGAGGACGTCGTCTTCCACGGCAAGGTCGCCGGCTTCTCCGGCGGCACCGGCGCGGCCTTCGCGCTCGTCCCCGCGCAGAACGCGACGGGCAACTGGATCAAGGTGGTTCAGCGCCTGCCGGTGCGGATCACGCTCGATCCCAAGGAGCTCAAGCAGCACCCGCTGCGCGTCGGCCTCTCGATGAACGTCGACGTCCAGATCGCCAAGTAAGGCCCGGCAAAAAGGGGCACGCACATGTCCATATTCAAAGCCTTTGCGGAGGCGCGAGAGGCGCCTCCGCTCACCGGCATCAAGCTCTATATCGCGGCCATCCTGATCGGCCTCGGAAACTTCCTCGTCGTGCTCGACACCACGATTGCCAACGTGTCGATCAACACGATCGCCGGCGACCTTGGTGTGTCGTCGACGCAGGGGACCTGGGTAATCACCTCCTATGCGGTGGCCGAGGCGATCACCGTCCCGCTCACCGGCTTTCTGGCGATGAAATTCGGCGCCCAGCGCACGTTCCTCGTCTGCTATCTGGCGTTCGCGGCGATTTCGCTGCTGTGCGGAATGTCGAGTTCGCTCGGTATGCTGCTCGGCATGCGCGTGCTGCTCGGCCTGTTTGGCGGGCCGATCATGCCGCTGTCGCAGATGCTTCTGCTGCGCATCTTTCCCAAGGAGAAGGCGACGCTCGCCACCGTCATCTGGGCGATGACCACGCTGACCGGGCCCGTCGCGGGCCCGATCCTCGGCGGCATCATCTGCGACAATTACGGTTGGGAATGGATCTTCTTCATCAAGGTGCCAGTCGCTGCGGCCGCGGGAATCGTGCTGTTCATGCTCATGCGCGGTCAAGCCGATCCGAAGTTCAAGGCGACGATCGACAAGATTGGCCTCGCGCTGCTCGTCATCTGGGTCGGCGCGCTCCAGATCATGCTCGATGAGGGCCGCAACCACGACTGGTTCAACGATCCGCATATCCGGATGTACGGCATCGTCGCTGCGATCGGCTTTGTCGCCTTCGTGATCTGGGAGCTCACCGAGAAGAATCCGATCGTCGACCTCAAGATCTTCCGGCACCGCGGCTTCGTCGGCGCCGCGACGACCTACTCGCTGGGCTTTGGCGGCTTCTTCGCGAGCATCGTCATCCTGCCGCTCTGGCTGCAGTCCAACATGGGCTATACCGCCACGTGGGCCGGCTATGCGACCGGCATCATGGGGATCCTCGCGGTCATCTGCTCGCCGCTGGTCGGAAAGGCGGTCGAGAAGTTCGATCCGCGTGGGGTTGTCTGCCTTGGCATCCTCGGCCTGGCCGGGGTCATGGTCTGGCGCATGCTGGAATTCAGTACCGACGTGACCTTCCTGCAGATGGCCTGGCCGACGCTCGTCACCGGCGTGTTCATGGTGATGTTCTTCGTGCCGGTCACGGGTCTCGCCATGGCCAGCGTGGAACCCGAGGAACAGGCGAACGCGGCGGGTATCTCGAACTTCATGCGGACGCTCGCCGGCGCCTTCGCCACCTCGCTCATCCAGAGCGAATGGTCGAACGCTACCCGGGTCAACACGACCGAGATCGCGAATGCGATGCCCCACGGCCAGGCGGCGGTAGACGGCATGATCGCGCAAGGCGTCCCGGCGGACTCGGCGCGAACCATGCTCTCGCATGTCGTCGAAGGTCAGGGAGTCATGCTCGCGACGCTCGACATGTTCGGCCTGATCGCGGTCTGCCTCGGCGTCGCCGCCATGATCATCTGGCTCGTGCCCAAGCCCAAGGGCCCGATCGACACCAGCGGCGCGCACTAACATTGCCGGCACCGCCCTCGAAGCACCGTCAAACGTGCTTCGAGGGGCCGGAAAGCCGGTCCACTCCTCCCTCGTTACAAAAAGGAAATGCAATGACTCTATTCAAGTGGTTTGCCGCAGGCGCGGCTCTGATCAGCGTCGCCGGGGGCGTTCCCGCCGCAGCGAAGGTGGATGTGATCCAGTCGTCCTCCCCCGCGCTCGCCCAGGGCTCTACCTTCGCCTGGGCCTCCATGCGCGCCATCGGATTGGGTGTCCCCGACCCCGCCATCGCCAACGAGATCACGGCCGACCGGCTGCGCTCAATCACCGAGACCGCCCTGACATCGAAGGGCTATCGGCAGATCGACAATCCCTACGAGGCCGACCTGGTCGTCGCCTACACGATCGTGATGCAGCCCGAGACGGACGGAAAATTGACGTCTGACCGGGCGGGCTGCAGTGCTCCGTTCTGCGCTGCACCCAGCAATTACAGCCTCGACATGAACCACTATACCCAGGGCACGCTGGTGCTCGATTTGATCGAGCGCGAGACCGGGCGCCTGGTCTGGCGCGCCACTTCAAAGAAGCGCGTCACCGGCAAGGATGCGTCGGAGAAGAAACTGACCGCGCTGCTGCGCGAGATGACCAAATCGCTGCCCACAAAAAAATCGGTCAGCAACGTGCCTGGCAATGAGTCGGGCCGCCCGCCGGCCGCCAGCTCGCTGCGCTAAAAGGATCGCTGCAGATGTCCAGGGCCGATGAAAAACGGCAGCAATTTGTCACGGCCGCGGCCGAGCTGTTTGAGGAGCGGGGGTTCGACGGGACCTCCATGACGACGATTGTGCAACGAACGGGCGGATCGATGGGCACGCTCTACGGCTATTTCCGCTGCAAAAAGGAACTGCTTCGGGCGGTGCTCGATTTCGATCTGACCGATTGGGTCGACCGGCTTGGCGACGAGTTGCTCGAGAGTGAAAACCTCCGGGATGGTCTGATAGGGCTCGGCATTGCCTATCTGACCCGAAGGATGAGCGGCTCGCACGTATCCCACCTCCGCCTCGGCGCTGCGCAATCAACCCGCTCGACGATCGGCCAGGACTTCTATCGAACGCTTTTACGACCGGCCTGGCAGCGGCTTGCCGATCGATTCGAGCGGTTGATGGATGATGGAAAGCTTCTTCGCGCCGACCCGTGGATGGCGGCCATCCAGTGGAAAGCGCTCAGCGAATGCGACATGTTCGAGCGTCGATTGCTGGGCGATCTGGCAGAGCCCGCTGCCGCGCAGATAGAAGGGGCAGCGACAAGCGCTGCGGACGCCTTTCTGAAAATCTACGAAAAACCTGCAGATCGCAGGCTGCCGTGGTCATGAGCGGGGCATCCCGTTCGGCGGAGGTCGGACATCCTCGTGGCATCGCCCATCGCTTCCGACATCCGCTTCGGCAGTTCGGGGATCGCCGCACCTCCGGCGATGCCCAGATTCAGAGTAAGTTGACGATGCGCGTATTGCTGCTGACCTCAATCATCGTGACAATGATGTCGGGCCTTTTTTCCGTCCTGCAGGCCGCTACCGGCGATGCGCTGAGCGCGATCGTGCTCGAAATCGTCCTGCTGATCACCCTTGCCGGCTGGTTGGCGGCGCCGCTGGCTGCAAGCCGGCGATTTTAGCAAATTGGGAGATATCGAACCGCCCAAAGAATACGCACATCCCAAGAGGATGCGAAAAATCGCGACCGCGCTCTTCGCGACCCGCCGTCATTGCGCATTCAGGGGGGCGCACCCAAAAGGCCTGCACTGACAGTCGGCGCCATTCGCTCAGCCCAGCGCCAAGCGCCGCCGCTACGCAGCCAGTTGATCGGCCTTCAGCATGAAGATGACATTCGTCATCCGCACCGCCTTTTGCTCAGCCATGTCATACGGCAGGCCAAGTCCGGCGAGAAGCATGGTCAGCATCTCCTGTGTCACCGGTACCACCATCGCTTCCTGCTCCAGCTCGAGCAGCCGCGCGACAAGCGCCTGTGTGACCGCGCCGGTGAGACTGATCGCGGCCTCGATCGTGGTGAACCGGAACAGCCCCCCTTCCCGGCCTTCCTCGAGATCTGCGATGAGATCGGCGTTGAGCGGTTCCTCTTCTTCAAAGCTGATCACATGGAACTGCGCAAAAAAGCGCGCATGCAGCGGATCGACGATCGCCATCCGCGCATGAATCGCAACGCCCTGGGCAAGTCGGTCGACAGGGCTTTCTACGCCTGCATTGGTGCGCGCCACGACCTTTTCGAAAATCCGGCGTGATTCAATGCGCAATTCGGCAAGAAACGCCTCGCGATCCATGAAGTGATTGTAGAACGTTTGTTTGGAGATGCCGGCGAGGTTTGTGATCTCGTCGACGCCGAAAGGACCAGCTCCCTGCTGCCCGAGCAGTTCGAAGCCGGCCCGCACAAGGCGTTCGCGCGTCTTGATCCAGCGTTTGTCCTTGATGGTCACGCTTTGAATGGTTCGTCCTCCGCCCCCAGGTTTCGCCAGCCGACGCCCTCTCCGGCGCGGCTCAGCCGAGCGTTCATAGCATAGCTGTCCATCAAGAGTCGGCAATCTGTGCTGCACGCTTGCCTGAGCGGGCTCATTCGGATATTTATTAGACTAATTGGCAAATAAAAAGCGAGCCGTTTGACGGTAACGCCGTGCCGATGGGCCAAAGTGCGGCCCAAGGTTGCAAGAGGAGGGAGACGCTTGTGGAGGTAAGATACGCTATAGCTGTAGGTTTTTTCGCCAGCACATGTTTGCTGACCCCCGCGCATGCACAGGTCGCCGGAGGGGGCGACGTGACGGCGCCCGAGGAACACCAAATGGACTCGGAGGACATCATCGTCACGGCGCGCAAGCGCGGCGAGTCGGTGCAGCAAATCCCGATCGCCATCGATGTCGTGAGCGACAAGACGCTCGCCGCTACGGGCGCCGGATCGCTGCTCCAACTCGAATCGGTCGCCCCAGGGCTCAATCTTGCCAAGGGACCGTCCGGCGCCGAGGTCGGCGTCACGGTGCGCGGACTGGGCTCGGCGCCAGGTGCCCCCTCGTTCGACAGCTCGGTCAGCCTGTTCGTGGACGGCATCTACGCACCGCGCTCGCGCGAGTTCGCAGCATCAGTATTCGACGTGGAGCGCATCGAGGTCATCAAGGGCACGCAGGCCGCGCTGCTCGGCAAGAATACGAGCCTCGGCGCGATCAACGTGCTCACGCGCAAGCCCGGCGACACGCTCGCGGCCGACCTGCGGGGCTCGTACGAATTCGAATTCGGTTCGACCCAGCTTGCCGGCGGCGTCGATCTGCCGCTTGCAGATGGCCTCGCTTTGCGCGTCTCCGGGCAGCGGATCGACGATAATGGCTGGGTTCGCGACACGGTGGCAGGCAGGAAGGCGCCGCGCAATCGGGACGATGCGGTTCGCGCGGTCATGACGTGGGCGCCTTGGGCGGGCGTCGATGTCACGCTGGTCGCGCAGCACGATGAAGCGAAGCAACGAGGCAACCTGGTCGAATTCGCGACGCTCAACCCGGCGGCAGAGCTGCTCGCCGCGCTTGCGGGCGCGCCCGGTTCGCTCGACGACCGCCTCGACTTTGTCAACGCCACCAGCCTGATGGATCCGGGCACCGAGCAATTCGAGCGGATCAAGGTCGATCGCTTCTCGGGGACGGTCAATCTCGATCTCGGCGGCGGCACGCTCACCTCGGTCACGGGCTATTCGCGCTACACCGATGACAACCAGTCCGACGTCGACTTCCTGCCTGGCGCCTGGGCGATCCGTGGCGTGGACGAGACCTCGAAGCAATTCTCGCAGGAGCTGCGCTACGTCTCGCCGACCGGCGGCACGATCGATTACGTCGTCGGCGCGCTCTATCTCAACAACACGCTGGACAGCACGTCGACCCTGACCGCCAACTATCCTTTCGGCCCCGCGCCCGGGGTCAATGTCGCGGGCAGCTTGCGCAACGACTTCGAGCAGAAAACCAACACCTTCTCGGCATTTGGTCAGATGACAGTGCATGCGACCGACGCACTGCGTCTGATCGGCGGGCTTCGCTACACGCATGAAAAGAAGTCCGTCGATCTGGGGCGTGAGGTGCTGGTGCCGGGGCTCTACAGTCTGGTGATCTTTCCGCCCTATGCGCCGTTTCGGTTGTCGCGGCCCGACGATCCGGTCGATTATTCGGTTGGCATCCAATATGATCTGAGCCCCGACATCACGACCTATGTCTCGTACGGCAAGGGCACCAAGACCGGCGGTTTTGCCTCGTCGACGACGTTTCTCGATCAGTCCGAATACGACCGCGAGACGGCGCGGACGCTCGAGGGTGGCATCAAAGCGCAGGACGCGGGGCGTCGCTGGTTGCTCAACCTGTCCGTTTTCGACACCAGGGTGGAAGACTTCCAGGTTGTCACCTTCAACGGCACAAGCTTCAACATCTTCAATACCGACTTGCGCAGCACCGGCGTCGAACTTGAAGCGAGCTGGCGGCCGGTGGAACCACTCAGGCTGTACGTCAACAATACCTATGCCGACGCGCGCGACCGCCGCACCGACGCCCGGATCCCGCTCGCGCCTAAATGGAGCGGTTCGGGCGGCTTTTCGCTCCGTCTGCCAGCGTCCAGGGAAGTCGATGTCCTCGCCGATGGCTCGATCGACTACCGCTCGAGCCGCACCTATCAGCAGGAACCGGACGCGGCCGTAATCGGCAATCCGTTCACGAGCTTGAACCTCAGCCTTGCCGCCGCAGACAGCAACGAGCGCTGGGAAGTGCGGCTGATCGGGCGCAATCTGAGCAACAAAAAGGGCGTCGCCTTTGCTTTCCCGACCCCAATCATCGCGACACAATCGGTGATGTCGGAGCGAAGCCGCACAATCGCGCTGCAGCTTTCCGTCAAGATGTGATGGACATGGGGCAGGCCATCACCTGCCCCATGTCGGCATCCGGCATCTCGGGCCCGGGCGCAAACTCGCCTCCGGGCCCGCTTCCTGTCAGGCGGCGACCAAGGCCTGAGGAGCCATCAGCGCCAACCAGGCAGCGGCGAGCGCGGCGGCACTGCCGGTGCCGAAAATATAGCGATCCGGTCGGACTAGCACCGCCTCTGCTGCGTGTGCGACCAAGACGCGCTCGAGCGTATCGCGGAACGGCGCGATCTGTGGATCGTCGAGCGATACCGTGACCAGCGCGTCGACCGGCGCGACCGGCGTTCGCGCGATCAGCCATGCGCCGGAACCGAGCACATCGTCCAGCTTCAGCTCGCAATCCTCACCCGCGCAGGGCTGTGCGAAATATTGCCCAGCGCCGGAGGCGCCTTCGATAACGAGGCCGCGCTCGATCGGTGGATAGTTGAATGTGCCGTCGGGCGACTGGCCGGCCGCGCGTGCAGCGAGCATCTGGCGGTCGCGTTCGGCAGCGGCCACGGGATCGGTGGTGCAGACGGTGCGGCCCATCATGATCGCCATGTCAATCGTCGCCCGCACATTGGGCTCGCGCTCGGGCTGGTAGCTGTCGAGCAACCAGTCGGGCGCGCCGTCACGCACGATCGCGGCGAGTTTCCAGGCAAGGTTCGCGCCGTCCCGCAACCCCGAGCACAGTCCCTGACCGGCAAATGGCGGCGTCTGATGCGCGGCATCGCCGATGAGCAGGACGGGTCCCTTGCGCCACGCGCGCGCGACGCGGGCGCGGAAAGTGTAGACCGCCGTGCGTTCGAGCGAGACGGCGCCGTCCACGTTCCACGGTTCGAGCAGACGGGCGATCGACTTATCCTTCGACATTTCCTCTGCCGTCTCGCCGGGCTTGATCATGAACTCCCACCGATGGCGGCCTTCGCCCATCAGCGAACAGGTCGTCGGGCGGGCGGGGTCGCAAACCTGCATGATGAATTTGGGCAGCCGGTCAAAGTCATGGACGATCGCGTCCACCACCAGCCATTGCTCCTCAAAGCCAAGATCATCGAACTCAATTTCATAGGCCTTGCGGACAGTGCTGCGCGCGCCATCGGCGCCGACCAGATAGCGCGCATGAACCTCGCGGATGCCATCGGGCGTCGCGCAGTCCACCACCACCCCGGCTTCGGTATCGCGAAAGCTGGTCGCTTCCCATCGCGCGCGGAGCGCATTCGGATCGAGCTTCACCAATGCTTCGCGCAGATGCATCTCGATCGAGGGCTGGTGGATCATGTTGCCGGTTGGCCAGCCGCCCGGCGAAATGCGCTCACCGCTCGCGAAGCTCAGCAGCACCTCGCCCTTCGCATTGATGAAATCATAGCGCTCGCCGCGGCGGCTGGTGCGCATGGCCTGCTGCGCGACACCAACCTCTTGCAGGACCCGCATGCCTTCATGGTCAATGTGCGCGGCACGGGGCAGCGGATGAATTTCCGCGTTCCTCTCGGCAACGATCACCGACACGCCGCGCTGCGCCAGCAGCACGGCCAGGGTAACACCCACTGGTCCACCGCCGACGATGACAATGTCGCACTTCAATGCGCCGCCCATCGCCTCAATCCTCCGCGGCCATTGTGCCGGTAATCGTGCCGAGTTGCTCGACCTCGCAGCGCACCACGTCGCCTGGCGCAAGGAAGCGCCGCGGATCCATCGCCGCGCCGATGCCGCCGGGCGTGCCCGTGAAGATGACGTCGCCCGGCTCGAGCGTCATCCCGACGCTTAAGTGCTCGATCTGCTGCCACAGGTTGAAGACAAGCTGCCTGGTGTTTGACGACTGCCGCAACTCGTCATTCACCCAGCACTTGATGGCGAGCGCATGGGGATCGGCGATCTCATCGGCCGTCGTCAGCCAGGGACCCATCGGCGCATGGGTGTCGAAGCTCTTGCCCAGCGACCATTGCGGCGTGGAGTGCTGCCACAGGCGCTCGGTCACATCGTTCCCGACGCAATAGCCAAAAACATGCTCATGCGCCCGGTCGGCAGGGATATGCTTGCCGGTCTTGCCGATCACCGCGACCATCTCGACCTCATAGTCGGCCGTAGCGGTGCCCTTGGCGATCAGGATCGGATCGAACGGGCCGTTGACCGATGTCTGCGCCTTGGTGAACCAGACCTGCCGCTCGGGCGTGCCCATTTTCGATTCCTCGATATGGTCGGCATAGTTCAGACCGATCGCAAAGATCTTGCCCGGACGCAGCACTGGCGCGCAAAGCTTCACCGACGCGAGCGGCACACCGCCGCCGGACGCTGCCTTTTCATCAAGGGCGGGTTTCACCTCGTCCCAGCGCGCGATCAGGTCGATCATCGTGCCGTCAATGCCGGTGTCGACGAGCGATTCACCGATCACGATCCCGGTCCGGGCGACGCCGTTGGCAAGATAGGTGGCAAGTTTCATGCGGATTGTACCTTCGAGTTGCGCCGGAACAGCCGGCGGATGCGCAGATTGAGGGCGGTCACAAAGGCGATCAGGCCGGGGCTGGGCGCGATCTTGCCTTGGAACATCGGGTTGGGGGCGCCCCACTGGACGGCCAGCAGGTCCTGCATCGTCATCTTGTTGGGCGGAAGGTCGGCGGTCAGAAGATCGCCATCGGTCCAGTGCTCAAGCTCATGGCCCCAGGGATCCAGCCAATAGTCGAAGATCTGGCTGCCCATGATGTGGCGCCCGACGCCCCAGGCAGCGGTGCGCTTCTTCGCCTTGAGATGCTGGTGACCAAGCATCAGGTCGTCAAAATTGGCGACCTCGAAGGCGGCGTGGAGGAAACCCGCCTTCTGAGGCAGCTGGGCGAGGAACAGCGTGTGGTGATCGGCCGGACGGTCGCCGAGGTCGCAACGCATGAACGCGCCGAGCGCGACATTGGGCGCCGCCTCGATTTCATCCGAGGTCAAAAATCCGAACCTCGCCTTGTACCAGGCTTCCGAGGTGCGGAAGTCGGAAACATTGAGGACGCAGTGGCCGATCCTATGAACATGCGCGGGACTCGCGGTGAGGCGGACCAGCTTTCTGAATCGCTCCTGTCGCGTCGCCGAGTTCCGCGGCTGTTCGGGAAACGGCGATGGGATGTCCAGGCGCGCCTGCCCGGCAACGACTTCGACGAGGAAGCCGTCCGGATCGCGCAGCCGGACGACCTTGCCGCCGCCTGGGGCATCAAGATCCTCTATCCTAGCGCCTTCCGCAGCAGCGAGCACATCGAGGTCGGACGTGTCGCGGGCCCGCAGCCCGAGTCCAAGGAATGCAGGTTTTCCCTTCTCGGTGACATGGACGAAGGGACGTCCGTCGGTGCCGCGGGCATAAAGCCGCCCGTCGAATTTGGCACTGGCGAGGCCGAAATCGTCGAGGAAGGCGCGCATTTCAGAAAGATCGGGCGCCGCGAAACGCACATGCGCGATGTCCTCGATCCGAATCAGGCTCATTGCTCTCCACTCCCAGCGATTGAGATGCGCCGTGCTTGACGTGACTGTTCGATAAGAGTTATTGGACGCATAGTCAATTAGAGAGGTCAAGCGGCGCCACGCGAGAAGCGCTCTTTTCGTCGCAACGCCCGTCGCTGGCATTGCGGTGCCCAGGCCGCTCGATCGCCCCTCGTTCGATGCGGTCGGTGACGTAGGGTAGAGGAACAGGTGCCCGGTCGAGGCGCCAAGGACAGAAACGATTCTGGAGAGCGTGTGAGATGCCGAAGTCGATAAGCGCATTCGAAGGGATGGATATCCGAAGCCTGCTCGATTCTGCCGCCGATGACCGGGGCGAGCACCCCTTCCTTATCTGGGAACCCTTTGCAGGTGAGGGTCGGCAATGGACTTATTCCGCGTTTTTCGAGCGCGTGCGCCGTTTCGCTGCGGGTATCGTGGCGCGTGGCGTGAAGGCCGGTGATCGTATCCTGATCCATCTCGACAATTGCCCCGAGGGCCTGATCGCATGGCTCGGCTGCGCCTATGCCGGCGTGGTTCCCGTTACTACCAACGCCCGATCGACCGAGGACGAACTCGCCTATTTCGCGCAGCATAGCGGTGCAGTGGCGGCGATCACCCAGCCCTGTTTTGCCGATATCGTGCTCGCTGCCACGCCCAATGTAGCGTGGCGCGTGGTCACCGAGACCGACAATGGCGAACCCGCAGCAGTGCCCAAACAGGGCTTTTCAGCATTCGGTATTTTCGATGCCTCCCCCGAAGCTCTGCCTGAGCGGCCAATGGACCCCTGGGCGCCGTTCGGGATCCAGTACACGTCCGGGACGACGGCGCGCCCCAAGGCAGTGCTCTGGACCCATGCCAATGCGCTCTGGGGCGCGATGGCGTGCGCGCGGCACGAAGATCTGCGCGCCGAGGACGTGCACCTCGTCTTCCTCCCGCTGTTTCACACCAATGCGCAGGTCTATTCGGTGCTGGCGTCGCTGTGGGTGGGGGCCACAATCGTGCTGATGCCGCGCTTTTCCGCCTCGCGCTTCTGGCCCGTTTCAGTCAAGCATCGCGCGACCTGGACTTCGCTCGTCCCCTTCTGCCTCAAAGCACTGATGGACCAGCCGGTGCCCGAGCAGCACAGCTATCGACTGTGGGGCAATGCGGTCTGCGAGCCGCCGACCGACCACCATTTCCGGGTCAGGACGATTGGATGGTGGGGCATGACCGAGACCATTGCGCACGGAATCGTCGGCCCCGTGCATCGTCGCAACGCGCCGATGTCACTCGGTCGGCCGGCGCCCGGATATGACGTGTATGTGCTCGACGACGAGGACAAGCCTGTTCGCGCCGGCGAAGTCGGAAATCTCTACATCGGAGGCGAGCGCGGCGTATCCCTGTTCCTCGAATATGCCGGCGATCCCGAGGCGACGCAGGCGGCGTTCCGCCCCGACGGCCTGTTCATCACGGGCGACCGCGTCCTGCTCGGCGGGGATGGCTTCCTCTATTTCGCCGATCGGTCGAAGGACATGCTCAAGGTCGGCGGCGAGAATGTCGCGGCATCGGAAATCGAGCAAGTGATCGCAACGGTCCCGGGCGTTGCCGAAGTTGCGGTCGTCGCGATGCCCGATCCGATGCTTGATGAAGTGCCCGCCGCGTTCGTAATCCCGACCGCTGAGGGTGGCGCGGATCTGGCGGAGCGGATCGTCGAGGTGTGCTCGGCGAAACTGGCGCGCTTCAAACAGCCGAAGCTCATCAGGATCGTCGAGACCCTGCCGCGGTCGACGCTCGAGAAGGTCGCCAAGTCCGAGTTGCGCGTGTCCGTCGTCAGAACATTCGGCACAACTCGCGGCGTAGATTAGCGGAGTGCGGGCCTCGTCTGGGGGTTGATGTTAGGCGGCCAGCTTGCGGTGTTGCAAGCGCCGATGCTCGATGGTCTGTCGTTTGATCCTTTCACGCTGTTTGATGATGGCCGGCGCCCTGCCGAAGTAGGCATCGGCGGGTGTCACGTTGTTCAGGCTCTCGTGGTAGCGCTGGTGATTGTAGCGCTCGATGAAGGCCTCGATCTGAGCCTCGAGGTCACCGGGCAAGAAGTAGTTTTCCAGCAGGATGCGGTTCTTCAGGGTCTGATGCCAGCGCTCGATCTTGCCTTGGGTCTGCGGGTGCATCGGGGCACCGCGCACGTGGCTCATCTTGTTGGCCTCGATGTATTCCGCCAGTTCGCCGGCGACATAGCTGGGGCCGTTGTCGCTGAGCAGCCGGGGCTTGTGCAGCACCGTGGCGCTGTCGCAGCCTGAGGCGGCAAGGGCTAAATCCAGCGTGTCGGTCACATCCTCGGCCCGCATGTTGGTGCACAACTTCCAGGCGATGATGTAGCGCGAGAAGTCGTCGAGGACGGTCGACAGATACATCCAGCCCCACCCGATGATCTTGAAGTAGGTGAAGTCGGTCTGCCACATCTCGTTTGGCCGGGTGGTCTTGGTGTGGAACGCATCGGCCGCTTTCACCACGACGTATGCCGGGCTGGTGATCAGGTCGTGTGCTTTCAGCAGGCGGTAAACCGTCGCCTCAGACACAAAGTATTGGCGTTCATCGGTAAATCGAACGGCCAGTTCGCGTGGGCTGAGTTCGGATTGCTCCAGCGCCATCTCAACGACCTGATCCTGCACCTCGCCGGTGGTTGCAGCACGGGCAGTATCACCGGCCAGGCGGCGCTTGCCGGCTTCCATGAACTCCTTGGACCAGGTGTAATACAGGCTCTGGGCAATGCCTTCCTTGCGGCACAGCTCGGCGATGCTGTCCTCACCGCGTAGCCCATCGAGAACGATCCGAATCTTGTCCTCGGCCGAGAAATGGCGCCGGGTTGCTCGGCGGATGTCCTTCACCACCCGCTCAGCAGGGGCTTTCTTGGGAGCGGATTTTTTCAAGGAGGGTTGGGTCTTCATCTTCGTTCCTTCGTCACTACGACGAAGACCCAACCCTCCTTAAATCACAACCTCAAATCTGTGCCATTGGTGCTGACGGGGAACAGCCGAGGTAGCATTCCTTGGTTTTGTCGTAGCGGGTGGCGATCCTCCGCCAGTTCTTGAGCTTGCTGAACAAGCGCTCGACGAGATGGTTCGACGCAGACCGGCGCCACCACTGATCCATCGGATCGCGCGCACCTGCCCATGGCGACGCTGCGGTGCTGCGCCGTAGTACCGGCCGAGCATCCGATTTTGCCGTTGCAAAGGCTGGCTGGGCGACCGAAAGAGGGGCATGAAAACATGGCGATCCTTCGTTGCTGCTGGCCTCGTTTCCTTCCTTGCGTTGGGAAATACGGGCTGGGCGCAATCCTCCCCTGCCGAACTGTACGGCGATCTGTTCCAACGCGTTCAGCTTGAAAAGCTGTTCCCCGACGGCAAGACCTTCGTCGACGCCATGCCGCGATCGGACCCTGCCGTGATCATGGCGGCCTATCGCCAGCAGTCGCCCCAGGGCAAGGATGCGCTCAAGGCTTTCGTGCTACGCCACTTCCGGGTGCCGGGCGTCAACGATCATGGCGCATCCAGCCTGCGCGCCCATGTGCGGACCTTGTGGCCCACCTTGGTCCGCCAGCCGGTCGAGCGGCAGGCGGGCAGTTCCGCATTGCCGCTACCCGCGCCCTTCGTCGTGCCGGGCGGACGGTTTCGCGAAATCTATTATTGGGACAGCTATTTCACCATGCTGGGCCTGGCAGTCGATGGTCAACAGCCGCTGATCGAAAGCATGTTGGTGGATTTCACCTCCACCATCGAGATTTACGGCCACATCCCTAACGGGATGCGCAGCTATTATCTCAGCCGGTCGCAGCCGCCCTTCTACGCGCTGATGCTGAATTTGTCGAAGGACGACAGCGCCGACACCGCCACCCGTCAATTGGCGGCGCTACGGGCCGAACATGCTTATTGGATGAAGGGCGCGTCCTGCGTGCAGCCAAGCGGCGCGTGCGAACGGGTCGTGCGGATGCCCGACGGCACCCTGATCAACCGCTATTGGGACGACAAGGATACGCCCCGCGACGAATCCTACGCTGAGGATGTGGCGACCGCGTCGGAGACAAAGGGCGACAAGGCGATCACCTATCGCCATCTGCGTGCAGGCGCGGAAAGCGGCTGGGACTTCACCTCGCGCTGGTTCGGTGACGGGCGGACGATCGCGACGATCCACACGACCGACATCGTGCCGGTGGACCTCAACAGCCTGATGCTGGCAATGGAACAGGGGATCGAGGTGCGTTGCCGCAAGGCAGGCGACAGCGCCTGCGCCACCGAATTTGCAGGGCTGGCGCGCAAGCGCAAGGCGGCGATCGACCGCTATTTGTGGGTCGGCAAGGAGGGCCGCTATGCCGACTGGGACAGCAAGGCGAAGAAGCCGACCGCCATCCTCTCCGCCGCGACTCTCTATCCGCTGTTCGTCGGCGCGGCCTCGCCCGCGCAGGCCAGCGCCGTGGCGACCACCGTCCGCGCCAAACTGCTGGGCAGTGGCGGCCTGCGCACCACGCCCAACCAGACCGGCCAGCAATGGGATACGCCCAATGGCTGGGCGCCGCTGCAATGGGTGGCGATCGACGGGCTGGCGCGCAACGGACAGGCGGCGCTGGCGCGCGACATTGCCGGGCGCTGGATCGGCACGGTCGCGGCGGCCTATGCCGAAACCGGCAAGATGTTGGAAAAATATGATGTGGAAGAACGCAAGCCCGGTGGTGGCGGCGAATATCCGCTTCAGGACGGGTTCGGATGGACCAATGGCGTGACCAGCGCGCTGCTGGAACGATACCCCGACATTACGGCCGAACTGGAAAAGGCGGAATAAACAAAAAGGGGCCGGGCGATTGGATCGCCCGGCCCCTTTCTTTTGCTCACATAATTAGAAGCTGTACGCTGCGCTGAAGCGGAACGACCGGCCCAGGATCGGACGGGCCAGGATCGTGCCCGCACCCTGCGATCCGATGATGCGCGGATTGCCTTCGGTCAGGCCCAGCTCGTCGGTAAGGTTGTTGCCCGTCACCGCCAGCTTCAGCCGCTGGTTGACGTCCACCGACACGCCCGCGTCCAGCTGATAGTAATTGGGCAGCAGCTGTGCGTTCTCCGGGTCGGAGAAGCGGTCGCCCGTATATTGCAGCGTGGCGAAGATGGACGGACGGAAATCGCCCACGGTCAGCTCGTAGCTGGGCGTCACGCGCCACATCCACTTGGGCTGACGCTGCACGCGGTTACCGGTGTTGTCGATGGTGCCGTTACCGCTGAAGAAGCCGCGATAGGTGCCATCCAGATAGGTGCCCGCCGCCGCGATGCTGAAACCCGCGAACGGACGGATCACGCCTTCCAGCTCGACGCCGGTCGCCTTGGCACCGCCGACAGATTCATTGGGCACGCCGTTGATGATCTGCGTCGTTGCCAGACCGTCGAACTTGTTGTGGAACAACGTCGCATAGAGGTTCAGCATCGGGGTCGAAACCTTCAGCCCGCCTTCATAGGTGTCGACCTTAGATATGATGGTCAGCCCTTCGCGCAGATTGTCGAACTGCGGGAAGCTGTTGCCACGGCTGTACCGGGCAAAGACGCCGATCTGGCTGGTGAAGTCGTAATTGGCGCCCGCCGTCCACGACCAGCGCGACGCGCCATAGTCGATACGGCCTGCACCGCCCAGCTGCACGGTCCGGTCGTAAAGGGTGGCGGCGCTGCCATCCTGATCGAAGGCCGCGCCGGATGTGGCGACATCGCCCACGGCTTCGTGACGTTGCCAGCGCACGCCGCCATCGACACGTAGCTGGTCGGTGATCTGGAGTTCGTCCACCGCGTAGAAGGCGATGTCGCGCCCTTCATAACGGCCGTTCACCAGGAAGCTGGCGCCGGAGGTGAAGCCGTCGCGGGTCGCGACCCGGCCATCGCCCAGCGTCAGGTTTAGGCGACGGGCATTGGGTTCGGCCGTCAGTAATACGTCATTGCCCAGCGCCCAATTGTCGCGGGTGGTATAGTTGGCAAGGTAGAAGCCGCCGGTCAGCTTGTTGCCGCCGGCCTTGAACTCCAGCGCCATGTCGTTGACGAAAGCGTCGATCCGCTTGCGCACGTCCCAGATGCCAGCGCGCATGACCTGCGTGCCGGCCGCTGCCGAGCCGCCGCCCGATGCGTAGGTCAGGCTGCCCACGGTCGAACCCGCGCCGCCCAGCGTCGTCGCCATGGACGCCGCACTCATCGGTGCGTCGGTGGGAACCAGGCCGATGGTGTTGGCCGTTCCCCACATATAGCTGGTGCGTTCGCGGATGCTCAGGCCGTCGACCAGTTCATAGTCGAAGCTCAGGCCCAAATTGCCCAGCTTCGCGCCGCGACCATCGGCCAGATCGACCGTGCGACCGGCATTGTTGGTGGTGACGCGCGTATCGCGACCGGCCAGTGCGCCGGTGCCATGGTCGAAATTGGCGAACTGGCTGATCTTACTGCCGTCCTGATTGACGGGGATAGGCAGCAGCCACTGGCCATGATCGTTAAGATAACGACCGTAGATCAGCAGCGAACCGCGGCCGCCGAAATCATGGCGGATGTTCGCGGTGATCTGGCCACCCTTTTCGGCGCGGAACTGCGGATCACGGATGCCGTTGCCCTGCGCGTAATAGCCGCCGACCATGAAGGTCGTGTCTTCGCTGATCGGACCGGAAATCCAGGCATCGGCGCGGATTTCATCATAATCGGTGTAGGACAATTTGGCGAAGCCCTTGAGCGTCTGGCCGCCTTCGCGCTGTTGCACATTGACGGTCAGGCCCGGCTGACCGTTCGAAAAGAGCGAACCGGTGCCGCCGCGCACGGCCTCCACACGATCGACCGTTTCGTCGAGGCGGATCAGCTGCGAATTTTCGAGGAAGGACAGGGTCGAAGGCGGGAAGAAAGGCACGCCGCCCAATTGGAAGGTCACGAACTGCGCATCGCCGCCCGACGGATAGCCGCGCACGAAAATGTTAGCGCCGTTCTGGCCGCCGGAGCTTTCGGCGCTGACGCCCGGAATGGTGCGCAGCAGGTCGGCCGTGCTGTTGGGCGCGGCGCGAGCGATGGCGTCACTGGACAGGCTGGTGACCGCGAAGGCCGCGTCCTGTCGGCGGGTGCCGCCGCCTGCGGTGCCGACGACGACGATGTCGGCCTGACTGTCATCGGCAGCCACTTCGGGCGCGTCCTGCGTGGCAGGGGCAGTCTGGGCCATCGCGCTGCCGGCGAGCAGGGCGAAGGGGGCTGCGCTAGCGAGAAGCAGCCTGGACGCGGATGAACGGACAGTATGCATTATGATATTCCTCCTGAGCTTCCGGCATTCTAAAAGGAGCCGGATCGCAATCATGTTTGGGAAGCTGCCTTGAACGACATCTTCCACCACCCGTGACCGAATGCGGGCGCAACGGCGCCCTGATCGCTTAATCGCGCGCTCGCAAGAAAGTTTCTCACCTGTTGCAATTCGGTAATTCAGTGTGGCATTGGCGCACCACAGCACTGGGGTCTTTGTGACGGGTGCGAGCCTTCCGGCGAGGATCATCTCGGATGCGAGGATGGTCAGTAGTCATGCTATTCATCTGAATCTAAAGTTCGCCACATAAAGTGCGTTCTGCGGTCTGGCAGAAGCGCTTGACCGAGGCGAGGATTTCGTCCGCTGACTTGGTCCATCGATACGGTTTTGGGTTCTCGTTGTGGTGTTCGATAAAAGTGCGGATGTCCCGCTCCAGTTCACCGGTGGAGGTATGAACGCCGCGCCGCAATTGCTTGCGAGTAAGTTCTGCAAACCAGCGCTCGACTTGGTTGATCCAGGAAGCCGAAGTCGGTATGAAATGTACATGGTAGTGGGGTCGGCGGGCGAGCCATGCTCTGACCAGCGCGGTTTTGTGTGTCGCGTAATTGTCCATGATGATGTGGACGTCGAGATCGGGCGGCACCTGCGCGTCGATCTGCTTGAGGAAGTCGAGAATCTCTGCGGCGCGATGCCGCTGATCCTCGTCGATGGGCTCGCCAGGCCTCCCCGGGCCACTCTTTGACATGATGCGTCAGCGATACCTCGCTCTTTCGACCCTTTGTTGTCATTGAGAGGCCGATTCTTCACCTCGAAGTCCGGTCGGTCCGCTTTCGGGTGGCGAGCTTCATCGCTGATCGCGCTTTACAGCCCGAGATGACTCAATCCCGGATGATCGTCGGGACGGCGCCCTTGCGTCCAGTGTAACTTACGCTCCGCGGCGCTGATCGGCGTATCGTTGATGCAGGCGAGCCGCCGCTGCATCAGGCCGCTCTCGTCAAACTCCCAATTCTCGTTGCCATAGGAGCGGAACCAGTTGCCACTGTCGTCATGCCATTCATAGGCGAAGCGCACCGCGATGCGGTTGTCGCGAAAGGCCCATAATTCTTTGATCAGCCGATAATCCAGCTCCCGCTGCCATTTGCGCGTGAGGAAAGCGATGATCGCAGATCGCCGATGAATTCGGCCCGGTTCCGCCACTGGCTGAGCGGCGTATAGGCCATGGCGACCTGGCCGGATCGCGGCTGTTCCAGCCATCCTCGGCCAGACGTACCTTTTCGGTCGCACTGTCCAGGGTGAAGGGCGGCAAGGGCGGTCTCAGATTTCCCATCATGCATCTCCCAATTTGGCAAGGCGATCCTGTAGTGCCCTGTTCTCGGCTTCCAGCTGCGCCAGCCGTTCATGCAGCGGCCGGACCGCCTGTTCGATCTCGCGCTCGGTGAAGCGCGGGGTGATATGCTGCGGGCAGTTCCAGTCGAACGCTTCCAGCCGCAGCCGAAAGATGCGCTCGGCCCGCGCCTTGTAATCCTTGTCTATGACAAGATCGGTGAGCGCCGGATCGGCATCCATCGCCAGCTTCTCGACATGGACATAGATTTTCAGTCGGGCGCGCCGGGGATAATCCATCAGGATCAGGCAGGCCCTGTCGTTCGCGGCCAGGTTACCGGTGCTGATATATTGGCGGTTGCCGCGATAATCGGCAAAGGCCAGCGTCCGATCGTCGACCAGCTTGAGCAAGCCGGCCGGACCGCCGCGATGCTGGACATAGGGCCAGCCATCCTCAGACACGGTGGCCATGTAGAAACTGTCACGCGCCGCCAGGAAATGGGCTTCATTGTCGGTGAAGCGGTCAAAGGCGCGATTGCCGCTGAACGCCGCCCAATGGGCGTCCGCGCCCATCTCCGCCTGCGCAGCGCGCACGCTCGGCGTCGTCGCGATATCCAGAAAACCGTAGGACATGGTCCGTCTCCCAACATCCGTCAGTTGCGGGGCCATGCATGACCATGGCCCCGCCGGGGTTCAGCGCGCCGCGACCTTGCGATCGAGGAAGTCGCGGATCAGCGGCGCCATTTCATCGAGCTTGTCTTCCAGGGCGAAATGGCCGGTGTCGAGAATATGAATCTCCGCGTCGGGCAGGTCACGCTTGTAGGGATGTGCGCCGGGTTCGGGGAAGATCTTGTCATTCTTGCCCCAGAGGATCAGCGTCGGCGGCTTGCGTTCGCGGAAGAAGCTCTGGAAGGCGGGATAGAGCGGCACATTGGTGCGATAATCGTAGAACAGGTCGAGCTGGATATCCTTGTTGCCCGGCCGGTCGAGCAAGGACTGGTCCTGCACCCAATTGTCGGGGCTGATCCGCGACAGGTCGCGCACGCCATCGGTATATTGGAACCTGGTGGCGTCGAGGCCGACGAGCCAGGCCTGCGCTTCGCGATCCTTGGCCGACCCGCTCTGCCAATAGGTCTTGATCGGATCCCAGAAGGCACCCAGTCCTTCCTCATAGGCATTGCCATTCTGGACAATGAGGCCACTGACCCGCTCGGGATGTTTGAGGGCGAGGCGGTAGCCGACCGGGGCGCCATAATCCATGACATACATGGCGTAGCGCTGGGCGCCGATCTTGCCCATCAGCGTGTCGACCATATCGGCATAATGGGCGAAGCTATAGCTGAACTGGCGATGGTCGGGTGCGTCGCTCTGGCCAAAGCCCGGATAGTCCGGCGCGATCACATGATAGCGGTCGGCCAGCAGCGGGATCAGGTTGCGGAACATGTGCGACGATGTCGGAAAGCCATGGAGCAGCAGAACCACCGGGCCATCGGCGGGGCCGGCTTCGCGGTAGAACATCTTCACGCCATCGATCGTCGCGGTGCGATAATGGACCGTGGCGGCCGCAGCCTGCGTAGCAACGCTGCTCGCGGGCGCGGCGACCGCGTCGGCCGAAGCAGCGATGCCGACGGTGGCCAGCAGCATCGAAATGACCAGTTTCTTCATCATGTCCTCCACCCTGTTGGGGTCGCTGAGCAAGGGCTTCAGCTTCTGGAGACAGAGATAATCCTTGTCCTCATTCCTGATAATTCGAGAAAACTGAAAGTCATTATTCCTTTCGCCGGAATAATTATCAGCCTGGCTGGAACAGCGGATTGGCCCGCAACCGGTCGACCGCCAGATCGACGAAGCTGCGCACCTTGGCGGCCGCCCGCCGCCCTTCGGCGTGGATGACATGGATCGGCAGCGGTTTTTCCATATGATCGTCCAGTATCGTGACCAGCCGCCCGGCCGCCAGTGCGGGCTCGACCTGATAAGATAGCACGCGGGTCAGCCCCCAGCCCTGCTCGGCAGCGGCGATCGCCGCTTCATTGGTATTGCAGAAAAGTTGGGGGTGGACGGTGACGCTGCTCCGGCCCTCCGGCCCGAAATGCCATTCGGGAGAGGCCCATGCCCCGGTCGGGCCGATGATGCGATGATGGACAAGATCGGCCGGGGTCCGGGGCATGACATGCTGCTCGAAATAGGCCGGCGCGCCACAGATGACCCGCCGCACCGTCCCGACCCGAATGGCGCTCAAGCCCGAATCCGGCAGATGACCGATCCGGATGGCGACATCGATGCCCTCCTCGACGATGTTGACCAGGCGGTCGACGAACAGGCTGCGCCCGGTCACCGCCGGAAAACGGTCCAGATAGTCGAGCAGGATCGGCAGCACGTACATCTGGCCGAAGATCACCGATCCGGTGACGATCAGCGTGCCGGTAGGATTGCCATGGGCGCCTGCAGCCGCTGCGTCCGCATCCGCCATGTCGGCCAATATGCGGCGGCAATCGTCGAGATAGCCACGGCCCGCCTCGGTCAGCTTCACCGATCGCGTCGTCCGGGTCAGCAACCGCACGCCGATCTCGTCCTCCAGCGCTGAGATCGCCCGCGTAACTGCCGGCGGGCTCAGATGTAACTGCCGCGCGGCCTCGGCAAAGCCGCCGGTTTCCGCCACGCGGACGAATATCTTCATGGCTTGCCAGCGGTCCAAAACATTCTCCGGATTTAGATTTGCGACCGAGATGTGCGCGGGATGTCATGGGCAGGTCAATCCGCGCATGTGAATGGCTCGGATCAATACATCGTCTATCTCGACCCTTTACGGCCGTTCAGCGCCAAAAATTTGCAGACGAGGAGCAGACGGTCCGCTGACATCGGCGTTGGGGCTAGACAGGTACCAACCTAATCGGATCATTGATGTCTTTCGTGCGTTGGAGCACCTGAATTGGTCGATGGAGCGGTTGTGACCCAAGAGAGCGACAAGGCAGATCTCGGCGTAGCCGGGCTGGACGAAATTACTGCAGGGGGTCTTGCCAGAGGTCGGCTGTTTCTGTTGGAAGGGAGCCCAGGCACTGGCAAGACGACGATAGCCACTCAGTTCCTGCTTGCCGGAGCCGCTGCGGGCGAGCGGTCACTTTATATCACCTTGTCCGAAACAGAAGACGAATTTCGCGCCGGTGCCAACTCCCACGGATGGTCGCTGGGCGGAGTCGATATATTTGAGCTGGTTCCCCCCGAGAGCCTGTTGGATGAGCAGCAGCAACAAAGCTTGCTCTATTCCTCCGACCTGGAACTTGGCGAAACCACCAGGCGCATTTTTGAAGCCTTCGAACGACTTAAGCCGCAGCGCGTGGTGCTCGACAGCCTTTCCGAGATCCGACTCCTGGCTCAATCATCCTTGCGGTATCGTCGACAAATCCTCGCGCTGAAGCACTATTTCTCGCGCAGCAAAGCGACCGTGCTGATGCTTGACGATCTGTCTAGCGAAGCGAATGATCGGACCATGCACAGCGTCGCTCACGGTGTTTTGCGCCTTGAAGAGCTTTCACCTGAATATGGCGCAGAACGTCGACGCTTGCGCGTCGTCAAATATCGGGGACAAAAATATCGGGGCGGCCATCATGATTTCATCATCAGTACGGGAGGAGTTCGCGTCTTCCCGCGTTTGATCTCCGCCGAGCACCGCACGCCCTTCGAGCGCGAGGTACTGAAAACCGAATCCGCGGAGCTAAATGCTTTGTTGGGCGGGGGCGTCGAGCGCGGCTCAAGCGTGTTGATCCTTGGTCCATCCGGCACCGGCAAGTCGCTCTACGCACTTTCCTTCATCATGGGCGCGGTACGCCGGGGCGAACGGGCCGCCATGTTCGTGTTCGACGAGGAATTGGGGTTGCTGTTCGAACGGGCTTTGGGACTGGGGATCGATCTACAGGCCCTATCCGATAGTGAGCAGTTGATTATCGAACAGGTGGATGCCGCCGAACTGACGCCGGGGGAGCTGTCCGAACGGGTGCGGCAATGCGTCGAGGAAAACGGCGCCCGCACCGTGGTGATCGACAGCCTGAATGGTTACCAAGCGGCGATGCCGGGCGAACAGGCGCTGATATTGCACATGCACGAGCTGCTCCAATATCTGAACCGTCGCGGCGCATCGACTTTCCTCACCGTGGCACAACACGGCCTTGTCGGAGACATGAAGGCCCCGGTCGACGTGACCTATCTGGCCGATACAGTCATTTTGCTGCGCTACTTCGAAGCACGTGGGCGGGTTCGCCGCGCCGTGTCGGTGATAAAAAAGCGGACCAGCGCGCACGAGGATACGATCCGGGAATATCGGATCGGCTGCACTGGCATCAGCTTCGGTCCACCCTTGGTCAATTTTCAAGGCGTGCTGCGCGGCGTGCCTGAGCTGATCGACGAGGACGATCAACTGCTCGAAATGTCGAGGGAATGATAACGCACCTTTCGGAGCGCGCGTTGATCCTTGCACCGCAGGGCAGAGATGCCGCGGTTGCCTGTTCGATGCTGCAAGAGGCGGGACTTCAAGCCCATCCGTGCGGAAATTTGGGGGAACTCGTCCAGGAACTGGCGATCGGCTCCGGCTTTGCGTTGATCACGGAAGAAGCCCTGCGGGACACAGACCCGAGCGCACTCGTTAAATGGATCGCCAATCAGCCTGAATGGTCGGACTTTCCCTTCGTACTGTTGACGCAGCGGGGTGGCGGCTTGGAGCGGAATCCCGCCGCGGAGCGTCATTTGAACCTGCTGGGAAACGTCACATTCCTTGAGCGGCCTTTTCACCCCACTACCCTGGTGAGCCTTGCCCATTCCGCGCTGCGAGGACGGCGGCGGCAATATGACGCGCGCACCCGTCTGGAGGAGCTTAATCAACTTGCAACAGATCTGGAGCGGCGAGTTGAGGAACGGACGCATGCGCATGCAGCGGCGGTCGCTCAACTGCATGAAGCACAGAAGCTGGAGACGCTGGGCCAGTTAACCGGCGGCGTAGCGCACGATTTCAATAACCTTCTCACGCCGATCACCGGAACGCTGGATCTGCTGCAGCGGAAATATGGCGACAATGATCCTCGATCGGGAAAGCTGATCGGGAACGCATTGCTGGCTGCGGATCGGGCGAAGACACTCGTACAGCGCCTCCTCGGCTTTGCCAGACGTCAAACGCTGCAGACCCAGGCGATTGATCTAGCTGTCCTGCTTACGGGAATGCGCGATCTCGTCGCGAGCTCCATCGGACCTACGATCGAACTGGATGTGGCCCCGACGCCCAACCTGCCGGCTGGACTTGGTGACCCAAACCAGCTGGAGCTCGCGATCCTGAACCTGTGCGTCAATGCTCGCGACGCAATGCCGGACGGAGGGCGGTTAACCATAAAAGCCGAAGAAATCACGACGGATGTGCACCGGAGCGCGAAATTGGCGACGGGATCATATGTTCGCATTTCCGTAATTGATACCGGATGCGGGATGAGCGATGAGACGCTCGCCAAAGCGATAGAGCCGTTCTTTTCGACAAAGGAAATCGGTCGTGGCACCGGCCTGGGACTGTCCATGGTCCACGGACTGGCCGCCCAGCTTGGCGGCGCTTTCACGCTTTCGAGCGAGGTGGGACAAGGTACGCGCGCGGACCTCTATCTTCCGGTCGCCGAAAATGTTCAGCCGCTCGCTGTCCCCACGGCATCCGGCCCACCCCCCGCGGCCAGCGGCAGGCTGTCGGTGTTGCTTGTCGATGATGAAGACCTGGTGCGCCTCGGTACAGCGGAGATGATCAGGGATTTCGGGCACAGTGTAGCCGAAGCCAGCGGGGGAGCTGAAGCCCTTGCGATGATGGCAGAAGGACTTGAGATAGACGCGGTCATTACCGATTATAAAATGCCACGTATGGACGGAGCCGCACTCGCACAGAGGCTCAACGCTGCCTATCCCTCCATTCCGGTGCTAGTAATTACTGGCTATACAGGCATCACTGAGGATGTGCTCCATCTACCTTACCTCGCGAAGCCCTTCACGCAGTCCGAAATCATTCAGGCCTTGATCTCCTTGGTGGGCAGCAATCTGGGCGTATTTCAAGACACCAAGGTGTAAGCGACCCTTATGAGACGCTCAGAGCCAGAATTCGGCTCCCCAGATGCCGACCGTCCGCTTTTTCCATGCCGTAGGGGCAGGAAGATGGTGAAACGAATGCATTAGACGTAAGCCATCTGTTCGATCACTGTGGCGGCGAAAGCTTCTTGTGGTCTCTCTAGTTCAGAATCGCGCTCGTCAGATCTTTGCTCCGCCGGTGTCCCTCGCGGATCAGATCGATCAGTGCCTGCAACTTGCGCGGGATATGGCGCCGGCCGGCGAAATAGAGCGACAGGCCGGCAAAGGGTGGCGTCCATTCGTCGAGCAGCGGGACCAACCGCCCGGCCGCGATATGAGGCAGCGCGCCGCGCTCCTCGACATAGGCTAGCCCCGCCCCATTGACGGCGGCGTCCAGGATGAGATCGGTCGCGTCCAGAATGAGATTGCCCGCCACGTCGATCAGCGTCGCTTCGCCATGGCGCTCGAACTCCCAGCGGTAGAGACGCCCGCTA
The DNA here is from genome assembly GCF_059693745.1 of Sphingobium sp. WR1. NCBI lineage: Bacteria > Pseudomonadati > Pseudomonadota > Alphaproteobacteria > Sphingomonadales > Sphingobiaceae > Sphingobium > Sphingobium sp. WR1. The sequence continues at coordinate 13,139 of NZ_JCATID010000033.1, read as the reverse complement.
GACAGCCGCATGCCGATGCAGCGATGGTCCAGCAGGTCGGCCGGTACGATCGGGGCGCGGCGCCCGGCCAGATAGGCCGGTGCGCCGACCACGATCATTCGCAGTTGCGGGAAGATCGGCACGGCAATCATGTCAGGCGGGATAGCGTCGACCAGTCGCGCGCCGGCGTCAAATCCTTGGGCGGTAATGTCGACCAGCGCGTCTTCGGTCACGATTTCGGTCGTGACCTGCGGATAGCGGCGCGCATATTCGAGGATGATCGGTTGTAGCATCATCCGCGCCGCACCCGATGATGTGTTGATCCGCAGCGTACCGGACGGTTCGCTGGCATCGGCACCCAGATCATCGACGGTTTGGGCGATCGCCTGTAATGCGGGCCCGACCCCCGCCACGAACTGTTCGCCCGCAGCGGTCAACGCCACGCTGCGCGTCGTCCGGTTGAACAGGCGGACGGCCAGCCTTTCCTCCAGCGCGGCAACCGCATGGCTAAGGGCGGAAGAGGACAGGCCCAGGTCGCGCGCCGCTGCGCGAAAGCCACCATGGCGCGCGACCGCCAGCACAGCCTCCATCTCCCCCACGCTGAGCATCATTGCGCGAAAATCCTCATCAGTCTGTGCAATATTGTCCTTCTTATCAGATCGACATCGCAGGTCCACATGCAGCGCGGATGCAAGATGGAGGCGTCACGCCATGCAGATGATCACCGACAATTATATCGACGGCCGGTTCCAGCCCGTTTCGGGCGATGAACAGGCGGCCCTGTTCAACCCTGCCACGGAGAAGCAGATCGGCATTGTCCGCCTGTCCGACGCGGCGGATGTGGATGCGGCCGTGGCTTCGGCGAAGCGGGCCTTCCCTATCCTTGCCCACAGCACGGTGCCCGAGCGCATCGCGATGCTGCAGCGCCTGGCCGATGTCGCCGCCGCCCATGGTGATGCGATGGCATCCGCGATGGGCCATGAATATGGCGCCCCGGCCTATTTCGTCGATTATAGCGCCCGGCGCGCAGGATCGGTTTTCCTGGATATGGCCAACGTGCTGGAAAGCTATGCCTGGCAGCGCCGGATCGGTGCTGCGAAGGTCGAGATGCGCCCGATCGGTGTTGCGGCGGCGATCACGCCGTGGAACAGCAATTTCGGCTTCATCTGCGCCAAGCTGGCTACCGCCATCGCAGCGGGCACGTCGATCGTCATCAAGCCGTCCGAGATGAGCGCGCTTCAGACCCATGTCCTGCTGCAGGCACTCGACCGGGCGGACCTGCCGGCCGGCGCGCTCAACATTGTCAATGGATCTGGCGCCGTCGCTGGCGCGGCACTTACAGCGCATCGCGATATCGCCAAAATCAGCTTCACCGGATCGACCGGCACCGGCCGGGCGATCCTGCATGCCGCCGCCGAACGCATGGCCCGGGTCACGCTCGAACTGGGTGGCAAGGGTGCGCAGATCATCCTCGACGATGCCGATCTCGATGCCGCTGCGGTCCAGCTTCTGGCGAACGGTTTCGTCAACAGCGGCCAGGCCTGTATTGCTGGTACCCGCATCCTGGTTCCGGTCGGCTTGAAGACCGCGTTGCAGGATCGCCTGGTCGCCGCGCTGACGGATTGGCCGGTCGGCCCGTCCAGCGATCCGGCATCGCGCATTGGCCCGATGGTCAGCCAGAAGCAATGGGACCGGGTGCAATCCTATATCCGGCTCGGCCAGGCCGAGGGCGCGACCCTGCTGGTCGGCGGCGAAGGACGGCCAATGGGCCTGGATCGCGGCTGGTTCGTCCGCCCTACCCTGTTCACCGATGTCGACAACGGCACGCGCATCGCCCGCGAGGAGATATTCGGCCCGGTGTTGTCGATCATCGGCTATCAGGACGAAGCGGATGCGATCCGGATCGCCAACGATACCGATTATGGCCTGCAAAATTATCTGCTGGGCACCGACCCCGACCGGCTGATGCGTGTGGCAAGACAACTGGACTCCGGCCGGGTCGTCATCAACGGCGCGGCGCATGAGCCCCTAGCCCCCTTTGGCGGGGTCAAGCAGTCGGGCATCGGCCGGGAATTCGGCAGCTTCGGCCTCGACGCCTTCCTCGAACCACGCACCGTGCTGGCATGAGCCGGGTCGCATTCGTCACTGGCGCCAACAAGGGGCTGGGCAAGGAAGTGGTGCGCCAGCTCGGCCAGGCCGGCATGACGATGCTGCTTGGTAGCCGCGATCCCGGGCGCGGCGCAGAGGCGGCGGCCGAACTGCGCGCCGAGGGGATCGACGTCCAGTCGATCCTCATCGACGTGACCAACGACGCCAGCGTGATTGCGGCCGCCGCTCAGATCGAGGCTGAGCATGGCCGGATCGACATATTGGTCAATAATGCCGGCATGCTGCGGCGCGTGCCCACGATCGAGACGTCGGCTGACAATATGCGCGAAACCTATGACACCAATGTCTTTGGCCTAGTGCGGGTGACGCACCGGATGCTGCCGCTGCTGGTCCGATCCAACGCGCCGCGCATCGTCAATATCGCCAGCACCAGCGCCTCGCTCGCGCTGACCAGTGATCCCGCCACGATGTTCAGCCAGTCGGACACGATCCTGGCCTATGCCTCGTCCAAGACCGCCATTTTGATGCTGACGCAACATTATGCCCACGCCTTCCAGCGCAGTGCGACGCACCGGCATATCCGCATCAAAAGCGTGACGCCCGGCCATATCGCCACCGACCTCAACGGCCATGCCGGCGCCCGCACGGTCGAACAGGGCGCGCGGGTGGTCATGACCTTTGCGATACTGCCCGACGACGGCCCCAGTGGCGGCTTCTTCAACGAGGATGGCCCCCTGCCCTGGTAGGCCGAGGCCGCCCCTTATTCGGCATAGTCGGTGAAGACGAGATCCTTGCCTATCTCCAGCCGCTCCAGCTTCTGGTGACAGGCAAAGCAGCTCTGTACCACGGCCGGGTCGGGATTGGGCCGGCCGCCCTCGAACTGGCCATAACCCCAGCCGCCGGTTGCGGCATAGCGCTTCTCATCCTTGACGCTGACCTGCACATTGGTTGGCGTGCCGGCGACGAAGGATTGGGGCGCGGGAAACACGGCGTCGTTGCGCGGGGAGGATTGGTAGCGCCAGGCCAGCCGGACGATCACGGTGCCATCCGGGAAAGGCCGCTTGCCATCACGAAAGGCCTTCACCGCAATGGTATTGCCCAGAATCGCGCGGATATCGTTATTCTTGCCATTTTCCTGCGCCACGCTGATCAGCGTCCAGTCGCGATAGTCCTTGGGCAAGGTGACGCCATAAATGGGGGAGGCTTGCACCTCGCGGGCCGGGCCGGCGAAGACCACCGATCCCCCCAGCAACAGCGCTGCCATGCCTAGGGCTAGAGTGCCGATCCGCCTCATCGCTTGGCTCCCTCATCCGGCCAAATGTGCCGCGTCGAGCACGGCTTTCGCAAAGGCGGCCGGCGCCTCCTGCGGCAGATTATGACCGATGCCGCCGTCGATCAGCCGATGCGCATAGGCGCCGGTGAACTTGGCACGATAGGCGGCCGGATCGGGGTGCGGTGCGCCATTGGCATCGCCCTCCATCGTAATCGCGGGGATCGTCACCGGCGGCCCGGCGGCCAGCTTCGCCTCCAGTGCATCATATTGCGGCTCGCCCTCGGCCAGACCCAGCCGCCAGCGATAATTGTGGATGACGATCGCGACATGGTCGGGATTGACGAAGGAGGCCGCCGACCGGGCGAAGGTCGCATCATCAAACGACCAGCGCGGCGACGCCAATTGCCAGATCTGCCTGTTGAAGGCGTTGGTGTTGGCGGCATAACCGGCCTTGCCGCGCTCCGTCGCGAAATAATATTGATACCACCATTGCAGTTCCGCGGCCGGCGGCAGCGGCTTAGCATTGGCTGCCTGGCTGCCGATCAGATAACCGCTAACTGACACCAGCGCCTTGCACCGTTCGGGCCACAGCACCGCCATGATGTCTGCCGTGCGCGCGCCCCAGTCGAAGCCGGCCACCACCGCTTGGCGGATGCCCAGCGCATCCATCAGCGCGATGCCATCCGCGCCCAGCGCCGCCTGCTGTGCGTTGCGCGGGGTGGCGGCATCGCTGAAGACGGTGCTGCCATGGCCGCGCAGATGCGGGATGATGACCCGATGCCCCTGCGCCACCAGCAGCGGCGCGACCTCGGCAAAGGCATGCATGTCATAGGGCCAGCCATGGAACAGCAGGATCGGCGCGCCACCGCGCGGCCCCATGTCGACATAGCCGATATTGAGCACACCGGCGTCGATCTGGCGGATCGGTCCCAACGCCGGTGGGCTTGCGCCGGCAACCGGAGCGGCGAGCGCCCGGCCGGCCGCCCCACCGGCCACCAGGGTCGCGGCCGTGGCGGCGGCGACACGAACGAAATCCCTGCGGCGCGGGTCGGCAATATCCTGACGCATCATCATTCTCCCATCCATGGGCTGAGCCGGCTCCGAACTGCCCGGAGTTCGCGGCGACCCCTTCCTGATAGGCGCCTTGCCCACGATGCGCCTGTTAATCGCTGTGATCTGCTGTGAGCGGGCATGCGACATATCCCCATGACGGCCTCGCAGAATTTCGCGACGGGCATGTCTGACACATCTTGAATGATTGTTCCATTACTCTATCTGGAAGGACATGGCCCGTCCCAAGCAATTCGATATCGATGCCGCCGTTGCTGCAGCCGTGGGCGTGTTCCGCGACCATGGTTATGAAGGCACATCCGCGCAGATGCTGGTCGATGCCATGGGGATCGGTCGCCAGAGTCTCTACGACACGTTCGGCGATAAATGGGGCATCTATTGCGCAGCCCTGCGCCAATATTGCCAGCAGGAGGTCTCCGCCCATGTTACGGCGCTGGCCCATGCGCCGCGCGCGATCGACGGTATCCGCGCCATGCTGGAACGGGTAGTGGCGGATGCGGCGGCCGGCTGCATGGGCATCGGGTCGGTGGTCGAGTTCGGCTGTGCACGACCCGAACTTGTCCGCATCCGAGATAGTTTCGGCGCGGTGCTCGCCCGCGCGATGACCGACGCGCTGCACCGCGCGCGCCAGCAAGGCGATCTTGGCGCGGACATCGCCATCGATCTGCTCGCCACCTTCCTGCTCCAGACCATTTCCAGCATCCGCCTGGCCGCACGGGCCGGCGCCAGTGCCGATCATGTCGTCGCGATGATCCCGTTTGCGATGCGCGCGCTGGGCTGACCCCTTTTTTTCCAATTATGGAATGATCGTTCAATATAAGGAGACTGATGATGAAAGCTGTCACCATGCGAGCCTATGGCGGGCCCGAACTATTGGAAGTGGAGGAGCTGCCCGATCGACAACCGGGGGCGGGTGAAATAGCCGTTGCCCCTGTCGCTGTCGGTGTCAACTTCATGGACATCGGTATCCGCCGCGGCATGATGAATGTGCCGCTGCCCCATATACCCGGTGTCGAGGGTGCGGGCCGGATCGTCGCGCTGGGCGCCAATGTCGAAGGACTGGCCATCGGCCAGCGGGTCGCCTGGGTCTATGCGCAGGGCAGCTATGCCGACCGGCTCATCATGCCCGCCGGTTCCGCCGTCCCGATCCCCGCCGATATTGACGACCAGACCGCCGCGTCGCTGATGATGCAGGGCTTGACCGCCAGCCATTTCGCCACCGATTTCTATCCCGTCCGCGCCGGTGACATTGCGCTGGTCCACGCCGCCGCCGGTGGCCTCGGGCAGATATTGACCCAGATCATCCGTTTGCGCGGTGGCCGTGTCATCGGCCGCGTGTCGAGCGCGGACAAGGTCGCCGCCGCCAAGGCGGCCGGGGCTGAGCATGTCATCGTCGACGCCAGTGGCGACTTTGCGGATGCCGTGCTGCGCCTGACGGACGGGCGCGGCGTCGATGTCGTCTATGACGGATCGGGACCGGCAACCTTTGACGGATCGCTGGCTTCGCTGCGCCCATCGGGCACCTTCTGCTGGTTTGGCCCGGTGCTGGGGGCCCCGGCCGACTTCGATCTCATGAAGCTGCCGCGCAGCATCAAGCTCGGCTATGCGGTCTTCTTCGACCATATCCCGACGCCTGATCGGCTTCGGGCGCGCACCGCGCAACTGTTCGACTGGGTGCGCGCGGGCCGGCTGGTGATCGCGCCGGCCACCCCATTCCCGCTGGCTGATGCCGCCGCCGCCCAAGCCGCGATGGAAAGCCGTGCCACCACCGGCAAACTGCTTTTGATTCCTTGAACGCGAAAGGATCGGCTGCACGGTACGCGCAGCCGATCCCTTATCATGCCCTACCTTTGGCAGGCGTCTTCAGCCCGCCGTCGCTGCCTTCTCGATCAGCCGGGCGACTTCGGGTGCGTGCGATACCATCACGACATGCGATGCGCCGCGGATCACCACACTCCGCCGCGCCGCTGCGCGCTGCGCCATGAAGGCCATGGCGGCAGGCGGAATGTTGCGGTCAGCATCGCCATAGATGAACCAGGACGGCACCGTCTTCCACGCTGCTTGCGTCGCGGCTTCCGACAGGGCCGCTTCGGCAATCGGGCGCTGTCCCGCCGCCATCAGCCGCGCCTCGGCCGGCGGCACGTCGGCGGCGAACTGGTCATGGAAGCGGGCCTGCAGGATATAGAGATCCTTGCCCCCGGAACCGAGTGCGACCGGCGGCGCCAGCGCCGGGCCGAGCGTGCTGCCGGGGAATTTGCCGGTCAGGCCAATAGCGGTTTCGCCGACGTCCGGCGCGAAGGCGGCGACATAGACCAGCCCCTTCACATTGGCATGGCCGACCGCCGCTTCGCTGATCACCGACCCGCCATAGGAATGGCCGACCAGGATCACCGGCCCGGCGATGCTGCGGACCAGATCGGCCACGACATCGGCATCGGCGCACACGCCGCGCAGCGGATTGGGCGCGGCGACCACTCGATAGCCGTCCTGTTCAAGGAAGGGGATCACCCCGTTCCAGCTGGAGCTATCTGCAAAGGCGCCATGGACAAGGACGATGGTCGGCTTGACCGGCTGCGCCTGCGCATTGCCTGCGGCGAGGCCTGCCAGCAGCGCGCCCATGATGAGAGTCCGCATGTCAAATCTCCTGATGTTCGGGTTTTCAGACGAGCGTGACCAGGGCATCGATATTGCCCTTGATCGCCTTGGAATAAGGGCAGGTGCGGTGCGCCTGCTCGATGATCTGCCGGGCCATGTCGGGCGCGAGGCCGGGCACCGAGACATTGAGCCGGGCGGCAAGCGAATAGCCTTCGTCGCCATGGCGCAGCGACACCTCCGTATCGATCGCCAGGTCGTCCGGCAGGATCACTCCCTTTGCCTTCGCGGCGATCGCCATCGCGCCTTCGAAACAGGCGGACCAGCCGGCGGCGAACAATTGTTCGGGATTGGTCCCCTGCCCCGGTCCGCCGGGTGTGGAAAGAGGGAGGTTAAGGCGACCGTCGGAACTGCGGGCGTGACCTTCGCGTCCACCGGTCACATGGACCTGGGCGGTGTAGAGCGTCTTGGTGTCGGACATGGCTAATCTCCTTATATTGAGGGGGTTCAGCGCAGCGAGCGGAAGGCGGCGCGCAGTTCCTGTGCGAACAGCATCGGCTGTTCCCAGGCGGCGAAATGGCCGCCGTCGGCCACCTCGTTGAAATAATGGAGGCGGCTGTAACAGCGCTCGGCCCAGCTTCTGGGCGCGCGAAAAATCTCGCCGGGGAAGACGCTGATAGCGACCGGCAGGTCGATGACGCCCCGCGCGTCGAAATTGTTGCTATGATCTTCCCAATAGATCCGGGCGGCCGAGGCGCCGGTGCCGGTCAGCCAGTAGAGCGAAAGATCGTCGAGGATCGCATCGCGGCCCAGCACCTTCTCGGGCTGGCCGTCGCTATTGGTCCATTGCGCGATCTTCTCATACATCCACGCCGCCATGCCGACCGGCGAATCCACCAGCGCATAGCCGATCGTCTGCGGCCGCGTGTTCATCATCGCGGCATAGGCCGCATTGTCGCGGTAGAAGGCGGCAAGCTGGTCGAAGGCCCGGCGTTCCGGCGCACTCAACGTGGCAGGAGGCGGATCGCCGGCGGCAAGGATATGGGCGATCTCCGCCGGCACGACGGCCGGCATGTTGATATGGATGCCGATCAGGCCGGGCACATGCTGCAACGCCATGCGTTGAGAGATCACCGATCCGCAATCGCCGCCCTGGCTGACATAGCGATCATAGCCCAGCCGCCGCATCAGCACCGACCAGGCCCGCCCTATATGGTCCGATCCCCAGCCCGGCACGCTGGGCTTTTCGGAAAAGCCGAAGCCGGGGATTGAGGGAATGACAAGGTGGAACGCATCATCGGCCGTGCCGCCATGCGCGGTCGGATCGGTGAGCGGACCGATGACCTTCAGAAATTCCAGGATCGAACCCGGCCAGCCATGGGTCAGGATCATCGGCAAGGCGCCGGCATGGCGCGAACGGACATGGATGAACTGGATGTCGAGCCCGTCGATCCGGGTCATGAACATCGGCAGCGCATTGAGCTGCGCCTCGACCCGGCGCCAGTCATAGGCGCCAGCCCAGTAGCGCATCAGCGGTTCCAGTGTCTGGCGACGCACGCCCTGGCTCTCGTCGGCGACCGGCTGGGAATCGGCCCAGCGGGTTTCGGCGATGCGCCGCTTCATCGCGGCAATGTCGGCCTGGGGGATGGCGACGCGAAAGGGCCGAACAGCCGTGTCCTCGATCGTGGCGCGTAGCGCGGACGGCATGGTCCCGGCCGCTCCGGCCAGTGCAGCGCCAACCATGAACCGCCGGCGTGATGTCAAATAGGGTTCCGTCATGTTCATTTCCTCGATCCGGGAAGTCATGGTCCCGGAGATAGAGGAGCGTGCGCGGAACGCCCGTTAGTTGGGATGATGGAGCGTTAGCCGTTGCAAATGCGATCTGCCGCCCGCGCCGCTGCCGCCAACTAACGCGCCCGCACAGGGCCTAACAGGCATCCGCGCGGCGGGGCGCTACATTGCAGGCAAGAGGAGCAACCACAAGGCCGCCCGCCATGACCAGAACCCGTTCGATCCGCTTCATCGCCGCCGCCCTGCTGGCAGCCGGTGCCACCACCATCGCCTGCTGCGCCGATGCGATCCGTGCAGCCCCTTCTCTTGCCGCGCCATTTGGCGCCCCACGAAAGGCCATTGATGTGCTCGATCATGCAGGCCCCTGGCTGACGCCCGTGCCGGGCGGCGTGGCCTCCCTGCGCGGCAAGGTGGTGGTGGTGAATTTCTGGACCTATTCCTGCATCAACTCGCTGCGCGCCCTGCCTTATCTGCGCGCCTGGCAGGAACGCTATGGCGACAAGGGGCTGGTCGTGATCGGCGTTCATGCGCCCGAATTCCGGTTCGAGCATGATCCCGCCAAGGTCCGTCAGGCCACTGCCCGTTTGGGCGTGGGCTATCCCAATCTTCAGGACAATGACTATGCCGTCTGGCAGGCGTTCGGCAATCAGGGCTGGCCCGGCTTCTATTTCATCGACGCCAAGGGTCAGGTGCGCGGCTATCGCGTCGGCGAGGGCGATTATGCCGAATCCGAACTGTTGATCCGTCGCCTGCTCGCCGAGACGGGTCATGACCCGTCTGTCATTCCCGTGACGCCAACCCAGGGGAGCGGGATCGAGGCCCCGGCCGACTGGCGCAATCTCGCATCGGGCGAAGCCTATCTGGGCCATGACAAGGCAACCGGCTTCCGGTCGCCGGGCGGCCTGCGCCGGGATGCAACCGCAAGCTACAGGGAAGCAGCCGATCTGCCGCTGGGCAGGTGGGATCTGTCCGGCAACTGGACGGTCGGATCGGAATTTTCCCGCCTAAATGCCCCCAACGGCACGCTGCGCTATCGCTTCCATGCCCGCGACGCCCATCTCGTCCTGGGTGGTGCGCCCGATGGCCGTCCGATCCGGTTCCGCGTGACGATCGATGGCGCAGCGCCCGGCGCCAGCCATGGCGCCGACACCGATGCGCAAGGCTGGGGCGAATTGCGGGACGACCGACTCTATCAGCTTGTCCGCCAGAGCGGTCTCATTCGTGATCGCACCATCGCCATCCAGTTCGCCCGGCCGGGGGCCAGAGCCTATTCCTTCACCTTCGGCTGATTTCCCGGTCCATCTCTCGCCACCCTACTGGTCGTTGCCTTTCGCTAACGATATGGCAATGGAACAGACAGCGGCGTGGGCGTCGCCGGAAATGGGACGGTGCGAGCGTGACAGACGGAGACAGGCAGATTCTGGGCGAACGGCGCAGCTTCGGCCCCTTCGCTCTGCTGCCGGCCGAACGGCTTCTCACCCGCGATGGCGTCCCGGTCGAGATTGGCGGCCGCTCTTTCGACCTGCTGGTGGTGCTGACCGAACAGCCGGGGCAGATCCTTTCCAAGCGTGATTTGTTGAAGCGGGTCTGGCCCGATGTCGTGGTAGAGGATGGCAGCCTGCGCTTCCACATGGCGGGCCTGCGCAAGCTGCTGGGCGAAGGCACCGATGGCGCACGCTATATCGCAACCCAGGTCGGGGTCGGCTATGCCTTCGTCGCCCCGATCGCGGTGGACGAGCCGGAGGCGGGTCAGCCTGTGACATTGCCGCCTGCCCCGCTCGCGCCAACGCACAATATCCCGCCGCGCCTGCCGCACCTGATCGGCCGGATGGAAGATCTGGCGTTGTTGCAGGACCGGGTCGTGGACACGCCGCTCTTCACCATCGTCGGCGCTGGCGGCGTCGGCAAGACGTCGCTGGCGATCGAGATCGGTCACGCCCTGGCCCCGCAGTTCGGCAATCATGTCGCTTTCGTCGATTTCAGCATGTTGGAAAATCCCGGCCTGGTGCGGCCAATGATCGCCGGCGCCATGGGCCTGACCGTGCAGAGCGACGATCCGTTGGCGGTGATCCTGGGCCATCTGCGCGATCAGTCCTTTCTGCTGATGCTCGACAATTGCGAGCATCTGATCGGCCCCACGGCCGAGTTGGTCGAGCATATCATCGACGCCGCGCCGCAAGTGCGTATCCTTGCCACCTCGCGTGAGCCGCTGCGGGTGCGCGGCGAGCATGTCCATCGCCTCGACGCGCTCGGCTATCCCGACGACGGAGAAGCACTGACGCTGCCACAATTGTGCGCCTATCCCGCGATCGAACTGTTCCTTGAGCGAGCGAGCGCGGCCGACAGCCAGTTTCAGGTCGATGAAGGCGATGCGCGCCTGATTGGGAATCTCTGCGCCCGGCTGGGCGGTATGGCCCTGCCGATCGAACTGGCGGCCGTGCGCGCCGCGACCCATGGGCTGGAGGCGACGGCCCGCCAACTGGGGGAACGCTTCAGCCTGATGTGGCCGGGGCGGCGCACCGCCCTCCCGCGTCAGCAGACATTGCAGGCGACGCTCGACTGGAGCCATGACCTCCTGCCCGACGTCGAGCGGATCGTGCTGGAGCGGCTGGCCATCTTTGTCGGCCCCTTCTCGATCGACGCCGCGCTGGCGGTGGTGGCCGATGCGCTCGTCGGCGCGGACGACATCGCGGCTGCCGTCGATCAACTGGTCGCCAAGTCGCTGATTGCGCCCAACCGGATGCGTGGTGCCGGCACCTATCGGCTGCTGGAAATAACCCGTGCCCATGGGCGCCACCATCTGCTCGCCCGTGGACAAGCCGAGGTCGATGCCAATGCCCGGAGACATGCGGGCTATTATCTCGCGGAACTGGAAGCCTTGCTGGCCCAGGAGGATGACGTCCTCCAGGACCAGCGCCCGTTGCGGCAGCAACTGGGCAATATCCGCAGCGCGCTCGACTGGGCCTTTGGCGAAGACGGGGATCGGCGCATCGCCGTGCGCCTTGCCGCTGCCAGTGCGCCGGTCTTCCTCAATCTCTCGCACCTCATCGAATGCCGCAACTGGTGCAGCCGGGCGCTGGCCGAAATGGTGGACAGCGAACGCGGCACCGCCATCGAGATGGAACTGCAGGGCGCGCTCGCCATCGCGCTGATGTTCACCCGTGGCAATCGGCCGGAAGCCGGCAAGGCGCTCGACCGCGCGTTGGAAATCGCCCGGCGACTGGAGGATCTCTGGAGCGAGTTGCGGACTCTCGGGCGTCTGCACATTTTCCATGAACGGATCGGCGAATATCAGGTCGCGATGGATCACGCCGCGCGGGCAATCCAGGTGGCCGAAGCGGTCGGCGAGGATGAAGCCATCGGCGTCGCCTATTCGCTGTCAGGCATTTCGCACCATCTGGCCGGCAACCAGATATTGGCGCGCGCCGATCTGGAAATGTCTCTGGCGCATGCGCCCCAATCGCTGCGCAGCCAGACGGTGCGCTATGGCTTTGACCATCGCAATCGCTCCATCATCGCACTGGCCCGCACGCTCTGGCTGACCGGTGACGAACAGCGGGCCAAGGCCCTGGCGCGCCAGGCTGTCGAGGAAGCCGCGACGCTCAATCATCCCGTGACCCTCTGCATCGCACTCATCTGGTCGCTGTCGATCCACAGCTGGATGAGCGACTTTGCGGCCGCGGAAGCAACGCTCGCTGCCTTTGCCGACTGCGCTGAAGCCAATGCGCTCGGTCCCTATATTGCCGCCGCCAGCGGATTTGCCGGCGAGTTCGCGATCCTGCGCGGGGAAGCAGGTGGCGACGCACTAGCCGCCATCGAACAATGCCTCTTCCGGCTGCGCGCTGCCCGTTATGATCTGCTGACGACACCTTTTTCCATAGCTCTGGCCCAGGGCCTGATGCTCGACACCCGTTTCACAGAGGCAGGCAATGTGATCGACGCAACCATCCGGCGATGCGAGGCGAATGGCGAACAATGTCTGATGCCTGAATTGCTCCGGATCAAAGCGAAGATCGCAATTGGGCTCCTCGACAGCGCAACTGCGAAATCCTCTCTGGACAACGCAATCACGCTCGCTCGCCGGCAAGGGGCTGATGCATGGGAGTGGCGGGCCGCCAGTGATCTGGCTTCTTCGTAAAGGCTGCTGGCAAGTAGGTCCGCTTGGGGCGTAGTGGACGCAGAAACCGACCCTTATCCGACGTTCAGCCGTGTATTTCCCGTTCCCGGCACCGGAAGGTCCGGTTATCGTCGGCTGTCGACCAAAACACGCCCTTCCTATGACACCTCTGGAAGGTCAGCTTTTGGTGACACAAAGGACATCCTT
>NZ_JCATID010000032.1:0-43019 GCF_059693745.1 Sphingobium sp. WR1 | reverse complement strand
TGCGCTTGATCGATGAGCGCGCGTCCGGTCAGCTTCGCTACCGTCGAACTACACCATCACCCGGGGCACGACCGACGCCCGTCGTTTCCGGAAGCATTCATAAATTTGTTTTGCGTCCATTGGAATCTGGAGAATGCCTTATCGACATGCCATCTTGAAAAAATCGTTCATTGGCATAATGTTATGGATGCCATAGTGCCATTCGGAATGGCATGTCAAATCGTTCTGAATCCGAAATGAGCCGTTTTGGTTGTCATTTGTCGAAGGCTTGTGGGCGCGCTCTGCGCAACCGCGGGTGAACTTTTCGTACGGTGGCGGCAAGACATAGCCCATCACTTGCCGCCAAGGCTATTGCAAACGTTTGCGGATACGTTTAACGCCCGATCCGGGAAATCGGTAAACCGTATGATGGCCTGACGGGTTTCCCAAATTCGGGGAGGATGTCATCAGGAAGTGCTTGATGACGCCTTCCGATTTTTCGGGAGGATCGTGGAGATGAGAGCCAATTGGAACGCCGAACATGTGCGCGGCATTTCCGGTTCCTCTCCGTCCCTGCCTCGCCTCGGTGCGAAAGATTTTGTCCGTGTTTCGCCGGATCTGGATATCTGGGATGCCTGGCCGGTGCAGCAGCGGGACGGAAATCCTCTGACGCTTGCGTCAAAGGCGCAGCTTTGGATGGCGCTGGGAGCGCCCCGCTTCAACGATCCTGACGAGCGCCATGGCCATGCGCGCATCCACCTGTTCCGCCATCTGGATGGCGTCTGGGATCATGTCGGCCCGGCCATGCCGGATGGTTTTTCGCCGGGAAGTCGCGAATGGTCCGGATCGGCTATTCTGGATCAACGCACGGGGGAGGTGATCCTCTATTTCACGGCAGCCGGGCGACGGGGGGAGGCGACACCCAGTTTCGAGCAGCGCATGTTCAGTGCGCGCGCCAGCTTGACGGAAGAGGCAAATCTGATCGATTGGCATGACCTGCGGGAGGTCATTGCGCCTGAGCCGAATTTCTACATGCCCACTGTCGGCGGCGGCGGCATTGGCACGATAAAGGCCTTTCGCGATCCCGCCTATTTTCGTGATCCGGCAGATGGCCGTCACTATCTCTTCTTCGCAGGCTCGCTGGCCAATTCGGATTCGGCCTTCAATGGCGTGATCGGTTTCGCGAGCGCGCCCGCAGAGCGATCCGACGAGTGGCGGATCGGGCCGCCGATCGTCTCGGCCGATGGTCTCAACAATGAACTGGAACGGCCGCATGTGGTCCATCATCAGGGGCGCTATTATCTGTTCTGGTCGACGCAGAGCCATGTCTTCAACCCGGACGGCCCGGCTGGTCCTACGGGCCTCTATGGCATGGTCGGCGACAGGCTGGACGGTCCGTGGCAGCCGATCAACGGCTCCGGGCTGGTTTTTGCCAACCCGCCACAGGCGCCGGCGCAAGGCTATAGCTGGATGGTGTTGCCGGACCTCGCCGTGACCAGCTTCGTCGACAATTGGGGAGGCGACCCGGAGCGGCGCTTCGGCGCGACCTTTGCGCCGTTCGCGCGCCTTTGGCTCGATGGCGACAGGGCCGGACTCGTGGCATGAGATGTCCGTTCGTCGCCCCGCACCGGGTAGGTCGTACATAAAAACAAAGGATGATGAGGATGCCATATTTTCGATCCATTCTTCTGACCGGCATGATCATCCTGCCTCTGGGTGTTCCGGCGACAACATGGGCCAAAGCCAGCGCGACGGCGGACGGGCGCGTGATGCGGCTCGATGGCGGCGGCGTGACCTATGCCATGGGCGTGGACGAGCAGGGCTATCTCCAACCGCTTTATTGGGGCGCGACGCTGGATGAGAAGGCGCCGCTCTCGGCCCGGCATCCCGCCGAGCTGTCCGGCTTCGACCCGGCGGGATCGATCACGCCGCAGGAATATGCCGGACAGGGCGAAGGGCTGGTCAGCGAGCCGGGGGTCAAGGCGGTGTTCGCCGACGGCAATCGCGACCTCGTTCTCAAATATCGAAGCCACAAACTGTCCGGTGAGACGCTTACGGTCGAATTGGCCGATATTCGTCGCCCGCTTACCGTTACGCTGCATTATGCGATCGATCCTGCAACGGGCGTGGTTGCACGCTCCGCCAATGTCCGCAATGGCGGCGACAAGCCGGTGCGCATCGATCAGCTCGCGGCGGCGACCTATACGCTCCCGGTCGGCAACGAATATCGTCTCCATTATCTGACCGGTCGCCACGCATCCGAATGGTCGCAGGTGGACATGGCGGTGACGCCTGCCTTGACCGTGCTGGAAAGTCGACGGGGATCGACCGGCCATGGCAACCAGCCCTGGTTCGCGATCGGGAAGGGCGGCAAGACCAGCGAGACGGACGGCCCGGTCTGGTATGGAGCGCTCGCCTGGTCCGGCTCCTTCCGCCTGTCGGTCGGCCTCGACAATCTCAGCCGGGTGCGGATCAGCGGCGGCTACAACCCCTATGACTTCAGCTGGACATTGAAGCCGGGCGAGAGCCTGGACACGCCGGTCTTCTACACGGGATATACGAACAAGGGGATGGGCGATGCGTCGCGCCGCTTCCATGCTTTCCAGCGCGCCAACATCCTTCCCGGCGGCGCCGGGGCGAAAATCCGGCCGGTTCTCTACAATAGCTGGGAAGCGACCACCTTCAACGTGACGCAGGCCGGGCAGATGGCGCTCGCCGAGAAGGCGGCTAAAATCGGGGTCGAGCGTTTCGTCGTCGATGATGGCTGGTTCGGCGCGCGCGATGACGACAAGGCCGGCCTGGGAGACTGGACGGTCAATCCGCGCAAATTCCCGAATGGTCTGAAGCCCTTGATCGACCGGGTGAAGGCGCTGGGCATGGATTTTGGTCTGTGGGTCGAACCGGAGATGGTGAACGCCAATTCCGACCTCTATCGCGCCCATCCCGACTGGGTCCTGAACTTTCCCGACCGGCCGCGCACCGAAGGGCGCAACCAGCTGGTCCTGAACCTGGCCCGGACGGATGTGCGCGACCATATATTGGGCGTGCTGGACCGGCTGGTGAGCCAGAACGACATCGCCTTCCTCAAATGGGATTATAACCGCAACTGGACCGAGGCAGGCTGGCCCGAATTGCCACCGGAGGATCAGCAGCGGGTGCAGGTCCAATATGTCCGCAACCTCTATCATATCCTGTCCGAATTGCGGCGGCGGCATCCGGGGCTGGAGATAGAAGGCTGTTCGGGCGGCGGCGGTCGTATCGACCTGGGTATCATGGCCCTCACCGACCAGAGCTGGACGTCGGACAATACGGATCCCTATGACCGCCTGATCATCCAGGACGGCTTTACCCAGGCCTATGCTCCCTCGATCATGATGGCATGGGTGACGGACAGCCCCAATTGGGCGAACGGGCGGGAAACCAGCCTCGACTATCGCTTCCTCTCCGCCATGCAGGGGAGCCTTGGTATCGGGGCCAATCTGGATCATTGGCGGGACGCGGATTTCGCCACGGCCGCGAAGTGGATTGCCGCGTATAAGATCATTCGGGAGATCGTGCAGCGCGGCGACCTCTACCGGATCGCGCCGCCGGGGCAGGATGCGGCAAGCTCCGCAACCTTCTATGTCACCCCCGACAAGCGCAGGGCGGTGCTGTTCCAGATGCTGCACAGTTCGCTGTTCCGCGACAATGCCGCGGCGCTTCATCCGGCGGGCCTCGATCCGGCGCGCAGCTACAGGGTGCGGATGCTGGACGCATCGGCATTGCCCGACGGCGTGCCGGCTGAAGCGAGCGGCGCCTACTGGATGGAGCAGGGACTGCGCCTGAAGCTGAAGGGCGATTACAAGGGTGCGGCTTTGCTGTTCGAAGGCTGAGCTTTCAGCGGCGCGGCGGGCTGATGTCGAAGGCGATGGACAGCCGCTCGCCATCCGCAAACGGCGCGGTGCCGTGCCAGAGGGTCGAGGGAAAGAGGATCAGGCGGCCCACCTTCGGTTCGATCTGGCCATAGGGTTCCAGGTTCAGCCCCAGTTCCGGCGGCGGCGAGCCGAAACGCAGCCAGCCTGATGGCGCGTCGCCCATCGCCGAGGGGGGCGGCAAGGCGATATATAGCGCGGAACTGATCCAGCCGACCGGATGGGTGTGGGCGGCATGAAACCCCTGCGCGCAGAGGCGCACGGACCAGCTTCCCGCCAATCGCACCTCGCCGCGGGGTTTCCCGAGCAACGGATGGTCCGGCTCGGGCGGCGGCAAGCGCGCGATATAGTCGTGCACGGCGGCCGCGATGGCGGCGCGGGTCCGCTGGATTATCGGTTCGTGGCGAAAGAGCAGGGGCCGGTCGGTCTGCGTGCCGCCGCGTACCGACTGATCGGGATAGGGGGCCGTGGCGGTGTGCAGCGTGCGGAGAAGGCCGGCCAGATCCGACAGTTCATGCGCGTCCAGGCCGATATCGGCGCTGTGTATCAGGGTATCGGGCCGGTCGAGCCACGCCGCTCGGTCATCCCCCAGCAGACGCCAGCCGACCGAGAGATAGGGCCAGAACAGGGGGGCGGACGGCAAGCCGATTTGCGCGAGAGCGATGTCCGTCGCCCTGTCCGGCGCGCCACAGCGCAGCGCATGGCGGACACGGGCGAGGGCCAGCCCGGAGTCGGGACGGTCGGCCAGCCTATCGAACAGATCGGGCCTGTCGTCCGCCGCACCCGATTCCGCTTCGAGATAGAGGCGTGCGACTTCCAGCGCGGCGGACTCTCCGCAGGCGCGGGCCGCATCGGTCAGCAGGGCGCCAGCGGCGTCCCATCGCTTCGCCTTCGCCAGCCAGTGAAACCGTGCGAGATGGAGCGCCAGATTGCGCGGCTCGGCGCGGAGCGCCGCGACAAAGTCTTCATCCTCTTCTCCGCTCGCCCCGACAAGGCGACGCAAGGTTGCCTGATAGCTTTGCCCCTCGATCCAGCCCGGCTGCGCTTCCAGCGTCGACGCCATCAGCGCCAGCGCCGCCTCGGCCTCTCCCTCCGCCGCCAGCGCGCCGGCATGGCTTCGGATCAACGCCAGGTCCGAAGGGGCGAGGGCGCGGGCGGCAGCGAAATGCGCGGAAGCGCTGCGCCCTGTTTCATAGCGCAACTGGGCGAGCAGGGCGTGCGCTGGCGGATCGCTCGCCGCCAGGGCTGTGGCGCGTTGGGCTGCGGTCAGCGCGGCCTCATGCGCCTGCGCCTCTCGCAAGACGAGCGCCTTCAGCCAGAGGAGGCGGGGGTGGTCCGGCCAGTGGAGGCTGGTCCGTTCAATCAGCAGGGCCAGATTTGCCTCGTCCCCCGAACGCAATGCGGCAAAGACGACCGATTCGATCGCTCTCAGCCAGGCGACGGCGTCGGGAGAAAGAGGCGAAGCCGGCTGAGCGGCTGCAAGATCGGCGTAACGGTGATGCTCTTCCATCCTCTGCCTTGCCTCTCATGACCTTGGCTCTCGGCCCCAATATTTGAGTCCGAATATAGCAGCTTGTCACTGCCCGGCCAGCGGATAAGCAAACGTTTGCTGAAATATGTTGCAAAGGTTTGCGGAGGCGCATATGCAGTCATTCAACCCGACCGCGAGGCAACGCGCGGCGGCCCTAAGGAGGGGATGATGAAGACCGTTTTTCAATTGAGCTGCATCTCGACCGCCGCCCTGGCGATGGCGTGCCTTTCCGAACCCGCGCTGGCGCAGGAGGCCGTGGCCGGCGAAGCGCAACAGTCGCCCGCCGCGCAGGAACGCGCGCCCGTCGGCGGCGAGGATATCGTCGTCACCGCTGCGGCAGGCGACAAATCGCGCTTTCGATCGTCTATTTCGGTGTCGCAGATAAGCCAGGAAGCGATCCAGAATTTCACGCCCCGCTCCGAAGCCGAAGTGTTGCGCTCCATACCCGGCCTCCAGCCGTCCGACACGGCGGGGCCGGGCGGGAACGCCAATATCGGCGTGCGCGGCATCCCGGTGTCGACCGGCGGTTCGGAATATGTCGCGCTTCAGGAGGACGGTCTGCCCGTCACCCTGTTCGGCGACATCCAGTTCGGCAATAATGACTATTGGCTGCGCTTCGACCAGAATGTGGAGCGTGTCGAAGCCGTGCGCGGCGGTTCCGCCTCCACCTTCGCCAGCCAGGCGCCCGGCGCGGTCATCAACTATATCAGCAAGACCGGGGAGAAGGAGGGCGGTTCCATCGGCCTGTCAAAGGGTGTTGGCTTCCGCGAAACCCGCGTCGATTTTGACTATGGCGGGCCGATCAGCGACACGCTGCGCTTCCATGTCGGCGGCTATGCCCGCGAAGGCGGCGGTCCCACCAGCGAGGATTTCAACATCCTGCGCGGCTATCAGGTGAAGGCCAACCTCACCAAGGAATTTGATGACGGCAAGGGCTATATCCGCTTCAACTTCAAGCGTCTGGATGAACATGCCCCGACCAACAGCACCATGCCGTCGCTGGTGAAGATCGATGGCAACAAGATCACCGACTTCAAGCCGCTGCCGAACTTCGACGCCCGCGATGGATCGACCTATTCCATCTATCAGCGCAGCTTTCAATATGTCGACAGCAACGGCCAGCTCAAAAATGCCGATGTGGAGGGCATCCATCCCCGCGTCACCTCCGTCGGCGCGCAGTTCCATTATGAACTGAGCGATGCGCTGACGGTCGACAATGCCTTCCGCTACACCGACATGAGCGGCAATTTCACCACCCAGTTCCTGAACGTTGCGACGACCGCCAGCGTGTTGGGATCGACCGTCAACGGCCAGACGGTGGGCGCGATCCGTTATGCGGCAGGCCCCAACAAGGGGCAGGACTATACCGGCGCCTATCTGAACAATAATCCGAACATCAACACGCTGATGAAGGATATGGGCAGCATCGCCAACAATCTGACGCTGACCGGCAAATTCGATGTCGGCGCGGGCAAGGTCACGGTGCAGGCGGGCTGGTTCCACATGAGCCAGAACATCGTCCAGGACTGGCATGTGAACCGCCAATATAGCGCGCTGGAAGGGGAAAATGCCGCGCCGCTCAATCTCTTCTCCACCACCGGCGCGCAAATCACCGCCGCCGGACAGGCGGGCTTCAACGACAATTGGGGCAATTGCTGCGCCCGCAGCGTCGACCTCAAATATACGGACGATGCGCCCTTCCTGTCCGCCAACTATTCGGGTGGCGGTTTCGACCTCGACGCCAGCGTCCGCTTCGACCGGGTGCGCGGCGAAGGCACGGCGCGCGCGGGCGTTGCCGGCCCCGATTACGTCGTCAGCGACGAGGTCGGCAGTGCGATCCTGCCGTCCATGCTGCCGGGCGGGGTAATCGAGCGGATCAACTACAAGCGCAGCTATACCAGTTGGTCGGTCGGCGCCCTCTATGCCTTCGACAACAGCACCAGCATCTTCGCCCGTGTCAGTCGCGGCGGGCGCTTCAACGCCGACCGGCGCACGCTGGGCGGCAACTTCAACGCCGACGGGTCGCTCAACAGCCAGGGCGCGCGCACGGCCATCAATTTCCTCAACCAGCAGGAAGTGGGCGTGAAGCATCGTGGCTTCGTCGGTGGGGCGGGCAATTATTCGGTGGAGATCACCGGCTTCCGCTCGACCCTTACCGAGAATAACTACGACTTCACCCGGATCAACAATCCGCCGCCGAACAATGACCCCAATATCTCCAACGACTATCGTTCCTGGGGTATCGAACTCACCGGACGGCTCAACATCGACAATTTTCATCTGGCGGTCGATGCGACCTGGGTGAACCCGAAGATCAGGGACAGCGCGACGGCGGCGCTGGTCGGCAACCGGCCGGGCGGCATTCCCAAGCTCACCTATCTGATCTCGCCATCCTATGATGCCGGCCTGTTCGCGGTGGGCTTGTCGGCGAGTGGCCAGAGCAGTGCGCCGAACGACGATTTCAACCTCTACACGGTGCGCGGCACCACCTTCTTCAACGGCTTCATCAAGGTGCGGCCGGTGGAGAATCTGGAACTGGGTCTCAACGCCAATAATCTCTTCGATACGCTGGGCTACCGTGGCGGCGGCCAATTGCTGCCGATCAGCGCGACGAGCGGCATCTTCCAGAACAGCGCGGTCTATGGCCGCACGGTGACGGCTTCGGTCCGCTACAATTTCTGATTCATTTCCAACGCCGGAACGACCTTTTTCATCCTCCCTGTAGGTCTTTTCCGGCCAACTTATGGGCCCGGTTCCGCAAGGAACCGGGCCTTTTCTTCAGCTTGATTCCCGCGTCACGATTTCCGGTTCGATCTGGATCGAGACAACCTCCTCGCCCGACAGCCGCTGACACAGAAGTTCGACCAACAGAGCCGCGCCGCGCTGGATATCCTGTCTTACCGTGGTCAGGGGCGGGTTTGACAGTTGCGCCAGCGGCACATCGTCGAAGCCCACCACCGAAAGCTGATCGGGTACGCGAATATCCCGTTCGGCGGCAGCGGTGATCACGCTCATAGCGGTCACGTCGGACGCGGCGAACACGCCGTCGGGGCGATGGCCGGCCGCAAAATAGTCCGCCGCGACACGATAGCTGGCCTCCGGCGTCACATGGGCATGGACCAGTTCGACCCGCTCCCGCGCATCGGCGGTCAGCGCGGACAGAAACCCCTGATAGCGGGCGGCAAATTCCGGCACGGCGACATTGCCGAAAAAGGCAAGCTTGCCGCGTCCGCGCTCCATCAGGTGCCTGGCGGCGAGGGCGCCTCCGGTCGCATTGTCGGTGCCGACGGTCAGATACTGGTTGTGCGCATCATGGGCGCCCCAGATGACGAGCGGGCGATAATGGCTGGCGGTGCGGTCCAGTACGGCGCTCTGGTCGGACTGTCCGATGATGATGACGCCATCGACACGACCCGCGCGAATGAAGTTGTCCAGCCAGTCGTCGCCATCGGGCAGCACGCGGGAGAGGAGCAGATCATACCCCCGCTCGGTCAGTTCGTCCGCCAGAAAGCCGAGCATGGCCATGAAGAAGGGATCGGACAGATGCTGTCCACGCTCATGGCCCAGCGGCAGCAATACGGCGATCGCCCCTGTACGCCCCAGCCGCAGATTTTGTGCTGCGACATTGAGCTGGAAGCCATGCTTGGCCGCCAATTCCTGAATGCGGCGGCGCGTTTCCTTGTTGAGCGCGCCCTTTGATGTCAGGGCGCGCGATACCGTGGACACCGAAACGCCCGCAATCCGGGCGAGGTCGGTTATGCTTCGGACAGGTTCGTCATGATGATCCGTCATGCCTATCGTCTAGGCTACACGAGGGCGCTGGACAATCCGATCAGCGACATGGCCGGCCTCAGGCGCTACGAGGGTTCCGCACGATCAAGGTGGCCGCGCCCGCAGCGATCATCATAAGGCCCGACATCCATATGATGTTACGCGGATCACCGTTGAGCAGAGGAAGATAGAGGAGCGGCACGATCAGCGTTTCCAGCAGCATGGGGATGACGATGAACATATTGAAAATGCCCATATAGACGCCGGTCCGTTCTGGCGGGATGGCGCTGGCCAGCATCACATAGGGATTGCCCATCATGCTGGCCCAGCCAATGCCGACGCCGATCATCAGCAGGAACAGGTGGATGGGGTCGTCCATGCCGGGGATCGCCAGCATTGCGGCGCCCGACAGGGCGACGGCGGCGGCGTGCACATAGTGCGGTCCGATCCGCCGGCTGAGCGGCACCATGGCGAAGGCGGCGAAAAAGGCCACGGCATTGTAGAGCGCACCGGCCTGGCCGGTGAGCAGCACCGCCTGGCGGAAGCCGCTGCTCGTTGGATCAGCGGTATCGAAAATCGCGCGGGCGAGCGCGAAGCTGATGAACTGCCAATAAGCGAACATGGCGAACCATTGCAGCAGCATCGACAGGCCAAGCTGGCGCATGGCCACAGGCATTTCGCGCACCGCAGCCCAGAAATCGCGCAGCGCCGTGCCGAAGGACAGTCGATCGCGCTGCATGTGGGCGATCTCCTCCGAAGAGAGCGGCAGTTCGGGAACGCGCAGCACCGACCAGAGGATAGTGGAAATCGAAATCACGGCGCCGATCAGAAAGGCGATCCGCGTGATGTCGGGTATCCCGTTCGCATCGACCAGATCGGCGTCGAAGCCGCACCAGACCAGTAGCGAGGGCGCCAGATAGGACAGGGTTTGCGCAAGCCCCGTGAAAGCGCTTTGCGTCAGGAAACCTACCGAACGCTGCCCTTCCTCCAGCCGGTCGCTGACATAGGCGCGATAGGGCTCCATGGTGATATTGTTCGCAGCGTCCAGCACCCACAAAAGGCTGGCCGCGAACCAGAGCGACGGGCTGTATGGCATCATCAACAGGCCCAGGCTGCACAGCACGGCGCCGATGAGGAAATAGGGTGTGCGTCGCCCCCATCGGCTGACAGTCCGGTCGCTGAGCGCGCCGACTATAGGCTGAACGAGCAGGCCCGTGACCGGCCCCGCCAGCCAGAGCAGCGGGAGATGTGCTTCGTCCGCGCCGAGATAGCGATAGATTGGACCCATATTGGCCTGTTGCAGGCCGAAGGAAAATTGGATGCCCAGAAAACCGAGATTCATTTCGACGATACGTGACAAGGGCATGATGGGTCTGACGACGCGGCCACGCATGACTTGATCTCTCCTAACGCTCAGGATGGCCGATGGCCTACCCCGTTTCACAGGATACACAGGTGTTAGTGAATTGCAAACGTTTGCTGATGCGATTGGGATAGCCGGCGTTACGGTCGGTTGGCAGATGTGGTAAAATATTCGATGGATTGTTCACACATCTGCAGACAATGCATGAATGGGCAAAAGGGCTGCGCCAAAGGTGATTGGCGAGCCATGAAGGCTCGATATCTGTATAGGCGGCCGGCGTTGATGGACGGTCGTCACGAGATCGGCATCCTGCAGGCGGCCAGCCAGGCCTTGAAGAATGGCAGGCGGCAAGGTGCCTGCCAGGACAATTGCCCCCGGATCAAGCCAGGCGAATGCAGTATTGCATATAGCCTCCAACTGCTCTGAGGCTCGGTCTAGCCAGTTCTCGATCGTGCGTATCTGCTCTGGGGCACTGAAGTCGATGTCGTTGACCGACGACAGGTCGCAGCCGGCGCTGCGGAGCATCGCCAGCAGATCCAGGGGACTTGGACGCGGCAGATGCCCCGGGAACAGGCAGCCAATCTCGCCCGCCACCCCATATTGACCACGCACCAGCCGGCCATCGACAATGACGCCTGCGCCAATGCCAAAGCCCAGCAGCAGCACAACGATAGTGCCGAAATCTCGAAGCAGGCCGCCCAGATAATATTCGGCGATCGCCGCCGCATTGGCATCATTCTCGATCCAGAGCGGCCAGCCCATTTCTGCGGACAATATGTCCCGCAGCGGCGCATCCCGCCAGTTGGGCAGGACATCGACGACGCTCCACCGATCACCCGCCGGAGACAAGGATGGGCCAGGCACGGCTACGCCAAGGCCCAGCATCCGCCGTCCCAGCAGGCCATACCGGTCCACCAGTTCGTGCGTGATGCGCCGCACCTTCTGCGCGAAACCATGGGGATCGATCGGTTCCACCGCCTCATGATGGGTCGCGATGGTGGCGCCCGTGAAGTCGATGAGCGAGATGTCCAGAAACCCTTTGTGCGCCGTCGCCCCCACGGCATAGCCGCCATGGCCCGCAAGGCGCAGCGGAATGGCCGGGCGTCCGCGCCCCTGCGTTTCCGCGCCCGGCACTTCTTCCACCAGGTTCAGCCCCAGCAGATCGCGGGACAGGCGGGTCAGCGCGGTGCCGCTGATGTCCAGTGCGTCGGCCAGCGCCGACCGCGAGAGCGGACCGGATTTGCGCAACATCTGGAGAATGCGCCGCTGATCCTTGTCTAGATGGGGAAACTGCATGGCTGCCTTGCCGTCTAGAGCTTTTGATTACCGCATTCTGCGAGCCGTCGGCTGTTCCAACCGACTTCAGAATGCTCCAAGAAATGCGACGACCCGTTATGCCGATTTATTTATTTTCACAACAATAATTAAAAATGTCACACGGCAACGTCAGGGAGCGCCCGACCAATCAAGAGGGGCTTCCAATGTTCAAGACCATCCTTGCCACCGGCACCGCCCTTGCGGCGCTCTGTTCCATTTCGCCTGCGTTCGCGCAGGACAATGCGCCGGCCGAACAGGCGGCCGACGCAGGCGACGGGGCGAACGACATCATCGTCACCGGCTCCACCCGCGCCCAGCGCCGCTTCGACGTGTCCTATGCGATCAACACTATCTCGAACGAGGATGTGGAGAAGATCGCGCCGGTGAACTTCGCCGACCTGATCGGTCAGCTGCCCGGTTTCCAGACCGAAATCACCGGCGGCGAAGTGCAGAATATCTACCGCATCCGCGGCCTGCCCAACGACGGCGGCTTCGTCAGCTTCCAGCAGGACGGCCTGCCGTTGTTCCATGAGAATGACGGTGTCTTCTTCCGGGGCGATGCGATCCTGAAGCAGGACCTGATGACCGACCATGTGGAGGTCGTGCGCGGCGGCCCGGCGCCGGTCTATGCCAGCTATTCGGGCGCGATCATCAACGCCATCACCGTCACCGGCAGCGACACGCCGCGCGGCAAGGCGCAACTGACGCTGGGCGACACCGGCCTCTATCGCCTGGATGCCTATCAAGCCGGGCCGCTGGGCAAGGATACCTATTATGCGATCGGCGGCTTCATCCGCCAGCATGACGGCTATCGCGACAATGGCTTCCCCAACGACAAGGGCGGCCAGATCCGCGCCAATATCAAGCATGATTTCGACAATGGATCGATCAAGTTCAATGTGAACTATGTGAATGATCACAACGTCTTCTATCTGCCGATCCCGACTGCCGACCCGCGCGACCCCAGCGTGTCGCTCGACAAATATATCGACTATTTCGACGGCACGATGAACTCGCCGGCGCTGCGCAACGTCAACCTGATGTATCGCGACGGCACGGGCCAGATCCAGAGCCGCAACAGCGACCTGTCCGATGGCCGCCATATGCAGATGATCAATTTCGGCGCGCAATATGAGGGCGAGTTCGGCGAATGGCTGGTGTCCGCCAAGGCGGGCTACACCCAGGGCAAGCTCGATTTCACCGCTTTCTATTCGACCACCAATCCGGCCGATGGCAACAGCTTTGCCGCTGGCTACCTGACCCGCGCGACCGCGGCCTTCGGCGCGGTCGATCATTTCGGCTATACGCTGGCGGGCACCAACACCGTCTATGATCCCTATTCGGCGTCGGGCCTGGTCATGCAGGGCCAGTATCGCGACATCCACTCAAAATTCTATTCCGGCCAGGCCAACCTGTCCGTCGCCCGCAAGTTCGATACGGGTATCGGCAGCCATGACCTGAAGCTCGGCCTCTATGGCAGCCTCTATGGCGAGGACAGCCGCACCCTCTACCAGAATTATCTGATCGAGGTTTCGGGCAAGCCGCGCACGCTGGATCTGGTGGCCTATAACGCCGCTGGTGCCGAAATCGGCCGCGTGACCGACAATGGCGTGCTCAACTATGCCGCGACGCTGAATCAGGGCGACAGCGATGCGAAGATGTTTGCGGTCTACGCCAACGACACCTGGGAAATCATACCGGGCCTACGCATCGACGCGGGCATCCGCCACGAGCGTTACAGCTACAAGGGCTGGGCCGCGCTGACCGATGTCGCCAATCTTGGCGACGCCACAACGCTGGCGGACGACAGCACCCGCGCCTTCACCGGCGTCATCATCAACCAGAAGCTGAAGCCCAATGTCACCAACTGGACGGTCGGCGTCAATTACGACTTTTCCAGCCATGTCGGCGTCTATGGCCGCGCCTCGCATCTGGAAACGCCGCCCAACGTGCAGACGGTGATGAGCATCAACCCGACCATCATCACGACCAAGGCCGACCAGTTCGAAGCGGGCCTGAAGCTCGCCTTCGGCCGCTCCTATCTCTATGTCACCGGCTTCTACACCAATTTCGATCCGCTCAATGCCAGCTTCCTGGCCTTTGATCCGACCACGGGGCGCAACGACGTCAACATACCCTTCATCGGCGAAGCGCAGGTCAAGGGCGTCGAATTTGACGGCAAGCTGGCGCTGACCAACTGGTTCTCGCTGAACGGCGCGCTGACCATCAGCGATCCCAAATACAAAAATTTCCAGAGCTCGACCGGCGCCGATCCGGAACAGGCCGAAGGCAACCAGATCGTCCGCCAGCCCAAGGTCTATGGCAATATCCGTCCCAGCTTCGACTTCCAGACGGGCGACACGGATATCTCCATCTACGGCCGCTACACTTATATGGGCAAGCGCTTCGTCGACCTTTACAACAATACCGCGCTGCCGGCCTATGGCACTGTCGGCGCGGGCATCACGGCGCGCCACGGCAGCTGGCAGATGCAGATCGTGGGCGACAATCTGTTCAACGCCCATGGCCTGACCGAAGGCAATACCCGCACCGACTCGCTGAGCGGTCAGGGCAGTTCGGAGGCCATCTACGGCCGCCCGATCTTCGGCCGCAACTTCCGCCTCGTCATCAGCAAGAGCTGGTGATGCGGCGGGGCATGGCAAGCCTGCTTACAGCGGCTGCGGTTGCGTTCACCCCCGTCCCGGCTTCGGCCGGGACGGCCCGCGATACCGTCGCGGAGGCGCTGTCAAAGCGCCTCTTCCCGCTGTTCGATGCGGCGGGACGCGATCCGGCGGCACTGGATCGGCTCAAGGCCGGTCCAGGCGTCTCCACCCTGCTCCGCGCCCGGCAGGAGCGGCGCGCGGCCTGCGGGCAGGATCTGGTCTGCGCCGCGCAGGCGATGATCTGGACGCCGACGGAGGCGGAGGCTATGGGCCGCGCCGCTGCCGCACTGTCCAACCTCCCGGCAGCGGATGATGGCGCGCCCGCCCAGATCCGGCGCGAGATTGAGGGCGTCAATGCCATCGTGCGGACCTATGGGCTGGGGCAAGTCCCCGCCTATCCGCAGATCGACGGCGCGGGCATGATCGACCCGCGGGAGCGGCAGGCGCGGCTTCAGGCCGCCGACTGGCTGTCGCACGCCCCCCGCGACCAGTCGGCGCAGGCGCTGGACCCCAGCATCGACTATGCGCTCGCCCTGCTCGACGTCAGCGACCGCACCGACGCGATCGGCTATGAACCACTGATCGGCGGCGCCAATGCCCCGGCCATGGCGCGGGCAAAGTCGCTCGACTGGAGCCGCTATCGTTTCAGCGCGATGATTTTGACCGGCGTCGGCCCGGAAATCGACGGTATGCCGCTCAGCCCTTACGGCAAATATCATCTGCGTCTGGCCGCCAACCGTTTCGCGCAGGGCGATATTCCCTTCATCATCATCACCGGCGGCCGCGCGCATCCGCGCGCAACCCGCTTTGCCGAGGCGGAGGAGATGCGCAGGGCGCTGATCGCGCGCTATGGCGTGCCCGCCGATGCCATCGTGATTGAACCCTATGCCCGGCACACGACCACCAATTTGCGCAATGCGACCCGGCTTCTGATCGCCATGGGCGCGCCACTGGATCATGACGCGCTGATCGTCTGCAACCCCCAGCAGAGCGCCATGATCGAGAGCGTCCAGTTCACCAAGCGCAATGCCGATGAACTGGGCTATCAACCCGGCCAGACCGGCCGCCGATTCTCGCCCACCGAACTTGCCTTCCGCCCCAACCGCACGTCCGCGCGGATCGACCCGCGCGATCCGCTCGATCCCTGACACGGAGCCGTCCCATGCGTATCTTCGCACTCGCCACCGCCTTGGCAATGCTGCCAACGGCAGCGCACGCCTGGGGCGGCACCGCCCATAGCGCGATCGACCGCGCCGCGATCGAGGCCATTCCCGATGATGGCCCGATATTCCTGCGCAAGCATGTCGACTATATCGCGGCGTCCGCCTCCCTGCCCGACAGCTGGCGCGGGGAGTCGGAGAATTTCTCGAAGATCGAGGAAGACCCCAATCATGGCTGGTTCCGCGAGCAATTCACGTTCCTGAAGCCCATTCCCCGCTCGCGCTACGAATTCGTGATCGCCCTCTACAAGCGCTACGAGGCGATCAAGGACAGTGATCCCGCGACCGCCGCGCGCACCAATGTCCGCTGGACCGGCACTTTGCCTTATGCCGCGATTGAAGCCTATGACCGGCTGGTCGTCTGTATGCGCTATGTCCGCAAGGCGCAGGTCGAGGGCGGCGACGCCTCCGTGCCGGAGCAGCATTGCGCCTTCCAGGCCATCCGCCTTGGCCATTATATCGGCGACGGCGCACAGCCCATGCACGACTCGATCCATTCGGACGGCTGGCGGGGCGACAATCCCAGGGGCTTCACGACCGACCGCAGCGTCCATGGCCGGTTCGAAAGCCAGTTCGTCGACGGCATGAAGCTGACCGTGGCGGACATCGCGTCGCGCATCAGCGCGCCCGGCCATAGAAGCGGGGACTTGTTCGAAGCGGTTCTCGCTTTCCTGGACGAGGCTGGGGACAAGGTCGAAAAGGTCTATACGCTGGAAAAGCGCAACGGCTTTGCCGACTTCGCCGACAAGGATGTGCGGGCGATGGTCTATGAACGGACGGCGGCGGGCGCCTCAATGCTGCGCGACATGCTCTGCCGCGCTTGGGCGGAAAGCGCCCAGGCGCCAGCCAAGGTCACGCCTTCACCGCTCGATTTCAACAACCCCCGCTTCAACCCGGAAACGGGATCGGCGCCCGACTGACGGCGCCGATCCAGCGCGGCAAGCAGCCGGCCATGCCGGGCATGGCTGAGGTCGAAGCGCCGCATCAGCAGGATCGCGCTGCAGCTGCCGATCAGCGGGACGCCAAGGCCCAGGGCGATCATGCCGGCCTGAACCGCGACCGTCTGCGCCTGGCCCGGTGCATAGCCAAGCCAGCCCAGCGTCCAGCCGATCAGGCTGGTGGAGGCAGCGCCGCTCGCCTTCACGACGACCAGGTAGAAGGCGAACAGCCCCGTCTCGAAGCGCCGGCCATGCCGCCATTCCACTATATCGACGGCATCGGCCAGCAGCCCCCATGGCAGCATGAAGACGCTGGCGAGGCCGAAGCCGATGACCGCCGCGCAGACCGTGAGCGCGGCGGGCCAGGACAGGCAGAGGCTGAAGGCGACCAGGCCGGCCGCGCTGACGCCATGGCCCATGGCGAGCAGCCCAGCCTTGCTGAAACGGCCGGTCATGGCTGTCCATAGCAGGACGCCTGCAAATTGCCCGACGGTCAGCGCCAGCAGCAATGTCGGAACAAGGTCGGGCCGATGGACGAGGTAGCTGCCCATATAGAGCAGCATCCGCCCGAAGGCGGGGGCCGCAAAGCCGGTGAGCAGGGCAAGAAGCCCCATGCCGATCACCATGGGATCGCCCAGCGGGACGCTGATGCCATCCCGCCCCGCGCTTGTCCGTGCGGACCGGGAGGCGCCGCTCCCGGATGTCCATGCGCACAGGATCATGGTCAGGGCAAAGAGGCCGCCTGCGACCGCGCCGGTCAGCGCCAGCCGCTCGAAAGCCTGATCGCTCCCCGCCCGCTGCACCAGCGGCGTCAATATGGTGGCGACGGTCAGCGCGCTGGCCGTGCTGAAGAATAATCGATAGCCGGACACGCGCCCCCGCGCGCGACTGTCGCTGGTCATCTGCGCCATCAGGGCATTATGGGGCACATCGATGACCGCATAGGCCCCCCGGAATATCAGCAGCGCCGCGGCCAGCATCCAGAGCCGCCGCGCGCCCAGCGCCGGCATCGCATACAGTAGGGCAAAGGCCAGCGCGCATGGGGTCGCCGCGACCGCCACCATCCAGCGATAACCTTTTCCCGCGTGCCGCAGGCGAATGACCAGCCGGGCCGCGATCAGGTCGAAGACGAGATCGCCGCACAGCGCCGCCAGCATCAACGATCCGGCCGTCGCACCTCCCAGCCCCAGCACGTCGGTCAGCAGAAACAGGATGGTCAGATCCGCGCCGCCAAACACCAGCGCCTTGCCGAAATTGCCGGAGGCATAGGCCAGCATACGGCGTTCGGCCGGTTTCTGGATCACCTGGAATTCCCGTACTTTGCGACCGCAAGACTTCTGCGGAAGAATAGGGGCCTAGAATCCTACTTTTTCATTTCTGCGACATGGTCTGAACGAATTTCAAAGGATTCGTCGATCTCCAGGGCCTCGACACAAAATCCCGCATCCATCGTGTGCCACGCCAGCACCTTGCGGCTCGCTCTCCTGAGCCTGTCGAAGGGCCTTGATGGCGACCGGATAGAGGAAGCCCCGGCGCATGGGCAAATAGATCCCATCCGCGCACCCGATATGGTCGGGGCGCGTGATTTCCAGATTGCGCAGCAGATAGGGATAAATACGATGCTCCGGGTGCGGGTCGCTCGTAGATCGGCGTCGGGCCTAACCGCACACGATTTTCTCAGATCGAAAAAAGGAACAGCTAAGTGATTGAGAAATGGCGCACCCAAGAGGATTCGAACCTCTGGCCTTTGCCTTCGGAGAATTAAAACAGGGGCCACGCCACGGCTCCCTAATCTACCTTGATCTACGCTGATACGCGCTAATGCTCTATATTCATTATCTTTTTCTACAGTTAGGATACGCCGTGGGTACGCTATTCTAACCGGGAGTTCGCTCCCACCTGCTTCCGTGGTGCTTCCGCGGAAGCAGGACCAGATGCCGGAGATTCGTCGCAATGGCAAAGATCAACAAGCGCAATGTGGATGCCGCACCGACCCAGGAAAAGGACTATTTTCTTTGGGACGATGAACTGCCCGGCTTTGGGCTGAGGGTCTTCGCATCAGGAAAGCGCAGCTATCTCGTCCAGTATCGCGCCCTCGGGCGGACGCGCCGGTTCACGATTGGATTGCATGGCGTGTGGACGCCCGAGCTTGCTCGCAAGGAAGCGAAGGTGCTTCTGGGGCGCATCGCGCAGGGCGAGAATCCCGCCGAGGAACGGCAGCTCGACCATAAGGCAATCACGGTCAAGGAGCTTTGCGACCTCTATCTCAAGGATCTGGAGTCCGGTCTGATCCTTGGCAAAGGCGGTCGGCCCAAGCGCCCAGGAACCATCGTTTCCGACAAGGGGCGCATCCTCCGCCATATCGTACCGTTGATCGGGACGCGCCGGGTAAAGGATCTGACCAAGGCCGACGTCACCAAGGTTCTGAAAGATGTGATGGCGGGTAAGACCCGGCGAAACGTGAAGACCAAGAATTTGCGTGGCCGTTCTATCGTCAAGGGCGGGGCCGGTACGGCGAACCGCACGGTCGGTCTGCTCGGTGGGATCCTGACCTATGCGAAGGACGCGGGGATCATCGACGTCAACCCTGCCGCCGGTGTGAAGAAACCGAAAGACCAGGTCCGAACCCGGCGCCTGACCGAAGCCGAATATCGAATCTTCGGCGAGATACTCGAAGAAGCTGGGCGGAATCCCAACTACGCCATGACGGTAGAGATCGCTCGCAATATCGCCCTGACCGGAGCGCGGCGCAGCGAGATCATCGGTCTGGAATGGAGCGAGTTCGATGCGGATAGTAGCTGCCTGCGGCTCAACGACAGCAAGGAGGGCGCGTCGGTTCGCCCGATTGGCCTGTGCGTCGTGGAAAGGCTTGAGAGCCTGCGCCCGGTTGAAGAACAGACTTTCGTGTTCCCAGGAATTCGAAAGCACGATCAGGCATTCGGCGGTTTTCCGCGCCAGTGGAAGGCGATCTTCAAGGGCACCGAGCTGGAATGGATGACGCCCCATGTCCTGCGCCACAGCTTCGCCAGCCTTGGCAATGATCTCGGTTTCACCGAGGCGACAATCTCCGCGATCGTTGGGCACTCGCGCCACAGCGTGACGAGTAAATACATCCACACGCTCGACACCGCGCTCATCATGGCGGCCGATACGATCTCGGGCTACATTCAGGGCTTGCTGCACGGCATGGCGTTCAAGCACACGTCCTACGCGCTCGATCGCCAGTCGCGGCAAGCTGCGCTGTCGCGATTCCTCGGGTTTGACGATGGGGAGAATGCGTTCGGTGCGAATGATGCGGCAGCGGCGCAGATGGCGGCCTGAGGCTCGATTTCTGCAGGCGCAGTATGGACGGCGACACATAGCCAGTCTGGTCGACTGCAATTCGAATTGATCGACCGCGCCGTGGACGGCTATGGCGGTGACGGGGGGATGTTTTGGATAACACGCAACGCTTTGGGTACGGGCTGAAGTTTGAGAATGCCTTCTTGCGGGAGCGGGGTAAGGCGTTTGAAACGCTGTTCGCCCGTATCATGGCCCACGCCCACCCCGGCGATTTCCAGCCAGTTCGCCCCTACGGTCCGCGCGGCGATTTGAAATGTGACGGCTATCGGGCCAGCGATGGAACGGTTTTCCAATGCTACGTGTAGCGGCTCGCAATGATGATCGCCCGGAACTGCAATAGAGGGGGCTTTCGCGCTTGAATTATGTGAGACGCTGGCGATCAGCCGGCGCACGTTCGGTGAGACGCAAATCACATTCGATGCGACGGACGCGAGATGTTCACCGAGCGGCGCGGGATCGCGGACACGGCGGTCAAAGCGGTAATCCTGCCGCGCGCATATCGTCGGTCAGCTCGCGCGCACGAGCCGGATCAAGCCCGCCCCGGAGCAGTTGCCGTATCTCCGCCGGCTTGGCGTCGAACTGGTCCGCCAGGCTCTTCGTATCGTAGCCGTGGCGGGTAAGCTGGGGTTCGAGGTCGTCAATCTGGCGTGACAGCACACCCTCTACGGTAGCGGCATCGATCGGTTTCACGCTGGCCTCGAACCCGGCTTCGAACGCGCGCACGAGATGGCGGCCGATCTGGAGCGGTGTCTTAAGCTTGGCGGCGAGCAGGATCGCGGCGTCTTCGGTCAGCACGGCATCGGGTTCTATCCCCGGCGACAGTGCGGTGCGCAGCGCCCAGTCGATATAGTCGCGCTGCCGATCGCGCAGGCCGCCAAACTCGAACACGGTCGTCCGGTCGCCGATTTCCTCCATCAGCGGGCGTTTCAGGTCGTTGCGCAGCTTCGGATGGCCGACGAGGATCACGGCCAGTTGACCGCCGCCCTCGGTGACAAGCTCAACGAGGCGCTTGAGCGCGGTCAGCGTCTTTGGGTGGAGGTCGTGGGCATCGTCGACGAACAGCGCGACCGGTCGCTTGGCCTTGCGAAACAGCTCCTGCAAATCGCGTTCGCGCCGTTCCGATTGGCTTGGGATCGAGACGGTCTTCTCAGACGAAAGATCATAGAACAGCGCTGCAACCAGCAGCGGCACCGATATCTTGGCCTTTTCCAGGCTGAGCGCGCGCGAGACGATCACACGGCCCTCGCGCTCTAGTTCTTCGCGCAGTCGCCGCGTCAGCACGGTCTTGCCCGAGCCGATGGTGGCCGTAAGCGCGATCAGGCGACCACCTGTGATCGCGGTCTTCAGATCATGGGTAAGCTGGGCATGATGCTCGGTCTCGAAGAAGCCGAGATCGACCGGGGGCCGGGCCAGCCCGTAATAGCGCATCACCTCGGTCTGCATCAGCCGCTCCGTCTGTGGCCGGGCGGGAATCGCCTGCGGATTTCATCCATCACTTCGGGCCGGGACAGCGTGCGCGCGAGCAACGCGTCGATGAAGGCGCGGTCCTCTTCGCAAAGGCCGCCAAGCGGCAGGCGCAGTTCCTCGGATATGGCGAAGCGTGCCTTGAGCGGCGTGGCGAAGGTGAGTTCGGCGAACGGATCTGGATCGGCGAATGGCCGGGCCGGCACAGGTGCGATCCCATCGGTGGGCTTGCGACCGATCACCACGATGTCGTCCTCGCCCGTCAAGACCGAGCGAGGGATTCCGATCTTCGTCGCCAGCGCATCGACGCGATCCGCGCGGACCTCGCGCCGGCTCTTGCGGTGCTTGCGATAGCGATGCAGCGGCACCGGCCCTCCGACCGGATCGAACGGGCCGTATCGGTCATCGCCATGCTCGACCCATAGCTCCTGGTCGAACAGCCCCCACCAGACGACAACCGTTTCGCCGGCCACTTCGGACGTGACCTCATAGGTAACGCCGGCGACGGTCAGCCGGCAGTCGAGGCCGACCTTGCGGCGCTCTGGCTCGCGCGCGAATGCGCAATAGCGCTCCCAACTGCACATGGCGCAAATGCCGCCATCGGGCAGGTGGCCGAGCCAGTCGTCGATCCGAGAATGCGGCTCGCGACGATGGTCGCCGCTGTTGTAGGTGGCGATGTAGCGCGCCAGCCAGCGATTGGCCTCCTCCTCGCTGGCGGGTTCGTGAAAGTGGTACAGCGTCTCGTGCGCTTCCTTGACAGTGCGGAACGGGCGCTCGACTTTCCCCTTGGCGCGCGCGGTCGTGCGGCGTCCGTCCGACCCTGCTGGCATGTGCGGAGTGACGGTAATCCCGAGACATTCCATGACCCGCTTGAACACGCTCGATTTGCCGACCGGGCCGCCATCGAGCTGGATGTTCTCCGGAATACCTCCAAACGGATTGTCCTCCTTTGGTGCCATCGCACGGAACAGGAAGCGCAGCGCCGCCTCGGCATCCTCCCCATAGACGAGCGCATATTCCTGGTAGACGACGCCCGACCGGTCATCGACCACCGAGAACAGCATCAACGTAGGCGCGCCATTACGATCGGGATCGATCCAGGTCGGGGCCTTCAACTGCTTGAGATCCGACGGGCTCATGTCGAAATGCCAGAGCATGTTGGCGCGTTCGGCCTGATAGCGCACCGCAGCCGGCTCGCGCGTCATCCGCTCGGTGTCGTATCCCCGTTGCCGCATGTGCCGGTTGAGTGTCGAGGCAGCCAACCGACCTGCCGGCAGCTTCACCAGACCGCGATCGGGGGTCTCGACACCGTGTTCGGTGACGATTTCGAGGATACGCTTCGTCGAGAGACGACGGCCTTGACGGTTGGTCGTGCGGCTCTTCATCGCCGCAACGACCTCACACCACCATTCGATCTCGCCGGCAGGCATGGTGCGCGACAGGCCACGATCGGCACGGTGTGCGTCCTTCGGCCTTCGCTCGCCGCGCAACAGCCGGTAGAGCGTAGCGCGGCTGATGTCGTAGAGTTCGGCGGTCGATGTCATCAGCGGCTGCCGCTCGGGATGCCTTGCTGGCAATGCCGCCAAACGACGTCGGAGCGTCACGATCGCCTCGATGGGGACCGTGACGCCCGCGCTCATTATGCAGCCTGGCTTTGCGGTTGCCGAGTGGGACCCGCATCGAGCAACGCCTGCCCCGGCGCCTTGGGGGTGCCGTCGCCGTTGACATAGACATACAGGGTCGTGGTCGTGATCCCGAGCCGCTTAGCGACATCAGCCGCGACGACACCTCGATCGGACATCGCCGCCATCGCCATCGTCAGCGTCGCCCGGTTCATCTTGCGCGGCCGACCGCCCATGCGACCGCGCGCGCGCGCCGCAGCAAGGCCGGCATGGGTACGCTCGGCGATCAACTCGCGCTCGAACTCGGCGAACGCCGCGAAGATGCCGAAAGCGAGACGGCCATTGGCAGACGTCGTGTCGATCTGCGCGCCGGCACCTGCCAGCACCTTCAACCCGATCCCGCGCGACCGGAGATCCTCCGCCGTCGTCACCAGATGGCGCAGATCGCGGCCGAGGCGGTCCAGCTTCCAGATGACGAGCGTGTTGCCCGGCTGAAGCGCCTTCAGGCAGGCGGTCAGGCCAGGCCGCGCATCGTGGCGACCCGATGCCATATCCTCATAGATGCGCGACGGATCAATGCCGGCCGCGAACAGCGCGTCGCGCTGCGGCTCCAGCGTTTGCGTGCCGTCCGACTTGGACACTCGGATATAGCCAATGAGCAATGCGTACCCCGCCAGAAAAGACTACCGGCATGGTGCAAGATGGCGCTGGTTTTCACAACGGGTTTTCTTGCTCTTTTCGGATTGCCGGGACCGGCATTGTCAGACCGCGAGAAAACCGCTCGTTTTCCTTGCGGAGCCAACGTCGGCACGGTCGGCAGAATTCGCCAACTATCGGCTTAGCCGATGCATTCAGAGCTTCTGGAAGCGGACGCTTTCTGATGCGGGATTGTGGCACCGTAAACTTGCCGAAAGCTATGGTAGTCTGCTGGTGTCACAACCGACCGGTTATGACACCAGCAGCGTTACGGACTGGAATGATGAAACAGGAAAGGTGTCGGCGATCAGTCTGGGATCAGCACCCAACCACGCAGCTGCAACGTCGCCATTGTTGTCAGCGCAGACACGTCGGTTTCGACACTTTTCCCTACCGTAGCGGGGTCAATCCCGTTTCCAATAAGAGCCTGGCTGCATACCCGAACGGATACACCCGCCTTTTTCAACGCCTCAATTAAGGCAAGGTTGGGGTTCGCAGCTACTCCCGTCTTTGTCGCATAGGCGCGATCTTCGGTAACGATGGGCGTCGCCGGACCGTGGACGATCACGACGACATCGCCTTGTTCTGGACGAACGCCATCGTTGCCCAGCAGGTTCAAAAAGCGGGCGACCTTCTCCAGCGATGGATTGATTTTATCCGGCGTTGCCGCGGCCTTGGTCACATTGAACAGCACGCGATAGCGCAACTTGCGATCGGGCCGTTCCGCAGCACCTTCGACGGGTGTGATCGCGCCATATCCCGGTATCACCGCCTGCCTAGGCACGCCGGCTGAAGCACTGACGCTGCTCATGAGTGACAAGCATCCTGCAAGAGCAATGATTGGCATACGCATCCGCTTTTTCCTTCTTCAGCCGAAATGATCAGCCAACTCTCGCAAAAACGGCCGCACCGATGTTTTGCGGTCGAACCACGGACGGCGTCTCGCGCGGTCGCACTGGGCGGGGGGCCGGGGCCGTTTGGGGAGCCGACAGATCGTCGGCTCCGAACATCGCCTCCAGGGTTCGCACACACAGTGCGGCTGCATCGTCGGCAAGACGGTAGTGAACCTGCTTCGCCTCACGCCTGGTCTTCACCAGATCGGCGCGCCGCAGCTCGGCAAGCTGCTGACTGAGCGCTGGTTGGGTCACGCCCGTGGCCGCCTCGATGTCCGCCACCTGCCGTTCGCCACCCAGCAGATAGGACAGGATCATAAGGCGCTGCGGCTGCGCGAACACGCGCAGCTTCTCGACTGCAACGTCGGCAAGCGCGCGGGACTGGTAGATCGCCATCACCGGTCAGCCTTCGTCTGGTGAAACCAGTCGGCGCCTGCGTTCCCCGGCAAAGCGGGAGGCAGGAGCACGTCGTCGCCCGGCTGCCAGTCAGCGGGCGTATAGGCCTCGCCATCGGCCGAACGCTGCAACGCCCTGACCGTGCGAAGCATCTCGTCGACCGAGCGCCCGACATTCATCGGATACCAGCTGAGTGCGCGGATAATGCCTCCGGGATCAATGAAGTAGGTTGCACGTACCGTTGAGGCATCGCCAGCCTGCTCGTCGAGCATGCCGTAGGCATACCCAACCGCCATCGACGGATCCTCGATCACCGGAAACGGCACCTCGACATCAAAAACGTCGTGGATCGCGCGAAGCCAGGCGACATGAGAGTAGAGGCTGTCGACCGACAGCCCCAACAATACGCAATCCAGCTCCTCGAATTGAGGAGCCGCTTTAGCCAAGGCCACAAACTCGCTCGTGCAAACCGGCGTGAAGTCGGCAGGGTGCGAGAAAAACACAATCCAGCGCCCACGATACTGATCGAGCGCAATCTCGCCCTGAGTGGTGCGGGCGGTGAAGTTCGGGGCTGCATCCCCGATGCGCAGCGAGCGCGGCATGTTCGCATCCATCATTTCCATTCCTCCCAAATGGCACGAACACCCCGTTGACGCAATACGTTTACACAACTACATAAACCGTGAGGTTGTCTAAATGGAGATGGTCATGGACCCGGTTTTGAGCGAAGCCAATGCCCAGATCAGACGCGCAAAAGCGGCCGGATCGCCGGTCGTTCAGTCCTTCTTTGATGAGCCTACCAACACAGCGACCTACGTCGTTTGGGACGTGGCGACGAAAAAGGCTGCGATCGTCGACAGCGTCCTCGATTTTGACGCCGCGGCTGGCCGGACCAAAACCGCGTCGG
This sequence comes from Sphingobium sp. WR1, assembly GCF_059693745.1. Taxonomy (NCBI): domain Bacteria; kingdom Pseudomonadati; phylum Pseudomonadota; class Alphaproteobacteria; order Sphingomonadales; family Sphingobiaceae; genus Sphingobium; species Sphingobium sp. WR1. The sequence goes on along the minus strand of NZ_JCATID010000032.1, from coordinate 17,006 downwards.
CGGACGCAGTGATCGCTTACGTGCGGGATCAGGGACTGACGGTCGATTGGCTGCTGGAAACCCATGCTCATGCCGATCACCTGTCTGCGGCACCTTATCTTCAGCAGGCGCTTGGCGGGCAGCTCGCGATCGGTCGTGAGATCATCCGGGTCCAGAACGTATTTGGCAAAATCTTCAACGCTGGCACCGACTTCGAGCGCGATGGCTCGGAGTTCGACCGGCTGTTTGAGGACGGCGACCGCTTTGCCATCGGCAACATCGACGCCATTGCGCTGCACGTGCCCGGCCATACGCCGGCGGACATGGCCTATGCCATCGGTGACGCGGTCTTCACCGGCGATACGCTCTTCATGCCCGATTACGGCACCGCGCGGGCAGACTTCCCTGGTGGCGACGCACGCCAGCTATTCCGCTCGATCCGCCGGCTCATGCAGCTGCCGGACGAGACGCGCCTGTTCCTCTGCCACGACTACAAGGCGGTGGGCCGCGACGAATATGTCTGGGAAACGACTGTAGGCGCGCAGCGTGTCGGCAACGTCCATGTCCACGAAGGGGTCAGCGAAGACGACTTCGTCGCGATGCGGACCAGTCGCGACGCCACCTTGTCGATGCCGAAGCTCATCCTGCCCTCGATCCAGGTGAACATGCGCGGTGGTCATCTGCCGGAGCCGGAAGCCAACGGCACCCGCTACCTCAAAATTCCGCTGGATGCGCTGTGATGCCAGGCTTTCCCCATGCCATGCCGCTCGAAGGCTTCATCGGCGGGCTGATGATCGGTGTCGCCGCGGCGATCATGCTGCTCGGCAACGGCCGCATCGCCGGAGTCAGTGGCATGTTCGCGAGGGTTTTTGGTCTTTCCGCTGGAGGCCCACCATGGGCCCTCGCGCTGCTCTTTACCGCGGGTCTGCCCTTGGGCGCGGGTATTGCTGCGGCCAGTTTGGGCGTGAAAGCCAGCTTTCCGGCATCGCTTTCGCTGATCGCCGTCGCCGGTCTAGTCGTCGGTATCGGAACGCGGCTTGGGTCCGGGTGCACCAGTGGTCACGGCGTATGCGGCCTGTCCCGCCTGTCGCCCCGGTCCATCGCCGCGACCGTCACGTTCATGGCGACCGGCGTCGTCACGGTCACGATCATGCGTCTGTCCGGGGTGATACTGTGATGCGCCAGAACCTCATTTCACTCGCTAGCGGGACGCTGTTCGGCGCCGGCCTTGCCATCTCCGGAATGATCGATCCGGCGCGGGTGCGCGCGTTCCTCGATGTCACCGGCGCGTGGGACCCGACCTTGGCGTTCGTCATGGCAGGCGCGATCCTGCCGATGGCGATAGCCTGGTTCGTCGTGCGGCGTCGCTCGACCCCGATCGCGGCCGAACAATTCCACACGCCCGCCACCTCGCCGATCGACCGGCGCCTCATCGGCGGTGCGGCCTTGTTCGGCATAGGCTGGGGCATCGTCGGATTGTGCCCAGGTCCCGCCATTGCCGCACTGGCGATCCAGCCTCTGCCGGCACTGGTCTTCATCGCTGCAATGGCCCTCGGCGTTGCCGTCCACCGCTTTGCATTCACTTCCCGCCGTTCGGCCTGATCAGACAGGAGACATCACATGGCTTTCAAGCAGATCACCTCGTCCTTCTCTGCCGCCCCCCAGCTGACGCAAGACGACCTCGCCGCTGCCGCGAAGGCAGGATATCGCTCGATCATCTCAAGCCGCCCGGACGGCGAGGAGGCGGGCCAGCCAAGCGCGGAAGAAATGGCCCGAATGGCAGGCGACCACGGTCTCGCGTTTGCCCATGTCCCTATCGTACCGGGCAAGGCGACTGACGCCGATGCGGATCGCATGAAGGAGGCGCTAGCCACGCTGCCACAGCCGACGCTCGGCTTCTGCCGTAGCGGGACGCGCGCGGCGACCTTGTGGGCGTTGGCCGAGGCCGATCGCGCCGACCCGGCGACGATCGTCGACCAAGCAAAGGCAGCCGGGTACGACCTTGCCGATCTCACGCCTGCGCTGAAGCGCCGTTCCGAAAGGGCTGATCAATGACCTACGACATCGTCATCATCGGGGGCGGTGCCGCCGGCATCGCGACCGCTTCCAGCATTCTGAAGCGCAACGCCAAAGTGACGATCGCGGTCGTCGATCCGGCGACCGACCATTATTACCAGCCCGGCTGGACGATGGTGGGGGCCGGCGTCTTCACTCCCGAACAGACGCGCAAGGCCGAATCCGACATAATGCCAAAGGGCGTTAAGTGGGTACGGTTGCCCGCCGTTGCCATCGACCCCGACCGTAACACGGTCGAGCTCGAATACGGTGACACATTGACCTATCGCGTTCTGGTCGTCGCGCCCGGGCTGCGCCTGGCGTGGGAGAAGATCGAAGGGCTGCCTGAGGCTCTCGGCCGCAACGGCGTCACCTCCAACTATCGCTACGATCTGGCACCCTACACCTACCAGCTCGTCAAGGAATTGCGGCAGGGGCGGGCGCTGTTCTCGCAGCCACCCATGCCGATCAAGTGCGCCGGCGCACCGCAGAAAGCAATGTATCTCTCCTGCGACATCTGGCGCGATAGCGGCGTTCTCCCGGCTATCGACGTCGAGTTCCATAATGCCGGCGCAGCCCTGTTCGGGGTCCCGACCTACGTCCCGGCGCTGATGGAATATGTCGAGAAGTACGGCATCGATCTCAGGCTTGAGTCCAACCTGGTCGCAGTCGACGCCGATCGTCGTGTCGCCACGTTCGAGCGCAAGCAGGACGGCGTCTCCGAGCGGATCGAACGCCCGTTTGACATGCTCCACGTCGTTCCGCCCCAAGTGTCGCATGCCGTCGTTGCCAATAGCCCGCTCGCGGCTGCGAGCGGCTTCGTCGAGGTCGACGAGACTACGCTGCGGCACAAGCGATTTGAAAACATCTTTGGCCTTGGCGATGCCGCTGGCACCAGCAATGCCAAGACCGCCGCTGCTGCTCGCGTCCAGGCGCCCGTGGTCGCGGTCAACGCGCTGGCCGCGCTCGACGGCAGACCCCCCGTTGCCGACTATAATGGTTACGGCTCATGCCCGCTCACGGTCGAACGCGGTAAGATCGTCCTCGCCGAGTTCGGCTATGGCGGAAAGCTGCTGCCCAGCTTCCCATCCTGGCTGCTGGACGGAACGCGTCCGACGCGCGCCGCCTGGTTCCTGAAGGAGCGCATGCTGCCCCCGATCTACTGGCAGGGCATGCTGAAAGGCCGCGAGTGGATGGCCGCTCCACACGAGATCGGCAAGGCGGCATGATCCTCGAACCAATCCAGTATCTGCTTGGCGCCTTGTCCGGCAGCCTGATCGGTTTCACCCTCGGGCTCGTTGGTGGCGGTGGCTCGATCCTCGCCGTGCCGCTCATGGTGTATCTGGTGCGCGTTCCCGACGCGCACCTCGCCATCGGTACGAGCGCGTTTGCCGTGGCGGCCAATGCCGCGACCGGTCTGATCGGTCATGCCAAGGCACATACCGTCAAATGGCGGTGCGGCGGCATGTATGCGACTGCCGGCGTCATCGGTGCGCTGCTCGGATCCACCGCGGGCAAGGCCGTCGATGGCGGCAAGCTCCTCTTTCTGTTCGCGCTCGTCATGATCGTCGTCGGCGTTGTAATGCTGCGCGGGCGGGGTGACGTTGGTAATCCCGGTGCAGAATGCAACCGGGAGAAGGCGCCCAAGGTGCTGGGTTATGGCCTCGGCACCGGACTGTTTTCGGGCTTCTTCGGCATCGGTGGTGGCTTCCTGATCGTTCCCGGACTGATCGGATCGACGGGCATGCCGATCCTCAACGCCGTCGGCACGTCGCTGATCGCCGTCACCGCGTTCGGGCTGACGACCGCTGCCAACTACGCGTTCTCCGGGCTTGTGGATTGGCCGCTCGCCTTCGCCTTCATCGGCGGTGGGGTTATCGGCGGGTTGATCGGCACGCGGATCGCTAAGCGTCTGGGCACGGGCAGTACACTCACCACGGTCTTCGCAACGCTGATCTTCGTGGTCGCAGCCTATATGCTCTGGAAGGGCGCAGGCGCGTTTCTGTGATGGGCAGCGCAATTGCCATCGGGCCGCTGATGATGGCGGTCGATCGCGGATTGGCGGTTCTGTGCGTCGCCGTGTTCCTCGGTTTGACGGCGCTGGCGGGACGGTTCCGCTTCCCGCGAGTGTCGATGGTCGCGACCAGTGCTATTGTCGTCGGGCTGGTGACGGCCCGGATCGGCTATGTCGCGACGCATTGGGCGAGCTACGCCGATGCTCCACTCTCCATCCTAGCTATATGGCAGGGAGGCTTCTCGGCCGTCGCCGGCCTCGCCGGCGCTGCGGTAACGCTGGCGTTCCGGCTCGGCCGAACGCGCGCTCTGGCGATAGGCTGGGCAGCGCTTGCCGTAGCTGGCGGCCTCTGGTTCACGCTTCAGGCGCTGATCCCGCCCGTGACCTACGGCCCCTTTCCCTATCATCTCGCCTTAACGACGCCATCCGGCGCTCCGCTCCCGCTTGATCGATTCCGGGGTCGTCCCTTCGTGGTCAATCTGTGGGCGACATGGTGCGGCCCATGCCGGCGCGAGCTGCCAATGCTCGATGCTGCTGCGTCGCGCCGTGGAGAGGTGCCGATTCTGCTCGCCGATCAGGGTGAGGCGCCGGCGACCGTTACCCGGTTCCTTACCCGCGAAGGCATCGGTGCTGGCAACGTCGCGCTTGATCCCGACCGTAGGCTTTCCCGAGCCTTCGAGGTCGCCGGCTATCCCGCAACCGCCTTCGTCGCCGCGGATGGCACGATCGTGCAGCTCCAGCTCGGAGAGTTGTCGCGCGCCGCGCTCGCCGATGGAATTGATAAGGCAAGGAAACATCGATGAACCGCCGCAACCTTCTCTTTCCCGGCATTCTAGCCGCGCTTGCTTTTGCCGTGCCGATGACACCTGCGGTCGGGCAGCAGCAGCCTGATTTGTCGCGCAAGGCAGTCATCGACGATCCCGTAGCCCCCAAGCGGGCCGGCACAGCCTATGACGTCACCGTTGTCGAGTTCTTCGACTACAACTGCCCCTATTGCCGTCGCATGGAGCCGGTGCTGAACGCGCTGCTTCGCTCCGACCCGAAGGTGCGGATCGTGTATCGGGACTGGCCGATATTCGGACCCGCCTCCCGCGAGGCGTCCCGGGCGGCCGTCGCGAGCCAGTGGCAAGGCAGGCATGCCGCCTTCCATGGAGCGCTGCTTGCCTCACCGGCGCGGCTCGACAGCGCCGCTATCAGGGCAGCTGCTGTGAAAGCCAAGGTGGATTGGCCGCGTCTGCAACGTGACCTGAAGACGCGTGGCGCGGAGATCGATGCGCTGCTGACGCGCACCAATGGCATTGCCGAGGCGATCGGATTTAACGGGACCCCGGCGCTGATCGTCGGCTCGCAGGTCGTGGCCGGCGCGGTCGATCTACCAACACTGCGCCGCCTCGTCGCAACGGCGCGCAGCAAGCCCGCAGGGCGTTGAGCGTGCCGGGGCCACTCAATCGGAGGCAGGCAGTCGGGCTCGGCGCTGTAGTCGTGGGGGGCTGGGCGGTCGGACAGGTACTGCGACGCACCGCCCCGATTGGGCGTGACGTTGGTCCAACCGCCGACCTGATCCTGGCAGGCGGCAGTTCGCCTGAACACGGTCCTGCCGATGCGACGCTGCGGCTTGCCGTCTTCACCGATTATCGTTGCCCGGCCTGCCGTCACGCCTTCCCCGCGTTGGAAGAGGCCGTGCGACGCGATGGCAAAGTTAGGGTCATCTACAAGGATTGGCCGATCTTCGGTCCACCGTCTGAACGTGCCGCGAGCGTTGCGCTCAGCTGTGCCGAACAGGGCATCTACCCGGTCGTCCATCGCCAGCTGATGGCCGACAACCGTACGATTGACGACGACATGCTGCGGGACGTCGTAATCGGCGCTGGCGGTGACTGGCTGAGCGCAACGACGTGGCTTGCTTCGCATGCACAGGCTGTCGCGGCGCGCCTGCGTGCGAACGGCCAAGAGGCCTATTCGATCGGCTTGGCCGGCACCCCGGGCTTTCTTGCCGGACGCATGCTGGTGATGGGCGCGATCGATCCGGGTGATTTCGAGCGGTTGTTCGCGCGGGCGCGGGCAGAAAGCTAACAGAGCGAAAGGATGAAAACATGATTGAGTATAAGCACGATGGTATGACCGTTGCGTCGCTCCATGACGAACGCACTGGTAGCTTCCAATATGTTGTCGTCGACGACACTACGAAGACGGCCGCGATCATCGATCCAGTCCTGGATTTTGACCCGCGCGCTGGCGCGACCGCGACCCGCAACGCCGATCTTATCCTCGACTATGTGCGCGAGAAGGGGCTGACCGTCGAATGGGTGCTCGACACCCACCCACACGCCGATCATTTTTCGGCCGTTCCGTACCTCGCCGGCAAGACCAGTGGCAAAACCGCGATCGGCAACAAGGTCGTGGAAGTGCAAAAGCTGTGGCGGGACATCTACTGCCTGCCCGATCTCGCCGTCGACGGCAGCCAGTGGGACCGGTTGTTTGCGGATGGCGAGCGTTTCCGGATCGGCACGCTCGATGCTCATGTCATGCTGTCGCCGGGCCATACGCTTGCCTCGATCACTTATGTCGTCGGTGACGCCGCGTTCGTTCACGATACGCTGATGGTTCCCGATAGTGGCACAAGCCGAGCGGACTTCCCGGGTGGTGATGCTCATTCGCTGTGGTGCTCGATCCGCGCCATCCTCGATCTGCCACCCGAAACCGCAACCTATGTTGGGCATGACTATGGCAAGGATGGCAGGGACGTACTTGGTCGCTCGACCGTCGCCGATCAGCGTCGCGACAACATCCATGTTCACGATGGCATCGACGAAGCCGAGTTCGTCGCGACCCGCGAGAAACGCGACGCATCGCTCCCACTACCCGACCTGATGCTCGCCGCGCTTCAGGTGAACATACGTGGCGGCCGGCTGCCGGATGCGGACAAGTGTGGGACGGCGTTTCTCAAGGTGCCTCTGAACCGGTTTGGACCTGGTGCTTCATAGCTCAGTCCGCGCTAGGGCAGCTGCTGTTTCAAGTGTCAGAACCGAACGGTTATGACCCTCGGAGGGCGGCGGTATTCGACCATGCCGGCTCGGAAAGCTGCCCGGGCGCTAACCACCGCTTTTTGCCGTCCGTAAGCCAACGGATCAGCATTGCGCGTCGGTCGCACCGAATGTGGTTTCTGTCTCACGGAGCGTGCGTTCCCCGCATCGATCCGTCTCACGCAATGCGAGCCGAAAACCGCCCTATATTGCAGTTCCGGGCGATCATCATTGCGAGCCGCTACAGCTACGCGCCGGATGCCATGAGAGTCGATCCACTCCTCGCGAAGATTGACGAAGACTTCAATGGCGCCATTCAGCACTGGGCTGCGAGGATGCAGCGGTGGGAGTTCGTCCACAACGATCAGCGGGGCCTTGCTGCTCAAGCGGTCCAGAAACTGGCCGATTTAGGGACGGCGAACCCGAACGTGGTCCTCGCGGTCTGCGGCGAAGCGGAATTGCGTGCCATCGTGATGAGCTTGGCCCTTCACCAGCTCGAAGATCTTTTCGGAGCTGTCCCGTCAGATCGGACGTTGGAACGACTAGACTTTGCTGCTTTGCGGCCGGTCCTGCTCGCAATTCAACGCAAGGAGCCAGACACCCATCCACCGCTGGCCGCTCCGTCGGCTGCCAAACTCGATTACAATGCGTTGTCGCAGGATGCTGCCGGGCTGCTCCGGCAGGGCCGGCGGCGGGAACAACTGGTCGAGGCGTTCTTCGCGGCATGGCCCGACCCTGATTTTGGAGAAGAGATCGCGCAGGGCTTCCGACTGCGCTATCAGGCGCTCAAGGGTGCCGGCTTGCCGGCAGACGAAATCTTCGGCGAGCTTCAAGCGTTTGCCGGCGGGATGACGGGAGAACCGGCCCGGCAAGGCGCGGTTCTTGCCGTGCTGTCCTATTTTTTTGAGCGTTGCGACATTTTCGAGGATGTGATTCGAGTCGATGTGACATGATACTGCCGACCAAACATATCCGTCCGGATCGGGCGCTTCTCGCGGTTGGCGCCGACGTACTTGGCTGTCTGCGCGAGCCGATGACAGTGTCGCGGTTGTGGGATGAGATCAGGTCGGCGCGGGCCGATCGGGCGGTGTCCGCACCGATCAGCTATGACTGGTTCGTGCTGGCTCTCGATCTGCTGTTCATGGTGAAAGCCGTGCATTTCGATCGCGGCCTGCTCCAGAAGACCGCGTCATGATCCACGGCCTCAGCAGTGATCTTCCGACGTTCAAGAGCCTAACCTTCCGTCCCGGCCTTAATATCCTGCTCGCGGACAAGAGCGCCGGGGCGACTGATCGGCAATCGCGCAACGGAGCGGGCAAGACCAGTCTCGTCGAGCTGATCCACTTTCTGTTCGGGGCGAATGCCGGGAAGGACAGCATCTTTCGATCCAGTGCTTTGGTGGGGCACACATTCGAGGCGAGGGTCGACGTTGGCACCACCCTCGTCGACGTGGCCCGCTCCGGAGCCAAGCCATCGCGCGTCGTGATCCAGGGCGACGCTGCAAGCTGGCCCATCCCGCCGTCGCTGGACGTGAAAACTGGCGACCAGATCATCAGCAACGAGAACTGGCGGAGTGTCCTCGGGGCGTTGATGTTCGGCCTAAACGCCGATTCCGATGGAGACGAGAACGTCCGTTACCGGCCCTCGTTTCGTTCCCTGTTTTCCTATTTCGTGCGCCGACAGAACAGCGATGGTTTCCTGTCGCCAACCCAGCAATCATCCAAGCAGCAAGGATGGGACCAGCAGGTCGCCATCAGCTTCCTGCTGGGCCTGGATGCGGCCGTCCCGCAGCAATTTCAGGAAGTTCGGACGCGCGAGCGCGCGATGGGCGAGTTGCGGAAGGCAGCGAAGGACGGCGGGCTGGGCCGTTATTTTGGTACCGCTGCCGACTTGCGGACGAAAATGACCGTTGCGGAGGCACGCGCCCGGCGTCTGCGGGATCAGGTCAGCACTTTCACCGTCGTTCCCGAGTATACCGAGATGGAAAAGGAGGCCTCGCGGATAACACGCGAGATTTCCACTCTGAACGATGACAATACCGCCGACCGAGAGCTAATCCTTCAGTTGCAGGCTGCGATCGACAGCGAGGCTCCGCCGGCTTCTACCAGCCTCGATCGGCTTTATCGTGAGGCAGGCGTGGTTCTGCCGGGTTCGGTCGGAAAGCGGTTCGAAGAGGTGGAAGAATTCCATCAGGCGATCGTGCAGAACCGCCGCTCACATCTGACTTCGGAAGTACAGGCTGCCGAAGATCGCATCAGCAAGCGGGATCGGACCCGCGAGAGCTTGGACCAGCGACGCCGCGAACTGATGGGCATTTTGCAATCTGGCGGTGCGCTGGAGCACTATGCACTCCTCCAGCAGGAAGCTGGCCGAGCCGAAGCGGATGCCGAGGGTCTGCGGCAGCGGCTGAAGACTGCGGAGGAGATCGAGAGCACCAAGGCCGAACTCGACATCGAGCGCGCCCGGCTGCTCAAGACGCTCCAGGACGATCACCATGAGCGCGAAAGCCTGATTGAAGAGGCCATCCTCGTTTTCGAGGACCTCTCGAACGCTCTCTACGAGAAAGCAGGAAGCCTCACGATCAGCGCAACCACCAACGGCCCCCAAGTCGATGTTCGTATCGACGGGCAGCGCAGTAAGGGCATCACGAACATGCAGATATTCTGCTTTGATCTGATGATTGCCGAACTCGCCGCGCGTCGAGGTATCGGTCCTGGCTTCCTAGTGCATGACAGCCATCTTTTCGACGGTGTTGATGAACGCCAGGTGGCGAAGGCGCTGCAATTGGGCGCGGATCACGCAGCGAGTGTCGGTTTTCAATACATCGTGACGATGAACTCGGACGCGTTGCCAAGGGACGGCTTCCGGGAAGGCTTCGATGTCAGCGCGCATGTCATTGACGTGAAGCTCACCGATGCGACCGATTCCGGCGGATTGTTCGGGATGCGCTTTAATTGAGTTGTTCAGGGTCAAGAGACGCCCACCGCAACACTCGGAAGGGCTATCTTGAGGGTGAGGCATTGAGCTGATCGAACGGCGATCCAACCGCTTTCGGCACTCAGAGATTACGAAACGGCAATCCCCAGCTTCCGCCGGGTGCGGCGCGGTGTTTTTTCCTCGCTGCTTGCTGAAATCAGAGCCTGGTCTTTCGCGATCTGGTTGTGGGCAGGCGCAGCGCCCTTCCGTCTTCCGAGGCCGCCCGCCTTGGCGAGTTCGCTGCGCCTAGCTGAGTAAGCCGGCGCCACCATTGGGTAGTCCGCAGGCAGGTTCCACTTTGCGCGATACTGGTCCGGCGTCATGCCATAGGCGGTCATGAGGTGACGCCGGAGCGTCTTCAGCTTCCTGCCATCCTCCAGGCAGACCAGATGGTCAGACTTGACCGACGCGCGCACCGAGACAGCGGGTTGCGGCGCAGGCTCCGTGGTATCGGGCGCGCCCAGGCCAGCGAGGGCGCCATGAACGGATGCGATCAGCTGCGGAACGTCGGCGGCCGTGACCTGGTTGGCGCCGAGGTGGGCGGCCACGATCTCTGCGGTGAGCGACAGCAATGTGGACTCATCGACGTTGTGGTTGTCGGTCATTGCTGCCTGCCCGTTCATCCGTTGACCTTGTCCTTCAGGGCCTTCGCGGCGGTGAAGCCAACGCGCTTGGAAGCGCGGATCACGATCGTCTCGCCGGTCTGAGGATTGCGGCCTTCACGGGCGGCGCTGTCCTTTGCGCGGAACTTGCCAAAGCCGTTCAAGGAGACCTCGTCGCCCTTCACCAGCGCATCGCCGATAAGGCTGAGGACGGTATCGAGAGATTTCTTCGCATCAGCCTTCGAAATGCCCTGCGATGCTGCAAGGGCGTCAACGATGTCAGCAGCGTCTTATCGTAGCCTGACATATGGAAGTGACTGTAGTGTGCGGCCGAAATCTCGCAAATCCCTACTGTAGCACCATACGTAAATAACCGAACAGGCGATCATCATCGCTCATCGCCACGTTGAAGCGCATATGATCGCGCCAGCCGCCACTGGCGCTGAACACCGCACCCGGTGCAAGGACGATCTGCTTGGCCAACGCAGAGCGGGCGAGAGCGACCGCATCGACGCCATCCGGTAATCGTGCCCACAGAAAAATGCCCGCACCCGGTTCAGCCCAAGGCTCAATACCGAGGTCGCGCAGCCGCTTCGCCACGCGCGGCATGGCGCGGGCAAGGCGGGAGCGGACGGATTCAAGGTGCCTGCGATAACTTCCATCCGTCAGGACCGTGTGGAGCAAGCCTGCCGACAAGGGGCTACCAGCCATGGAGGTCGCGATGCGCAGATCGGCCAGTGCCTCGATCCAGTCGCCGCGCGCGGCAATGTTGCCGCATCTCACGGCTGCGGACAGGGACTTGGAAAAGCTGCCGATCCGGATCACTCTTTCCAGCCCGTCGAAGGCGGCGAGGCGCGGAGCCGGGACATGCTCGAAATCGGCGAAAATATCGTCCTCGACGATGACCATGTCATGGGCTTCGGCGATGCGGAGCAGCCGATGCGCCGCAGGTGCGGAAAGCATCGCACCCGTCGGATTATGGACGGCCGAATTGGTCAGATACAGGCGCGGCCTGTGCGTGACGGCCACCTCCGCGAACGCGGCGAGATCGGGGCCGCTGGGCGTCATCGGCACACCGATTACCTTGGCCCGATGCGCTCGCAGCAAGGCAAGGAAATTGAAGTAGCATGGATCATCGACCAGCACCGTGTCACCGGGCTGGAGAAGGAAGCGGCAGACCAGATCGAGCGCGTGGGTGCCGCTGTCGGTGAGAAGAATTTGGTCGGGCGAGGCCGCCACGCCCTGTTCGGCGAGGCGGCGAGCGAGCAGCGAGCGCAGCGCAGGTGAACCGAACGGCGAGGCATAGCTCGCGAGAGCGCCCGCATCCTTTGTACGCGCCATTGCGCGCATGGCCTTGCGCAGCGCCTCGCCTGCGAGCCAGTCATCCGGCAACCAGCCGCACCCCGGCATCCGTTCCGCGCGCCGTTCCCCCAGCGACTGACGGAGCATCCATAACGGATCGACCTCCCGCTCGGCGGTTTGCGTCAACCGTTCAAGCGTCAGCGGAGCCAGCGGAGCCGCGACATAAAAGCCCGATCCGGGCCGCGAGCGGATCATACCCTCGCTTGCAAGACGCTCATAAGCTTCGACCACGGTCGAGCGCGCGACGCTCATCGTGTCCGCCATCGCGCGGATGGATGGCAGCCGCGCGCCGGGCGTCAGCGTGCGGGCTTCGATCCGGTCGCGAATATGGCGGACGATACGTCCTGTCCGCGTTTCATTGGGGTTTGCCGCCACCGTCCTGCTTTCATGACCAGTACAGTTTGACGATATCGTATCGATCCGTGCCTGTCGATGCCGGTGCCGCCAGTTAGAAAAGCCGTCTGCGCAACAGGAGTTACAGCGTGAACAATCCCTTCCACCTCGTCGACGTGTTCGGCGTCGACCCTTTTACCGGCAACCCAGTCGCCGTGCTGTCCGATGCCGAAGCTCTCTCGACCGAGGAGATGCAGGCCATCACCCGCTGGCTGAACCTGTCGGAGACTACCTTCCTTCTGCCGCCGACCGACCCTGGAGCGGACTACAGGGTGCGCATCTTCACGCTTGCGCATGAACTGACCTTCGCCGGACATCCGACGCTGGGCAGCGCTCATGCTTGGATGGAGGCGGGCGGACAACCGAGGGATCGGAACATGATCGTGCAGGAATGCGGCGCAGGTCTGGTGAAGATCCGGAACGACGGCGAACGCCTTGCCTTCGCTGCGCCGCCCCTGCTGCGCGGCGGCACTCCCACGGAAGCAGACATCGCCCGGGTGGCGGAGGTTTTGCGTATCGAGCGTGGCGCAATCATGGGTGCGACGTGGGCGGATAATGGTCCCGGCTGGATCGCGGTGATGCTGGAATCGGCCGATGCCGTGCTGGCGGTGGAACCGAAAAGGAATCAGAGCCAGCGAATCGATATCGGCATTCTCGGCCCCTATGCGGCAGGCGGTGACGCAGCATTCGAGGTCCGCGCCTTTTTCAGCGACGCCCATGGCGCGCTGATCGAGGACCCGGTGACGGGCAGCCTCAACGCCGCGCTCGGCCAATGGCTGTTCGCGAGCGGCCGCGTGAACGATGCCTACATTGCAGCACAAGGCACGCGGCTGGGAAGGAGCGGTCGCATCCACGTCGAACAGGATGATGCCGGACAGATATGGGTTGCCGGTGCCACCCGTACGCTCTTTAGCGGCCGGAGTGCCAGTTGATGCAAATCGCGGTCCTGACCTTCGACGGCTTCAATGAACTCGATTCCTTCATTGGCGCTGCCATCCTCAACCGTCTCCGGCCGCGAGGCTGGCAGGCCCATATCACTGCCCCGTCAAAACAGGTCACGTCCATGAATGGCGTGACCGTGCAGCGCCAGCGCCCGCTGGAATTTGCCTGTGAGGCGGATGCAGTGCTGATCGGCAGCGGTATTCGGACGCGCGAGATTGCCGAGGACACCGCCTTGCTGGCTCGCCTGCAGCTCTATCCCACCCGTCAGCTGATCGCCGCGCAATGTTCCGGCACGTTGCTGTTGGCCAGGCTCGGTCTGATCGGCGACCTGCCGGCCTGCACCGACCTGACGACGAAGCCGTGTGTCGTGGAGGCGGGCGTCAACGTTATCGACGCGCCGTTCGCCGCTCATGGCAATGTCGCGACAGCGGGCGGCTGCCTTGCCGCGCCTTATCTCGCCGCGTGGATCATCGCGCGCGGCGCGTCGATCGACATCACGCACGAAGCGATGCATTATGTCGCTCCGGTGGGCGAGAAGAGCTTCTATGTCGATCATGCGCTGCGGGTGATCGAACCGGCCATATTGGCGGCAGCGCAGCACGAGACGGCCGGCGTCGGTTCAGGCGCTAGGATGCTCGACCCATTCGGCGCGGAAGAAGCGAGCCGATGGTAAGCCGTCATCCCGGTTCCTGCCACTGCGGCGGGGTCCGCTTCACCCTGGACAGCGATCCGATCGAATTGACGACATGCGATTGCTCATTATGCGTGAAGCGCAACGCATTGATGGTGAAAGTGCCCGAAGTAGCGCTGCATATCGAACAGGGAGAGCAACTGCTCTCGCTCTACGTATGGAACAGCGGCCGCGCGAAACATTATTTCTGCCGGCGTTGCGGCATCTACGTCTTCCACCGCAAGCGCGCGGCGCCCGATCACTTCGGGGTCAACATCTTCTGCCTCGACGGATTCGACGCGACCGCACTTCCCGTCCGGGCCACCGAGGGCGCGGGGATGAACCTTGTCTGTGACGATCCGCGACCTGAATGGCCTGGCCCGCGAGTTCCGGCCATGCGATCAGAAAAGCCCGCTGTATCCCGTCGGTGCTAGACGCGATCATCCTTGCTTCCTTGCATCTACAGGAGCTTCCATGTCCCCGACCGATCTTCTCGTGCCGACATATACGCATATGTTGCAAACGCTCGCAGGATTGCTGGAAAAGGCGCGCCAGCAATCGTCGGAGTCAGAAGCCGAAGCGCTCCTTGCCCAACGCCTCGCGCCCGACATGCTCCCCCTGTCAGCGCAGGTGCGGTTCGCCTGTCTGCAGGCGCAGGAAGCCGTATTCCGCCTCAAAGGTCAACTATTGCCGCAAGCTCTGGAGCAACTCGGACAGGAAGGGCATGCGGCCGGTGAAGAACCAGGATCGATGGTCGAAGCGCAAACCCGCATCGGTGACGCCCTATCGTTTCTCGGCAGCCTTGAGCCAGACGCTTTTGACGGAACCGAGGATAGGCGAGTGATCCTTGAACTGCCGGGCGGTCCAACGTTCGATATGACCGGCCAGGACTATGTCAGGGACTGGGCGCTGCCCCAATTCTACTTTCACGTCGTAACCGCTTACGCGATCCTCAGAAGCCGGGGGATCGAGATCGGCAAGGCCGACTATGTGCCGCATATGTTCAACCATCTTCGTTCCCCGACCGCGGCGTGAGGATGTCGGTTCCCCGGCCAACAATCGGCAAGAGCTTCGATCGATCCCCGGAACATGCGGATCACCTGTTCGTCATTACCGGAGGACCGGGATCGGGAAAGACCTCTCTCATCGAGGCTCTTGCTCTGGAGGGTTTCCGGCACACGCCGGAAGCAGGCCGCGCAATCATCCAGGATCAGGTCGCTACTGGCGGCAACGCATTACCATGGCTCGACCGGCAGGCGTTCGCGGAACTCATGCTGACCTGGGATCTGAGATCCTATCGCGAAGCAAGCAAGCTGGCCGGTCCTGTGCTGTGCGATCGAGGCATTCCCGATGTGTTAGGATATCTGTCCCTTTGCGGACTCGATGCGCCGCCCCACATTCGCCGGGCTGCTGAGCTTTTCCGGTATAACCGTACCGTATTCATCGCCCCCCATTGGCCGGAGATTTTCATCCAAGATGCTGAACGAAAGCAAAGCATGGCGGAGGCGAGAGCAACGCATCAGGTGATGACAAAGACATATGCCGCCCTGGGATACGATCTCGTGCCGTTACCCCTTGCCAGCGTTTCTGAGCGTGTATCGTTCGTTCGCCAGCACATCTCCACGCGCTGACCTTGCCGGCAGAAGCTTCGACTGTCGTTGAGTATACTATTGCGATTAATTCGCAATAGTATACATGGAGGCGTTGCAAGGGGTTTCATGACACTGTGCAAGCGGGTTCACTCACACCGACATTCTGGTCGTGCAATGCGGCGCGAGGGCTGTCGGTGGGCGCGGGTTCCCGCAGCTTCAGGGAAGAAGCCGAGGCGATCGAGAATTTGCGCCCGGGGATCAAGCTGGCTTTATTGCTCAAAGGGGCGATCGAAGTGGGAATCGCTGGTCAGACACACGCCAGCGAGTCCGGTCCGAGCGTGAACTTGTTTGTCAGCCGTCACGAATGGCAGCTTCACCATCGCTTCGCCAGCCTCAGCTCGCTGCAATATCTGACCCTGCATCTGGACGCAGAGGCTGCCGACGAGTTGCTTGGTGATGCCGATGCTCTTCTGCCGGAGGGCATGGCCCATCATCGAGCGACGTGCCCCGTCGCGATGCAGGCTATTGCGGAGCAAATTCTGAACGCGCCCTATGTGGGCGTGGCCCGGCGGCTACACCTGGCCGGCAAGGCGCTCGAACTGGCAGCGCTGGCGCTCGACACGCTGGCGCGGCCATCCACCAACAGTTCGGTAAGTCTGGCATCGCCGCNGCCGGCAAGGCGCTCGAACTGGCAGCGCTGGCGCTCGACACGCTGGCGCGGCCATCCACCAACAGTTCGGTAAGTCTGGCATCGCCGCTCGAAGTCAGGCGGCTGCACGAATTACGCGATCGCCTGAACCGCGACCCCGCCAACATGCCGGGGCTGGATCGCCTGGCCCGCGACTGTGGCATGAACGTACGTCGGATGACGGCCGGGTTCCGGCGCCTCTTCGGTCAAAGCATCGGGGAATATCTGCGCGAGGCTCGGCTGCGCGAGGCATGGCGGCTGCTCGAATCCGGGCTTAGCGTCACGCTGACGGCGGAACAGGTCGGCTATACGCTGCCGCATTTCACCACGGCCTTCCGACAGCGTTTCGGTATCCTGCCGAGCACCCTTAACCGTTCCGGTCTCGAGCCGCCCGGAATCTGAAATTTCCGTCCGGCGATCGGAAAGACAGATCGCCACTCAGCTCCTATTCGCTCCGCTATTGCGAGTGATTAGCGAAGATGGGGCAAAGAGTGGATCGGAAGATTATCGTGCGATTGACCGCGGGCGTGGCTTGCCTCGCCATTGGCTGGGTCACCGCCGGAACCGCGCGGGCGGAAGAGACGGACTCGAAAACCGACGAGATCATCGTCACGGCCGCGTTCGCCGAAGGTGTGGGCGTGGGCACCAAGCTGCCTTTGACACTTTCTGAGACCCCGCAGACGATTAGCATCATTGATCGCGACCGGCTC
>NZ_JCATID010000031.1:0-43290 GCF_059693745.1 Sphingobium sp. WR1 | reverse complement strand
CCGAACCCTACCAGAAGATCGACGGTGGCCACCCTCTCAGGGAAACCTTCCTACACCACCCCGTGGGACACGACCTGGGATCGGGGGTCGCGGTCTTTGCTTTCCTTTCGGGACAACCTGCTTTCCTCGCCGCTTTTCGATCCGCTTTCGCCGGCCTTGTTTCGTTGGATAGCCGACGATCGCGGCCATATGCTGGCATGGCGCGCCGAATCCGGTCGCGCGCCCTTGCGATTCGCCGGACAGCCTTGTGGCCTGTCCTGGCTGGCCGCCTTCGACCGGGCGGATTTGCGCATCCTGCTTGCGGCGGCGGCGCAGCATCGGCCCGATCCCCTGACGATGCGCCTGCGCTGCGCCGACGGCGGCCAGCGCTGGTGCCGCCTTCGCCTGCGTCGAACCAGCGCGGCCGATGGCCGCGTCTTTTTCTTCGGAACGGTTGAGGACGTCCAGGATTGTCATGACTCCGAAGCGCAGGCGCTGGAAGCCGCGCTGGCGGAAAGTCGCGAACATTATCGCTGGTCGGTCGATCTCAGCCCGCAGGTGCCCTGGACGGCCGCGCCGGACGGCAGCATCGAGGAGGTCGGGCCACGCTTCGAGGATCTGACCGGCATGTCCATGGAGCAGGCGCGCGGCACGGGCTGGATTGCTGCGCTGCATGAGGAGGATATCGAGCGGGTAGCCGCTCTATGGCGCGAGCGGCTCGCCACCGGAGAACCCGTCGATGTCGACTATCGCATCCGGTTGCGTAGCGGCGAATTTCGCTGGATGCGGGCGCGTGCGGCGGCTCGGCGCGATCCGCAGGGCAAAATCGTCCGCTGGTATGGGACGCTGGAGGATGTCCATGCGCGCCGCCTGGCGCAGCGCGACCTCGCCGACAGCGAGGAGCGGTTCCGTCTCGCGGTTCAGTCGGCGCGGCTGGGCATCTGGGATTTCGATGCCGCCACGGGCACGCGCAACTGGTCGCCCGAACTGCGCGCGATGCTGGGCGTGCCGAACGATGCGCCTGCAACCAGTGTCCTGGCGCTGTCCCTGGTGCATCCAGATGACCGCGACGAACTGCGCGCCATGCTGGACGCCGTCGCTGCCGGCACGGTGCCGCCGCATTTCGAGGCGACGCTGCGCATCCACCGCGCGGATGACGGCGTGCTGCGCTGGATCAAGAGCACCGGCTGGAGCACAAGATATGAGGCGGGCCGGCCGCAGCGGATCATCGTCACCTTCCTCGACGTCACCGAAGAACATGATGCCGAAGAGCGTATCCGTTGGGCGGCGACGCATGATCCGATGACATTATTGCCCAACCGGACGCTCTGGCAGGCGCGGCTGGAGGAGATGGCGGCCGATGCGACGGAACGCGGCAGCGGCTTCGGCATGTTGCTGCTCGACATTGACGATCTGAAGCGGACCAATGATTCGCTGGGCCATGATGCCGGCGACGCTCTGCTTCGCGCCTTCGCCGCGCGGCTGGCGACGGTGGCGCCGGCCGACGCGGTGATCGGGCGGCTGGGCGGCGACGAGTTCGGCCTGATCGCGCCATCGCTTGGCGAGGGGCCGGCGCTCGAACGTTGGGGCAATAAACTGTCCGAGCAGTTGCGCAAGCCGCATCTGCATGAAGGCCGCTCGCTCGACTGCGGCGTCAGCATGGGGGCGGCCCTGTTCGGACGGGACGGCGATGCGGCGGACGAACTGCTCAAGGCCGCCGATCTTGCGCTCTATGCGTCCAAAGCAGCGGGTCGGGGGCGGCTGACATTGTTCCATTCCAACCTGCGGGCCGAGGCGCAGCAGCGCGGATCAATGATCCGCATGGCCCGGCAGGTAATCGCCGACGATCTGGTCATGCCCTATTATCAGCCCAAGGTGGACCTGCGCAGTCGCACCGTGCTGGGTTATGAAGCCCTGCTGCGCTGGCGCCATCCTCGCCTCGGCGTGCAACTGCCCGGCAGCATCGCGGCGGCGTTCGACCATGGCGAGATCGCGGTGGCGCTGACCCAGAAGATGCTCGACGCCGTCCTGCGCGACGTGCGGCAATGGCTGGAGGACGGTCATGATCCGGGGCGGGTCGCGATCAACGCTTCGGCCGCCGACTTCACCCAGGCAGGCTTTGCCGAATCGGTTCTGGAACAGCTTGTCCGGTTCGCCATTCCCACCGCGCATATCGAGATAGAGGTGACGGAAACGGTGTTTCTGGGTCGTGGCGCGGATCAGGTGGAAAGCGCCTTGCGCCAGTTCGCGCGCGCGGGGGTCCGGGTGGCGCTGGACGATTTCGGCACGGGCTATGCGTCGCTCAGCCATCTGAAATATTATCCGGTGGACGTGCTGAAGATCGACCGGAGCTTCGTCAGCAATATCGTGCAGGATGAAGGCGATGCCGCCATCGTCGACGCCATCGTCCGGCTGGGCGGCAGCTTCGGCATGGAAGTGGTCGCCGAAGGGGTGGAAACGGAAGAACAGGCGCAACTGCTGCTCCGCCGGGGCTGCATCGTTGGCCAGGGCTTTCATCTCGGCCGGCCGCAGCCCATCGGCGCCATCGCCCCGAAACGCTGAAGGCCGGCCGCTCCGTCATTTGCAGCGGCAGGCGCGGCGCAGCTTTCGCGCGGGTTTTCGGTAAGCGACCTTCTCGGTGACATAGGTGGTGGTCGTCGTCGTCGTGGTGACGGCGGGCTGGACCGTCACCGTGGTCACGGTCGGCGCAGGATAATAATAGCCGCCCGATATATAGCCGCCGGCCGGGCCGGGCATCGGGCCATGGCCCCAGTGCGCGGCGCCATAGGGCGGCGCGTCATAGTCGACGCCCGCGCCGCGCACATCGCCCTCGAACCGGCCTTCATAGGTGCCGCTGACCTGGCGGCCGTCTTCGGTGGTCCAGGTGCCGGTCCAGCGGCCGTCATATGCGTTGCTGCCATATTCCCCCCCGCTGGTCACGACATCGTCGTCATAGCCATAGCCGTCATCATAGCCCGCGCCCGGCCGGCGGGGCGGCGGCGCATCGCGTGGCGCGTCCTCATAACCGCCTTCATAACGGCCCCAGTCGACATCGCTGCGATGATCATAGACCCGGCCATAGCGGTCGGTCATGACCGCATCATCATAATAGCGCGACCAGCCATAGCCATAGGCGGGAGCGGGCAGGCCATAGGCGCCATAATTGGCGATATAATAGCTTGGGCTGATCCAGTAGCGGGGCAGGATGAAGCCGCGGACCGGCCGCCGATAGCCGGCCCAGCCGCCCGGTGCGCGCCAGCCGGCAAACCAGCGGCCATTGTGACGCGGCCCCCAGCGATGCACGCCGTTCCAGTTTGCACCGGGGCGCGGCGTCTGCACGCCCGGCCTGTCGCCGGCCAGCGCCGGCGCTGCCGCGCCGGCCAGCACGAGGCTGGCGCCGATCAGGGTCAGAGTCGGCATCCGCATATCATGTCTCCCTGTTGTCCCGGCGCGCTCCGGCGGACGGACGCGGCCAAAATGCTAACGCGCCGTTTAGCATGATGATCCGCCTGCATCCACGAGTCCAGCCGCTTGGCCCTGTCCCGAAACGGGGCGGGCCGGCGTTCCGCCGGGGCGACGGGGGTCAGGCGATCCGGCCGGCGACCAGCGCGGCGAGCGTTTCCAGGCCCGTCGCATCTTCCGCATCGAAGCGGGCGACCCGCGGACTGTCGAGGTCCAGCACGCCGATGACCTGCCCGTCGAGCATCAGCGGCACGACGATCTCCGACGCGCTCGCCGCGTCGCAGGCGATGTGGCCGGGGAAGGCGTGGACATCGGGCACCAGCTGCGTCTCGCCGGTCTGCGCGGCCGTGCCGCACACGCCCCGGCCCAGCGGGATGCGGATGCAGGCCGCCTTGCCCTGGAACGGGCCGAGCACCAGTTCGCCGCCCACCATGCGATAGAAACCGGCCCAGTTGAGATCGGGCAGAAATTGCCAGATCAGCGCGGACAGGTTCGCCATATTGGCGACGCCATCGGGTTCGTCGCGGGTCAGCGCATCGGCGGCGGACAACAGATCGGCATAAAGGGTCGCCTTGTCGGCGTCGGCAGCGGGGGCAAAATCATACATGCGCCCGATGTAGGCGCTCGATGCGTCCCTGACCAGAGGATCGGCGTCAGTCGAAACGCACCTTGCCGCGCCCCTGCTTCACCGAAGCGCGCGCCTTCTTGGCGTCGACGCGGCGGGCCTTTGCGGCCTTGCCCGGCTTGGTCGCGATGCGGCGGGCGTCGCGCTCATGCGCCTTGGCGATCATCTCGGCCAGCCGCTCGCGCGCATCCTGCCGGTTGGCTTCCTGCGTGCGGAAGCGGTTCGCCTGGATCACGATCTCATTGGCGGAGGTCAGCCGCGATCCGGCCAGTTCCTTGATCTTGCGATAGGCATGGACCGGCAGGCCCAGCCGGAACAGGTTGACGCGCAGTTGCACCGCGGTCGCGACCTTGTTCACATTCTGCCCGCCGGGGCCACCCCCGGTGATGAAGCGCTCCTCCAGCGCGTCATCGGGAATATCAAAGTCCGGCATCGTCCAATATCTCCGGCCCGAAGCCGGCCGCGACGAAGGGGACGGGCAGGGGCGCCGTCGCTTCGGCGGGCGGCTTGTCGCCACGCGGCACGCTCAGGAAGCGGCTGTGCAGCAGCATGGCGCCGTTACCGTCGCCATAGACCGGATCGCCGACGATGCCGAAGCCGAGGCCATGCTGGGCATGGACGCGGATCTGGTGGGTGCGGCCGGTCTCGGGCGTGAAGGCGATCAGCGCGCGGCCGTCCTTCTCTGCCAGCTTGCGCCAATGGGTGACGGCGGGCTTGCCTGCCTTGGCCGCGATCATGCGCCAGCCCTGCGCGGCGGTGCTGACTTTCTTCAGCGACAATTCGATCGTGCCCTCATCCTCGGCCGGCACGCCTTCCAGCACCGCGACATAGCGTTTCGTGACCGTCCCGGCCTCGAACGCGGCGGCGAAGCGCTTGTGCGCCTTGGGATTGCGCGCGAGCAGCAGGCAGCCGCTGGTGTCGCGGTCCAGCCGGTGCACCGGCAGCGGCCAGCGCTGGAAACCGAAGGTCAGCGAGGCGAGATGGTTTTCCAGCGCGATCGACCCGTCGCGCGGTGCGTCCACCGGCAGGCCGGCGGGCTTGTCGAGGATCAGCGCCTCGCCGTCGAGGAACAGGACATGGTCGGTCAGCAGGGCCAAGTGGGAAAATCCGATCGAAGCAAAAGACAGGGGCGATTGACGCGCGCGCCGCATCCTATAGGGCTTGGGGCCGATGGATAAAAGGGGGCAGCCACAGGCGCATTATCGGCTCGACTGGGTCGATGTGGCGCGCGGCATCGGTATCGTCGCCGTCGTCATCGGCCATGTCTGGACGCGCGGGCCGCTGCGCGATGCCATGTATAGTTTCCACATGCCGCTCTTCTTCCTGCTGTCGGGGATGCTCTCGCGCCCGCATCCCGTGGCGGATTTCACCCGTCGCCAGCTTGTCGGCCAGATGCGGCCCTATGCCGCCTTCCTGATCCTGTTGATCGTCGCCGACCAGATCATCGAGCGGGCGAAGGGCCATCTGCCGATCTTCCATCAATGGCCGGAAGATATCGTGCCGATCCTGCTGGGCGGCTTCTGGCTGCGCGGGCCGTTCACCATCTTCTGGTTCGTGCCCTGCCTGATGGTAGCGCGCATCCTGTTCAACGTCGCGCTCCGCCGCTGGCCCGATCCGCTCGACCGGCGATGGGCGCTGATCCTGTTGCCGATGTTGCTCCTCGCCTATGCGCTCGGCCGCTGGACGCAGGCCTCGCCGCTGGGGCTGCTCAGCGTGCCGATGGCGTTCGTGCTGCTCTGGGCCGGGGCGATCGGCCCGCGCGTGCCCTGGCATAACGGCCTGATCCTGCCGCTGGGCGTGCTGGCGCTGCTCGGCCTGTCGGGCGTCACGCCGACCCTCAACATGAAGGTCGCCGACTATGGCTGGCCGCTGCTGTCGATCGGCGCGGCGATCGCGACGTCGCTGCTGCTCTTTCGCCTGTCAGCCCTGATCGCGCCCCTCGCCGGCCCGGTGGCGGCGATCGGGCGCGCGTCGCTGGTCCTCATGTATCTCCACGTCGCGGTGATCCACTATCTGACGCCCTATATGGGGAAGGCAGCGCTGCTGGCGGTGGCGTTGCTGCTGCCGTTTCTGGCTTTCCACCTGCTGCGGGTAACATCGCTACGGCATGTCTTCCTCTGATCCTCAATGCAGATGGCGCAGCTTGTCGGGGTTGCGCATGATGTAGATGGCCGTGACCTTGCCATCCTCGATATCCAGCGCGGTGGTCTGCACCTCGCCATCGGCCTCGCGCGTGACGAAGCCGGGCAAGCCGTTGATGAGGCATGTGCGCAGCAGGGTCGATCCATGTTTGAGAAAATTGACCGCCAGCGCCTTGTGCAATTGCAGGACCTGGCCATGGCCCAGCGCCGGTCGCACGGCAGCGGGGCGCTTGCCGCCGCCGTCGCTGTGCAGGCTCACATCGGCCGCGAGCATCGCGCCCAGCGCCGTCATGTCGCCGCTGCGCGACGCGGCGAAAAAGGCGGAGGCGATTTCCATCCCGCGCGTCTTTTCCACCTGGTAGCGGGGCCGCGCGTCGCGCACATGGGTGCGGGCGCGCGCGGCGAGCTGGCGGCAGGCGGCGGCATCGCGCCCCACCGTCGCCGCGACTTCCTCGAACCCCAAGCCGAAGACGTCGTGCAGCAGGAAGGCGGCCCGCTCCAGCGGCGACAGTCGTTCGAGGGCGAGCATCAGCGGCAGGGCGACATCATCCTGCTCCTCCTCTTCCTCGACCATCGGCTCGGGCAGCCAGGGGCCGACATAGGTTTCGCGCTGGACCCGCGCGGACTTGAGCTGGTCGAGACAGAGCCGCGTCACCGTGCGGCGGAGGAAGGCCTCCGGCTCCCGCACCTCTCTGCGATCCGTGCTCATCCAGCGGATGAAGGCCTCCTGCACCACATCCTCGGCATCGGCGACCGATCCGAGCATACGATAGGCGACACGGATGAGGCGGGGACGCAACGGGTCGAAGCTCGCCGCCGCGTCCGTCTGCGTCCCCCGCTCCATCAGGCCGCCGCCTTCATTGGCATGTCATACCAGAGGTTGAAGCCGACGGCGATGCGGTTCCAGCCGTTGATGATGTTGATCATCAGCGTCAGCTTCACCTGCTCCTCCTCGGTGAATTCCCAGTTCAGCGCTTCCTTCGCGGCTGCATGATCATGGCCCTGCGCGATCTGGGTCATCGCCTCGGTCCAGGCCAGCGCGGCGCGCTCGCGGTCGGTATAGCAGGGGGCTTCGCGCCAGGCGGACAGCAGGTAGATGCGCTGCTCCGTCTCGCCCTTCTCGCGCGCTTCGTAAGTGTGCATGTTGATGCAGTTGGCGCAGCCGTTGATCTGCGAGGAACGGATCTTTACAAGCTCGATCAGGCTCGGTTCCAGGCTGTCGGCGACGGCGGTGGACAGCGCGGTCCAGCTTTTCATCAACTGCGGGGCGGCGGCGTAGGGATTGATCTTGTCGGTCATGATGCAACTCCTTTGGTTGGCATTGCTGACATGACGAGACGGCTCGGCCGGATGTGACATGGACGGCGAATTTTTTTCGCGCGCCTAAAATTTACGTCGGCCGTTCTGGACGGAAGCCGTTGGAAAGCAATTGGGGCCGGCGCATGGTCCCCATGCACCGGCCCCGCAGCATGTCTTCAACCTTCATGCGACCCGAAGGCCGTCTCCATGCTGCTTAATGCGCAGACGCCGCGCCAAGCGATCAGCCGTGCAGCCTGATCGCGGTTTCGGCGATACGGCGGCCCTGGTATCGGGCACCGTCCAGTTCTTCCTCGCTCGGGCTGCGGCTGCCGTCGCCGTCGGCCATGGTGGTCGCTCCATAGGGCGATCCGCCGCGCACCTTGTCGACGCCCATCTGCCCGGCAAAGCCATAGTCCAGGCCCACGATCGTCATGCCGAAATGCAGCAGGTTGGTGATGATCGAGAAGAGCGTGACTTCCTGGCCGCCATGCTGCGACGCGGTCGAGGTGAAGGCGCCACCGACCTTGCCGTTCAATGCGCCGCGCATCCACAGGCCGCCCGCCTGGTCGAGGAAGGCCGCCATCTGGCTCGACATGCGGCCAAAGCGCGTCCCGGTGCCGACGATGATCGCGTCATAGTCCGCCAGTTCGGCGACGGTCGCGATCGGGGCGTCCTGATCCAGCTTGAAATGCGCGGCCTGCGCGACTTCCAGCGGCGCGGTTTCGGGCACGCGCTTGATGTCGACCTGCGCGCCGGCGGACGCGGCGCCTTCGGCCATGGCCTTGGCCATGGTTTCGATGTGGCCGTAGGACGAATAATAGAGAACCAGAACCCTAGCCATTGCGAAGTCTCCTTACCTGAAAGCTGAAGAAAAAGGGGTTGGCCGCCTGCATGAGGGAGGGGGATATGCAGGCGGCCCGGCCCGTCCGAGGGGGAGGGGGAAGGACGGGCCAATCGGGTCAGATACTGTCCACCAGGACGATTTCGGCATCCTCCAGGGCAGTGATGGTGATGGGCGCGCCGCCCAGGATCGCTGCGCCATCGCGGGCTTCGAAGGGCAGGCCGTCAATCTCGATCCGGCCCGTCGCCGGGACCAGATAGAGGTGGCGTCCTTCACCGCTCTCATAGGTCACGCTTGTCCCCGCCTTGATCGTGCCGCCCAGCAGGCGGGCGTCGGCGCGGATGCGCAGCGCTTCCCTGTCCTCGACATAGCCGCTGGCCAGAACCACCAGCTTGCCCGAGCGGTCGCCCCTGGGGAAAGGCTTGGCCCCCCAGCTGGGCTGTCCGCCGCGTGTCCGGGGCATGACCCAGATCTGGAACAGGGTGGTGGTTTCGTCCTCCAGATTATATTCGGCGTGGCGGATGCCGGTGCCGGCCGACATGACCTGAACATCGCCCGCTTGCGTGCGTCCCTTGTTGCCCAGGCTGTCCTGGTGGGTGATCGCGCCGGTGCGGACATAGGTGATGATTTCCATGTCGCTGTGCGGGTGTGGCGGAAAGCCCGAACGCGGGCCGATCTCGTCATCGTTCCACACCCGGATCGCACCCCAGTGCATCCGGTCTTCGTCATGATAGTCGGCGAAGGAAAAATGGTGGCGCGCATTCAGCCAGCCATGGTCGGCATGGCCGAGCGACGCGAACGGGCGGCGCTTGATGCGGCTCGCGATGGTCGTGCTCATGGGCATGTGCCTTTCGTTTCGGGGCCGGAGCTTCCGGCTTGCTTTCCGACAATGTAGCGACCAGGGTCGTTTCTTGAACAAGCAGCTTTGAAACGGATTGTTTCCCGATGCGACTACCTGATTTCGAGGCCTGGGCGATGTTCGCCGCCGTGGTGGAACATCGCAGCTTCACCGATGCGGCCAAGGCCTTGAGCGTGTCGAAAGCTACGGTTTCGAAAGCCGTGACGCGGCTGGAGGAGCATCTGGACACCAGCCTGTTCAACCGCACCAGCCGCCGCCTGGCCCTGACCGAAAGCGGCAAGCGGCTGGCCGACCATGCCCAGCGCATCCTGGTCGAAGGGCAGGCGGCGGAAGAGGCGGCGCGCGACGAGACGGCGGAACTGTCCGGCGTGGTGCGGCTGGGCGCGCCCATGACCTTCGGGCTGCTGCGCATCGCGCCGCTGGTGGCGCAATTTACGAAAGAACATCCGCTGGTCGATGTCGACCTGCATCTGTCCGACGCCAGGATCGATATCGTCGAAATGGGGCTGGATGCGACGATCCGCATCGCCGACATGCCGGACAGCAGTCTGCGCGCGCGGCGGCTGGCGGATGTGACGTTGCACGTCGTCGCCTCGCCCGCCTATCTTGATGCGCGGGGACGGCCGCAGCATCCCTCCGACCTCGGCACTCATGACTGTTTTTGCTATTCCAATGTCGCGACCCCGGACGTGTGGCGCTTTTCCGGGCCGGGGCAGCAGAATGTCGTGGTGCAGGTGCGCAGCCGCATCACAGTCAACAGCGGGGAAGCGATGCTGCCCGCGCTCAGGCTGGGCGTGGGCATTGCCCGGCTGCCCGACTTCATCGTTGGCGATGCGCTGAAAAGCGGCGAGCTGGAGGAGATATTGGTCGACTGGCGGCCCGCGCCCTTCGGCCTGCATCTGGTGACGCCGCCTTCCCGGCTGCGACCCGCGCGCGTCGACGCGCTGCTCGACTTCCTGACCCGCCATCACGGCTGTTAACCGCAGTCGTCCATCCGGCGAAAATAATCGTCCCGGCCTGCCCGACGCCTGCGGGGCGTTTCGCCGATGAAGCCCGCTTGACTCCGGGCAAGCCGTGCCGGCCTCAACCCTTTGTAAACAGATTCGTTTGCCACGACTCGTGGATTCCTGCCGGTTAGCGAAAAATTAACCTTTGTCCTTCAGAAGTTTTTTGGTTAATGATTTGGAGCGGAAGCCGTTCTGGTGGGGTGAACGGGACTGCGACACACCGGAAGGTGCTAACAAGGGGCTTCACATGCGCGTGCTGCTGATCGAGGACGAACCGACCACTGCCAAGGCGATCGAGCTTATGCTCACGACCGAGGGGTTCAATGTCTACACCACCGACCTGGGCGAGGAAGGCCTGGATCTGGGCAAGCTGTATGATTATGACATCATCTGCCTGGACCTGAACCTGCCCGACATGCACGGCTATGACGTGCTCAAGAAACTGCGCGCGGCCAAGGTGCAGACGCCCGTGTTGATCCTGTCGGGCATCAGCGAAATGGACAGCAAGGTCCGCTCGTTCGGCTTCGGCGCGGACGATTATGTGACCAAGCCTTTCCATCGCGAGGAACTGATCGCCCGCATCCACGCCGTGGTGCGCCGGTCGAAGGGCCATTCGCAGTCGGTCATCCGCACCGGCAAGCTGTCGGTCAACCTCGACGCCAAGACCGTGGAAGTGGACGGCAACCGCGTCCACCTGACCGGCAAGGAATATTCGATGCTGGAGCTGCTTTCGCTCCGCAAGGGCACGACGCTGACCAAGGAGATGTTCCTGAACCATCTCTATGGCGGCATGGACGAGCCGGAACTCAAGATCATCGACGTCTTCATCTGCAAGCTGCGCAAGAAGCTGGCGCTGGCCTGCGGCGGCGACAATTATATCGAGACGGTCTGGGGCCGCGGCTATGTGCTGCGCGATCCGGACGAAGTGCTGGAGGAACAGGCCAAGGTCGCCTGATCCGCGCGAAGGGTTAAAGGGGGTGGAAAGGCCGGGGTCCGCAAGGGTGCCGGCCTTTTCCGTTACCGCGTGGGGGTCGGGGAGGGGCTATGCCACCATCCCTTCCCGTCAGAACTCCAGATTGAACCGGCCATAATAGAAGCCGCCGCTGATGCCATAGGGCGCATAGGCATTGTAGAGACTGCCCGCCGTCCGGTTCACCGGCTTCAACTTGTCGGGATAGCTGTTGAGCAGATTGTTCGCGCCGACCGACAGCTTGACGCCCCCGGTCAGCTTGTAGCCGATTTCCAGGTCGAGGATCGTCTTGGGCGTCAGCACCTCGTCCACATAATCGAGCGTGCACCCCGCGCTGCCGGCCGTGCAGGCCACATAGTCACTGGTGTGATAGACCCGCGCGCTGGCCCGCTGGGTGATCTTGCCAAAGCGGGTGGCGCGCAGGTTCAGGTTGAAATCGCCCTTTTCCCACAGGATGTTGGCGATGAACTTGTTGCGCGGCGTGCCTTCGGACAGGTCGCCGATCTTGGCGCGGCCGATCAGCGCCAGCCCGGACGCGGCGATGACGTCGGGCACCGGGTCGATATGGGTGAAGATGGTCTTGTTGAAGTTCGCCGACAGGCTGACCGTCGCCGTCCCCATCTCGCCCAGCCCCGCGCGATAGGTGCTCACGATGTCCAGCCCGCGCGTGCGCGTGTCCGCGGCGTTGGAGAAGATCAGCCCGCCCGCGACGCCCTGAATGCCCGCCGCCGCCAGCGCGTTCATGACCACCGTGCCGCTCAGCGTCTCGCTCAGCAGGATGCGGTCCTTGATCTTCACCTGATAGGCGTCGACCGTGAGGTTGAGGTTCGGCGCGGGCGTGATGACGATGCCGGCCGAGAAATTGGTCGACTTTTCGGGCTTCAGCGACACCGCGCCCAGCGCGCGGGCAGCCACGCCATCCACCGGCAGCGCCTGCACCGGCAGCAGCTGGTTGACCCCGTTCACCGGCACGTTGATGGTTGAGGACGACGCATAATGCTGCTGTTGCAGCGTCGGCGCGCGGAAGCCGGTGCTGGCGGTGCCGCGAATGGCGAAGCCGCGCATCGGCTCGATCCGCAGGGATGCCTTGCCCGTATCGGTGGTGCCGAAGTCCGAATAATCCTCATGCCGCCCGGCCAAGCCGAACTCGACGCCGTCGATGATCGCGCCTTCCAGATTTACATAGGCGCTCCAATTGTCGCGGCTCCATTCGCCCGATCCTTCGGGCAGGAAGCCGGTAACGCCCTGCGATCCGACGCCGGTGCGCACCTGCCCCGCCAGCCAGGCGCCGGCCGGTGAGCGATAG
Source organism: Sphingobium sp. WR1 (assembly GCF_059693745.1). NCBI lineage: Bacteria > Pseudomonadati > Pseudomonadota > Alphaproteobacteria > Sphingomonadales > Sphingobiaceae > Sphingobium > Sphingobium sp. WR1. Next base: position 30,801 of record NZ_JCATID010000031.1, on the reverse strand, counting down.
CCGCCGTCGATATAGGATACCGGATCGCCGGCGCCGATCAGGAACCAGTTCTTCTTATATTCTGCGCCCACCGCCAGTGCGAGCGGTTCGCTCAGGCCGACGTCGAATTCCTTGCTGAAGTCCAGATTGCTGGTCCATTCGTCGAAGCGGATCTTGCCCAGATAGAAGCGCGTCGGGCTGGCGGTGCCCATGGAGGGGTTGAGCGAGGTCGTCTGCGAATATTTGACCTCATCCTGTGCATAAGTTGTGGATAAGTCGAACTTGACCCCGCCGCCAATCTCGCCGCGCAGGCCGCCCGCGATCTGGAAATCCTCGTCATAGACGTGGATACGCGGAATATAGCCCTCGGGATAGATTTCGTAGATATTGTTGAGCGCGGCCGGATTGCGATAGGTCAGCCAGCCGGCGGCGTGGCGCTTGGAATATGTGCCGAAGCTGTAAAGCTCCAGCCCGCCATTCCCGACCGGCAGCATGGCGTCATAGCCGAGGTTGCCGCCGATCACCTGCGGCTGGCCATATTTTGCGCGGATGCGGTCCGGGTCCGCATTGCGCGCGTCGCCCGTCGGGTAGAAGGGGTTGGTGGTGATCGGGCTGCTCTCCACGACGCTATTGTCCTGCAACACGCCGTCGCCCGACACATGGATATAGCCGCCGTCCGGTCCGATCGAAAAACCCTTGTCGACCTGCCAGCGCCCCTGCCAGCCGCCATTGTCGGCGGTGCTGCCCATGGTCAGCGCCGCGCTGCCGGACGTGTCATTCTTGAGGATGATGTTGACCACGCCCGCGATCGCGTCCGACCCATATTGCGCCGAAGCGCCATCGCGCAGCACCTCGATCCGCTGGATTGCATTGCCGGGGATCAGGTCCAGGTCCGGCGGCGACTGGCCGTTCTGGACCGATCCGTTGATGAAGAGGGTGGCGGTATTGTGCCGCCGCTTGCCGTTGACCAGCACCAGCAACTGATCGCCGCCCAGGCCACGGAGCGACAGGGTGCGCACCGCCCAGCTCGCGCCCGCGCCATTGTTGGACACGTTGATCGACGGGACAAGTGTGCCCAGCAGGTCGCGCACCGACTGTTTGCCGCTGCTTTCCAGATCCTTGGCGCCCAGCACGTCGATCGGCGCCAGGCTTTCGGCGACGGTGCGCGTGGTGGTGCGGGTGCCGGTGACGATGATCGGCGTGGCGTCCTCGACCGGTTCGGGTGCGGGGGCCATGGCCAGCGCCTCAGCGCCGACGCCCGGAACGTTGGCCTGGGCGTATTGCAGGGCCAAAGGGCCATGGCGCGCCGCGCTGCGGCTGGCGGGGGACGCCAGCGCGATCACGCCCGCGCCCGCGTCGGCGGATTTGAGGTCGGTGCCGGCCAGCAGGCGAGCCAGTGCCTCCTGGGTGGACATCCAGCCCTGGATGCGGCGGCTGCGGATCGCCGCGACCTCGTCATAGGGGAAGAGAATGCGCACGCCCGACTGGGCCGACAATTGGCGGAGCGCACCGCTGAGCGACTGGACATGAATATCGAACTTGTGCCGCTGGACCAGAGTGGCGTCCGTCGTTGCGGCTGCGAGAAGATGGGTGGGCGACACAAGGCATATGGCGAGGGCGGCCCCCGCCATGGCATGGCGAATACGCATTGTCTGTTCCCCTGATCGGCGGCGTTCGCACCGCTTCATTGCCCCGAACGAAGCTATGCCGACATTCCGCTACCCAAGATGACAGTATCGCGACATAAAATGTTGCTGATAGGATTATGAGAATTAGGAAGCCCGGGTCGCTCTGTGACGGTGAATCGTCATGCTGCGGCGCGGCGGATCAGCCGCCGGTTTGCAGGAGCCAGCGGGCCGTGCCCTCTAATCCGAGCGCGGTCAGCCGGCCGGAAAAATAGGCGCCGGTATCAATGCCGATGCGATTGAACCGCTCATCCACCTCGGGTGTGATGCTGTGGCCGTGCACGACCATTTTCGGATGGGCGCGGCGATGCTCCAGAAAGTCGCGGCGGATCCAGCGCAGATCGGCGGGCTGCTGGTCGGCGATGGCCATGCCGGGGCGGATGCCGGCATGGACGAACAGATAGTCGCCCTTTTCGACATAGTCGGGCAGATCGTCCAGAAAATCGACATGGGGCCGGGGGATGTGGGTCAGCATCCACGCGACGACGGCGGCGTCGTCCATCGCCTCGAACAGGCGCGGCGCCAGCCCGTAGCTCGCCAGCGTCTGCGCGCCGCCGGCCTTGCGGAACGTGGGTATCACCCGCTCGTCGCCATAGGCGGCATGGAGGAACAATTCCTCATGATTGCCCTTGAGGCAGAGCGCGCCCTCTTCCGCGACCAGCGCCATGACCCGCTCGATCACCTGGCGCGATGCGGGGCCGCGATCGACCAGATCGCCCAGGAAGATGAGTTGCGACCGCCTCGGCACGCGTGAATCCCGGTCGCGGGCGATCAGCGCCAGCAACTGATCGAGCAGGTCCAGCCGCCCATGGATGTCGCCAATGGCATAGAGGCGCGCATCCTCGCCCGCGCTGGGTGGCGGGCGGTCATCCGGCTCGGCCTCCAGCCATCTGCCAATGCGCCAGAAACTCATGCCGCCAGTGTCGCCTAGAGGCGGGGCAGAGTCACCCCCTGCTGCCCCATATATTTGCCCGCGCGATCGGCATAGCTGACCTCGCACGGCTCATTGCCCTGAAGGAACAGGAACTGGCACGCGCCCTCATTGGCGTAGATCTTGGCGGGCAGCGGTGTGGTGTTGGAAAATTCCAGCGTCACATGCCCCTCCCAGCCCGGCTCCAGCGGGGTGACGTTCACGATGATGCCGCAGCGCGCATAGGTGGATTTGCCAAGGCAAATGACCAGCACGTCGCGCGGCACGCGGAAATATTCGACCGTGCGGGCCAGCGCAAAGCTGTTGGGCGGGATGATGCAGCAATCGGTCTTGCGGTCGACGAAGCTGTTGGCGGCGAAATCCTTGGGGTCCACCACCGCGCTGTCGACATTGGTGAAGATCTTGAACTCGTCCGCCACCCGCGCGTCATAGCCGTAGGAGGACAGGCCGTAGCTGATGCAGCCTTCGCGCTTCTGGCTCTCCACGAACGGCTCGATCATGCCGGTCTTGAGCGCCTGTTCGCGAATCCATTTGTCGGAAAGAATGGCCATGGGTGTTCAGCTCTTTTTGATGGGGCCGATGCCCAGGTCCGCCGGACCGAAGGCATGGGGGAGGAGGTCGGCGACGCACAGGTCCAGCACCCGGTCGCCGCTGGGCGTTGCGCAATAGATGGCCAGCGTGCGGCCCGCCATCTGTTCGGCTTCGTTCATGATCTGGCGGCACCGGCCGCAGGGGGTGACGAGCGCCTCTTCCGCTGCATCCATCGCGCCGCCGACGACGGCGATCTCGGCGACATCGGCAAAGCGGCCTTGCGCATTGGCGTTCGCCAGCGCCACCGTTTCGGCGCAGAGCGACAGGCCGTAGCTGGCATTCTCGAAATTGCAGCCGATGATGATGCTGCCGTCGGTCAGGCGCACCGCCGCGCCCACGGCGAAGCGGCTATAGGGCGCATGGGCATGGGCCATCGCTCCGCGCGCGGCGGCGATCAGCGTCTGGACGTCTTTTTCTTCACGCATCAGGGCGCCACCACATTCCATCGGACCGGACCATCGACGCCGTCGATATGCCGCATGTCGCTGGCTGTCCACATCACCCAGGGGCGGCCGGCATGATCGGGGGGGAAGAAATTGCGGTCCAGCCACAGCGTCCGGTTGATGCCCGACCCGATATCATAGGCCTTGTCGAAATCCTCGCTCAGGTTCAGCAGCGCGGGCTTGCCGGCCTGACCTTCGACCAGATTGATCAGGGTGTTGAGGTCGGACAGCAGTCGGTCGCGCCCCGGCCGCGCCTTGCAGCCCGGCTCGAAGGCCAGGCGGATCACCGGGGGCAGGGCGGCATTGTCGCGCGGCACCGTGGTCATGAAGCCGGTCGCCTGGTCGCTCGGCCGGTGGCACAGGCTGAAATCGATCAGCGCGCCATAGCGCATTCCCGCCGTCCGCACGCCGCGCCAGTTGGCGGCGAAGGCCGGGTCGCGCCGTCCCGCGCCATCGACCGCGCGGATATAGGCGAAGTCCGCCCCCTGCGCCGCCAGCGTGCCCCATTCGACCGTGCCGTTGCCGGAATCGATGGCGACGCCCTGCACCGGATATTGCTCGCGGTCCGGCGCCCAGGCGCGCGCATAGAGCCACAGCGCCAGGGCAAGCGCCGCAATCACCGCCAGTCCCGCCCCGATACGGAACAGCAGGCCCCCCAAAGTCACAACCCTGATCGTCTTACCCCTTGATATGCAGCACGCAGATGAGCGTGAAAAGTCGCCGCGCCGTGTCGAAATCGACGTCGATCTTGCCCTCCAGCCGTTCCTTCAGCACCTCGGCCGCGTCATTGTGGATGGCGCGGCGGGCCATGTCGACCGTCTCGATCTGCTGGGGCGACGCATTGCTGATCGCCTGATAGTAACTGTCGCAGATCGCGAAATAGTCGCGGATCGGGCGGCGGAACCGGCCCAGGCCCAGGATGATCGCCTCCAGCGGGCTGTCATCCTCCCGGTTGATCTCGATCACCAGCCGGCCTTCCTCGACCCGCAGCAGCACCTTGTAGGGACCGGCATAGCCGTCGCCATGCTCGCGCTGCGGGGCGAAGTGATTATCCTCCAGCAGGTCGAAGATCGCGATGCGCCGTTCCTGCTCCACGTCGGCATTGCGCCACAATATCGTGCGCTGGTCGAGCTGTATGTCTATGATGCGCGGATCGGCCATGGTGAAGCGGATAGTCAGTGCGGCGGCGCGCGCCGAAATGCAAGCGGGACTTATCCACAGATGCTTTCCGATTGGCCCCTTGCGTGGAACGGTGCGGGAGAGGAAAGAGGGCGCATGGTCGAACTGCTGAAAATCAATGCCGCCGAAAACGCCGGCACCGAACTGCCGCGCAATGTCGAAGCCGAAGCCGCGCTGCTGGGCGCGATCATGATCGACAACCGCATTGCCGAGGATGTGCAGCTCAAGCTCAAGGCCGAACATTATTTCGAGCCGCTCCACGGCCGCATCTACGACGCGATCATGCGCCTGCTGGACAAGGACATGGTCGCCAACCCGGTGACGCTGAAACCCATGCTGGAACAGGACCCCGCGCTCAAGGAACTGGGCGGCGCGGCCTATCTGGCGCAGCTCACCGGCAATGGCGCGGCGCTGATCGGCGCGCGCGACTTCGCCAGCCAGATCTACGACCTTGCATTGCTGAGGCAGCTTGTCAGCGTTGGCCGTGAACTTGTTGAAAATGCGATGGATACCAGTGAGGATGTCAATCCCCGCGAACAGATAGAGGCGGCCGAAGTCGCGCTCTACAAAGTGTCCGAGGGGGAGGGCGAGACGGGCTCCGTCAAGAGCTTCCTCTCCGCCTCCACGATGGCGGTGCAGGTCGCCGAGCGCGCTCTGAACAGCGGCGGCCATGTCTCGGGCATCACCACCGGCATCAACAGCCTCAACGCCAAGATCGGCGGTCTGCACAATTCGGACCTAATGATCCTTGCCGGGCGTCCGGGCATGGGCAAGACGTCGCTCGCCACCAACATCGCCTATAATGCCGCGTCGCGCTGGCTGCGCGACAATGCCGACGGCATCCCGCCGGAAAAGAATATGGGCGCGAAGACCGCTTTTTTCAGCCTCGAAATGTCGGCGGACCAGCTCGCCACGCGCGTCCTGGCCGAACAGTCGGGCATTTCGGGCGAAGCGCTGCGTATGGGCAAGATCAGCCGCGCCGACTTTCAGAACCTGTCCCGCGCCGCGCGCGACCTTCAGGAACTGCCGCTGTTCATCGACGATACGCCCGGCCTCACCATCGCCGCGCTGCGCACCCGCGCGCGTCGCCTCAAGCGCCGCCATGATATCGGCTTCATCGTCGTCGACTATCTCCAACTGCTCCAGGGCACCGGCCGCGGCAACGAGAATCGCGTCAACGAGATTTCAGAAATTTCCCGTGGTCTGAAGACCTTGGCGAAGGAACTTCATGTTCCGGTTCTGGCCCTGTCGCAGCTCAGCCGTGCAGTCGAACAGCGCGAGGACAAGCGGCCCCAGCTCTCCGACCTGCGCGAATCCGGCTCGATCGAGCAGGACGCCGACATGGTCTGGTTCGTGTTCCGCGAGGATTATTACGAGGCCGCCAGGGAGCCAAAGCCCGACGACGAGGCCGCTTATGCCGCATGGAAGGAAAATATGGAGCGCATCTACGGCCTGGCCGAAGTGATCGTCGCCAAGCAGCGCCACGGCTCCACCGGCCGCATCCGCATGAAGTTCGACGCCAAGATCACCCGCTTCTCCGACCTTGCCGACGACAGCTATCAGGATCTGGATTACGAATAATCCGGCAAACCAACCTCCGTTCGTTTCGAGCGAAGTCGAGAAACACGATGTGCTGCGCTTCCCGTTTCTCGACACGCTCGAAACGAACGGCGGCTGTTAGCCCTTCGCCGCCTTCGCCCGCGCCGCGACCCGCTTCTCCAGCATCGACAGCGGCATCGCGCCTTCCTCAAGAATGGCATGGAACTGCTTGATATCGAAGGCATCGCCCAGCTCCGCCTGCGCCGACGCGCGGGCCTTGCTCCACACCCCATGGCCGACCTTGTAGCTGGTCGCCTGCCCCGGCTGGGTGCAGTAGCGCTCGACTTCGCGCTGGCAGCGGGGGCGGGCGAAGCCGGTCTTCTCGACCATATAGTCGGTCGCCTGCTCGCGGCTCCATTTCTTGGCGTGGAGGCCGGTGTCGACCACCAGCCGCGCCGCGCGGAACAGGAAGGACTGGAGATAACCCGCCCGGTCGATCGGCGTGGCATAGCCGCCCAGCTCGTCGGCCAGTTGCTCGGCGTAGAGCGCCCAGCCCTCGGTATAGGCGCTCATGAAGGCGGTCTTGCGCAGCATCGGCACGTCGCCCGCATTCTGCGCGGTCGAGATTTGCAGATGATGCCCCGGCACGCCCTCATGATAGGTCAGCGCGGGCAGGCCATATTTCGGCCAGTCGCCCACGTCCTTCAGGTTGATGAAGTAGATGGCCGGCCGCGATCCGTCCAGCGCCGCCCGGTTATAATAGCCGTTCGACGCGCCATCCTGAATCTCCACCGGCACCGCGCGGATTTCCAGCGGCGTATCGGGAATGGTCATGAAGGCATTGGGAAGTTTCGCTTTCATCGCGTCCAGATCGCGATTGAGCTGGGCAATGAGCGCCGTGCGCCCTTCCGGGCTGTCGGCATAAAGCTGCGCCGGATCGACATTGAGCGCCGCCAGCCGCTCGCCGATCGTCCCGTTCGCGCGCCCCGCGCCCTTCAGGATGACGTCCAGCTGTGCGCTGATGTCGGCGACCTGCTCCAGCCCCATGGCGTGGATCTGTTCGGCGCTGAGATCGGTGGTGGTCGCCTGGCTGAGGGCCGCGGCGTAGATTTCATCGCCGCGCGGCGTCCGCCACACGCCGTCGCCGGCTGCGGTCCTTCCCTTCAACGCCTCGATCGCGGCAATCTGTTCGTCCAGCGCGGGGTAGATGGCCTTCTCGACGATCGCCGTCGCCTGACCCTGCCAGTCGCCCGTGATGCCCTTGGCGGTGGCGCGCCTGACCAGCGACTGGACGATCGAACTGTCCGCCGCCGGCTGCCCGCGCAGCTTCTTCAATTGCCCCAGCGTCAGGTCCAGCGACCAGCCCGGCGCCAGATAGCCGCGCGCCGCCTCGTCCCGCTGGAGGGCGGTGTCGGTCCGCAGATTATGCGCAAAGGCGTCGAGCCGCGCGACATAGGCGTCGCAATCGGCGGCCACATTGATCGTGTGCGCGGTATTCAGGAAATCGGGCGTCTGGAAATAGCTGCCGCCCTGCTGGAAGATGCGATAGGGCCGCTGCACGCTGTTGAGGCCGAATTTCGCCGGCGCCACCGTCTGCTGGTCCAGTGAATAGAGCACGACATCCAGGTTCAGTTTCTGCGCATCGGACAGGCTGGTCGACCTGTAGCCTTCCAGTTCCTTGATCGCCACCTGGGTCGCGGCCAGCTTCTTCATCATGCCCGACTTGCTGTTGTCGTCGAGCAGGCTCTTCGCCCCGGCGCGTCCGCCTTTGTCCAGGCCCAGGCTGGTGACGAAGCTGGGCGACAGGTCGAGCGCCCGCTCGAAGATCGCGGCGAAGGCGGCGGACAGCCGCGCATCGTCATTGCCCGCGACCTGCGCCAGCGCGCGCGGCGCTGCGCTGGCCAGCGCGGTGGCCCCTGCGGTGGAAAGAAACTGACGACGATCCATGGCGGCGACTCCCTGACTGTTTTTCAAGCCCTTGTCTTAACCCGCCTTCGCCATCCGTCCAGTGGCTTGTAACAATGTTGCGTCATCATCTATCCGCCGACATAGGAGAGCACCAGCCCGGCCAGCGCCGACACGGCCAAAGTCGTCATCACGCCCTGCTTCAACCGGAAGATCATCACGCCCGCGCCGACGGCGATCAAGGCGATCCGCCAGTCCAGGCTCGCCGGATCGGGCAGCAGCAGGCGCATTCCGGCGGCATCCCTATGCTCCAGCCGCATGAAGAGGACATGCAGCGCGAACCAGAGCGTCAGATTGGCGATCACGCCGACGATCGCGGCGGTCAGTGCCGCCAGCGCCCCCTGCAGGCGCGGCGCGTGCTCCAGCCGTTCCATCCAGGGCGCGAAGCTGAAAATCCACAGGAAGCAGGGCGCGAACGTGACCCACAATGTGACGAGCGTGCCCAATATCCCGGCGATCAGGGGCGGGAACGGCTCCGGCGCCCGGAACGCGCCCAGAAATCCGACGAACTGCGTCACCAGGATCAGCGGCCCCGGCGTCGTCTCCGCCAGCCCCAGCCCGTCGGTCATCTCGCCCGCCGACAGCCAGTGCATCGACTGCACCGCTTCCTGCGCCATATAGGCCAGCACCGCATAAGCCCCGCCAAAGGTGACGATCGCCAGTTGCGAGAAAAAGGCGCCGATCTTCCAGAGCACATGGTCCGGGCCGAGCAGCAGCAATATGGCGGCCATCGGCGCGGCCCAGACCAGCAGCCAGAGCAGGATCGTCCGCACCGTCTGCGCCCAGGGCAGCGGCCCGCCCGGCGCGCCGCCCGCCGCCGCCGTGCCATGCGCCTTGAGCCATGCGGGCCTGATCCGCGCCAGCAGAAATCCCAGCGCACCCGCCCCCAGCACCACAAGCGGGAAGGGCAGGGCGAACAGGAAGAGCGCAAGGAAAGCGGCGACCGCCAGCGCCCGCTTGAAACCGGTATCGAGCGCGCGCCGGCCGATGCGGATCAGCGCCTGCGTCACGATCGCCAGCACCGCCGCCTTGATGCCCAGGAACAGCGCGGCGACGGGCCGCAGGTCGGCGGCATAGGCGTAGAGGATCGACAGGCCCAGCATCACCGCCGCGCCCGGCAGGACGAACAGCAGCCCGGCGGCTAGGCCCCCCTTCGCCCCGTGCAGCCGCCAGCCGACCCAGGTCGCAAGCTGCTGCGCCTCCGGCCCCGGCAGCAGGTGGCAGACATTGAGCGCGCGCAGGAATGGCCCTTCCTCGACCCAGCGCCGTTCCTCCACCAACTCGCGGTGCATCAGCGCGATCTGCCCGGCCGGCCCGCCGAAGCTCAAAAAGCCGATCTTGCCGAAAAGGCGGACCAGTTCCGAAAAGCCTGGATGCGACATGCACGTTCCCCCAGGGCCTTGAAGCCCGAAAATGCCGCAATGCTTGGGCGGGGAACGCCTGAACGGGGGATTGCCTTGCCCCGTCCCGCCATCATGCGATGGTCGCGCGGCGCGATCAAGCGGTTTCAGGCGGCGCGTGTGGCGGCGGCATGATGCGCGCGCCGTGAAGCGCAACCTGATACCCGGCCCAGCGAACGATCCGATATCCCGTCAGCGGCGAGGACAGTGCGTGGCCGTCAGGCCGCGCCCTCCAATCTGTCCTGCGTCCGCGTCTCGAAATCGCTGGCGTCATGCCGCTCGTGCAGCTGTTCCTCCAGCGGCCCGTTCGCCTTGTTGACCATGCGTCCGCGCTTCACCGCCGGGCGCGCGTCGATCTGGTTGGCCCAGCGCAGCACATTCTTGTAGCTCTGCGCGTCCAGAAACTCCGCCGCATCATAGGCGCGGCCCAGCACGACGCCGCCATACCAGGGCCAGATCGCGATATCGGCGATCGAATATTCGTCACCGGCCATATAGTCATTTTCCGCCAGATGCCGGTCGAGCACGTCCAGCTGCCGCTTCACTTCCATCGTGTAGCGGTTGATCGGATACTCATATTTCTCCGGCGCATAGGCGAAGAAATGGCCGAAGCCCCCGCCCAGCAGTGGGCCGGCGCCCATCTGCCAGAACAGCCAGCTCAGCGCGGCGGTGCGCCCGGCCGGATCGGTGGGCAGGAACTTGCCGAACTTTTCGGCGAGATAGAGCAGGATCGCGCCCGATTCGAACACGCGCTGCGGCGGCGATACGCTGTGGTCCATCAGCGCGGGGATCTTGCTGTTGGGATTGACCTCCACAAAGCCGCTGGAAAACTGGTCGCCATCGCCGATGCGGATCAGCCAGGCATCATATTCCGCTTCCGCGACGCCGGCCGCCAGCAATTCCTCCAGCAGGATCGTCACCTTCTGCCCATTGGGCGTAGCGAGCGAATAGAGCTGGAGCGGGTGCTTGCCCACCGGCAATATCTTCTCATGGGTCGGCCCGGCGATCGGCCGGTTGATATTGGCGAAGGCGCCGCCACTCTCCTTGTCCCAGGTCCAGACTTTTGGCGGGGTGTAGCTGTCGGTCATGCGGGCTGGCTCCGATGTTGAAATCTCGCCCGCAGGTAGGAAGCGGCTCCGCCGCCCGCAACCGCCGTTTCGCGACCGATGATTATTTCTCGCCCACGCGCACCACCAGCACGCTGACCGGCGACTGGTGCACGATGGCCGATGCGTTGGAGCCGAGCAGCCGCGATGCGAGCGAGGGCTGGTGCGACGCCAGGATGATGAGGTCGGCCTGGCATTTTTCCGCTTCGTTCAGCACTTCGTCCCGCACGCGCCCGCGATGGGTGACGAAATGGGTCCGCGCCGGATCGAGTCCGGCCTCGTCCGCCCATGCCTTCATCTGGGCGCGCGCATCGCTTCCTTCGCGCTCGTCGAAATCGCTGGCGAGCAGGGCGGAATAGCGCGTCGGCAGATGATGGCGGACGTAGAGGATATGAACCTGTCCCTGTGTGCGGGCCACATCCGCCGCGCTCGCTATGGCGGCGTGCGCCAGGACGGGGCTGTCCACGTCCACGGCCACGAGGATTCTCGCGTAGCTCATCATCCTCTCCCAAAGGCGTGGCGCATGGGCGTCGCGCCCATGATCCTTTATCGCCTGTCATCAAGAATACGCCAATTTGGGGAAATGAGGAACAGCCGCAATATCCGCCCATCCCGTCGCGCGGCCCATGACCCGCGCCGCATCAGGGGCTATGGAACGGCCGTTTCGCCAAAAGGGCAGGCGGAGAAAATTTTTCCATGTTTCTGCTCTTGACCAGCGGAGCGACTTTTCCATATTCAAGCCGCTGGCACTCTCCGATGGCGAGTGCTAGCAAGCAAGAGTTCATCGGGAGAAGGACGGGCGGACAGGGCATTTGGGGCAGGATCCCGGTTCCCGTGCGCTCACTCTGATCCCAAACGCCAGGGAAAGGCAATCAACATGGCATTTCGTCCGTTGCACGACCGTGTTCTCGTCCGCCGCGTGGAGGCTGAAGAGAAGACCGCCGGTGGCATCATCATCCCCGACACCGCCAAGGAAAAGCCGCAGGAAGGCGAAGTCGTCTCCGTCGGCACCGGCGCGAAGGCCGAAGACGGCAAGGTGACGCCGCTGGACGTCAAGGCCGGCGATCGCGTCCTGTTCGGCAAATGGTCGGGCACCGAGGTCAAGGTCGACGGTGAAGACCTGCTGATCATGAAGGAAAGCGATATCCTCGGTATTGTCGGCTAAGTCTGCGAACCGGATAGTCATTCCAGTTTTTGGCGGAATTCCGACACCTGCAACGGTGTGAATTTCGCAAATTTTGCAATTCTCAAAGAAGGTGAAAGATCATGGCAGCGAAGGACGTAAAGTTTTCGCGTGACGCTCGTGAGCGCATCCTGCGCGGCGTCGACATCCTGGCCGACGCGGTCAAGGTGACTCTGGGGCCGAAGGGCCGCAACGTCGTCATCGACAAGAGCTTCGGCGCGCCCCGCATCACCAAGGACGGTGTTTCGGTCGCCAAGGAAATCGAACTGAAGGACAAGTTCGAGAATATGGGCGCCCAGATGGTCCGCGAAGTCGCTTCGAAGACCAACGACATCGCCGGTGACGGCACCACCACCGCGACCGTCCTGGCCCAGGCCATCGTGCGTGAAGGCATGAAGTCGGTCGCCGCCGGCATGAACCCGATGGACCTGAAGCGCGGCATCGACCTCGCCGTCGCCAAGGTCGTCGATGACATCAAGACCCGTTCGAAGCCGGTTTCGGGTTCGAACGAAGTCGCCCAGGTCGGCATCATTTCGGCCAATGGCGACGTGGAAGTCGGTGAGAAGATCGCCGAAGCCATGGAAAAGGTCGGCAAGGAAGGCGTCATCACCGTCGAGGAAGCCAAGGGCCTCGAATTCGAGCTGGACGTCGTCGAAGGTATGCAGTTCGACCGCGGCTATCTGTCGCCCTACTTCATCACCAACCCGGAAAAGATGGCCGTCGAGCTGGCTGATCCGTATATCCTGATCCACGAGAAGAAGCTGTCGAACCTGCAGTCGATCCTGCCGATCCTCGAAGCCGTGGTTCAGTCGGGCCGTCCGCTGCTGATCATCGCGGAAGATATCGAAGGCGAAGCGCTGGCGACCCTGGTCGTCAACAAGCTGCGTGGTGGCCTGAAGGTCGCGGCTGTCAAGGCGCCCGGCTTCGGCGACCGTCGCAAGGCCATGCTGGAAGACATCGCCGTCCTGACCAAGGGCGAAGTCATCTCCGAAGACCTCGGCATCAAGCTCGAAAGCGTCACGCTCGGTATGCTGGGCACCGCCAAGCGCGTCACCATCGACAAGGACAACACCACCATCGTCGATGGCGCCGGTGAGCATGACGCGATCAAGGGCCGCACCGAGCAGATCCGCGCTCAGATCGAGACCACCACGTCCGACTATGACCGTGAAAAGCTGCAGGAGCGCCTCGCCAAGCTGGCCGGTGGCGTCGCCGTCATCAAGGTTGGCGGTGCGACCGAAGTGGAAGTCAAGGAGCGCAAGGACCGCGTCGACGACGCGCTGCACGCGACCCGCGCGGCTGTCGAGGAAGGCATCGTCCCCGGTGGCGGTACGGCCCTGCTCTACGCGACCAAGGCGATCGACGGCCTGACCGGCGCCAATGACGACCAGACCCGCGGCGTGGACATCGTCCGCAAGTCGCTGACCTCGCTGGTGCGCCAGATCGCTCAGAATGCGGGCCAGGACGGCGCCGTCGTCTCGGGCAAGCTGCTGGACCAGAACGACACCTCGTTCGGCTTCAACGCGGCCACCGACACCTATGAAAACCTGGTTTCGGCCGGCGTCATCGACCCGACCAAGGTCGTGCGCACCGCGCTCCAGAACGCCGCCTCGGTCGCTGGTCTGCTGATCACCACCGAAGCCACCATCGCCGAGCTGCCGGAAGACAAGTCGGCTGCTCCCGCGATGCCGGGCGGCATGGGCGGCATGGGCGGCATGGACTTCTAAAGCGATCGTAGCGGGCCGGGCCTGCCCGGCCTGCGGTTCGATCGCGACCGAAAATGGTCTCGAAGTTTATCGCTCACGCGAACAGGAAAAGGCCGGCGGGGCGATCCGCCGGCCTTTTTATTCTGTCCAACAGCCATGGATGTCCTGAACGACGGCGAAAGGTGGAATTACGCTGCGGGCGGGTGCGTCACCACCATCATCGGCAATTCGGCGCGGACCTCGAATCCCAGCGTCCGGTAGAGCGCAATCGTCTTGTCATGCGCGGCATAGGCGTGAAGGAAGGGGGTTTCGCCCCGGTCCAGCATCGCCTGCATCACGATCCGCATCAGCGCCCCCGCCAGGCCGCGTCCGCGCCAGTCAGGATGGGTGCATACACCGCTGACTTCGGCAAAACCGGGCATCCGCATCCGCTCGCCCGCCATCGCGACCAGCCGCCCGCCTTCGCGCACCCCGATGAAGCGGCCGAGCCGGTGGGTGAGGGGACGAAAGGGACCGGGCTTGGTCAGCAGCGCGAGTTCCAGCATCTCCGCCGCGTCCTCCTCTCCCAGCAGCACCCAGCCGGGCGGCATGTCCTGGGCGGGGAGCAGCCGCGGCGCGACCATCTGGGCCAGCGGAGCGGTGCGCGCAACGTGCAGGACCGGCGGCGGCGGGCGCTCCGCATCCCGCCCGACCAGCCACAATTCGCCATCCTCCGGGATCAGGGCGTGCAGCGCTTCCAGCTTGCCATCGGCCGTCGCGCCGAACGGGCCATAGCGGGGATCGAGGCGCATGGCCTGGTCGTTGCCTTGCGCCAGCGCCGACCAGCCGGATTGAAGGGCGTGCCAGACGGGATGGTCGAGCGGATGGATAAAGGCCTCTCATCGGGAAAGGATCGACGCAAGGCGCATAAACCGGACACGGCCGGACATGCAATTCCCGATATGGGCGGCGAGCCGATCCCCGATGATAAGAGGGGCGGGAGCGATGTGGAATCCACCGCCACGACATGATGCTGTCATGATGCGCGGCGACGTTCGGGCAAGGACCGTGGAGCGAGAGCGCCCGTTGGTGGGGCGGACGATGCCCGTCCAGCCGAAACCAGCCCTCCGGGGGCCGACGGCTTGGTTCGGCCCGGCCGGTCTTCCGGGATCGATCCTGTCCGCCTGTCGTTGATGGTGGATGGCGTCGGCTGGACGATGGAGCGTGAATGGCTGATCTGTTCGGGGCGATTATCAAGGCCGGCCGATTGGTCAAAAAACGGCGCCCCCTGTCGGCCGCGCTGGCCTTTCAGAAAGCGCTGATGCCCCCTCCGGCGACGAAAAAGACGAAGCGGCCGAAGCCGGTGAGTGCGCCCGGCTCCGCCAAGGCGCCGAAAAAAATGCTGCCAAGGCCCGCGCCGGGCACATTTCTGAGCGAGGACTATAGCTGTCGTCACGGGACGCTCAGCTACAGATTCTATACGCCAAAGGGGTCGGCGCGCCGCCGGATGCCGCTGGTGGTGATGCTCCATGGCTGTTCCCAGACCGCGACCGACTTCGCCGCGGGCACCGGCATGAACCGGCTGGCCGACGAACTGGGCGTCCTGATACTCTATCCGCAACAATCAGCCTCGGCGAATTTCGGACTCTGCTGGAATTGGCACGATCCCGCCAATCAGGAACGGGGCCGGGGCGAACCGGCGCTCATCGCCGCCCTGACCCGCCATGCCATTGCGCTCGGCCGGGCAAATCCGGCGCGCGTTTATATAGCGGGCATTTCCGCCGGCGGCGCGGCGGCGGCGATCATCGGCGCCGCCTATCCCGATCTCTATGTGGCGGTCGGCGTCCATTCCGGTGTCCCGCGGGGCAATGTCCGCTCGCTTGGCGGCGCCATCGCCGCGATGCGGGGCAGAAACGGCGCCGGTCCCACCGGAAAACTGCCGCGTCAGTTGCCCACGATCGTCTTTCATGGCGACAATGACCGGGTCGTCCACCCGTCCAATGCCAACGGCTTCCTGACCAATTTGGAACGCTCGACCGCCGGCCCGCTGATATCGCGCGCGCATAGCGGCCTGTCGAATGGAGGCCGCCATTATACGCGCCGCGTTTACCGGAGCTATATGGGAGAAAGCCTGCTGGAAGACTGGATCATCCACGGCAGCGGCCATAGCTGGTCGGGCGGCAGCGCCGCCGGATCGCATACCGACCCCGCGGGGCCGGATGCGTCGCGGGAAATGCTGCGCTTCTTTCTGTCGCGCAAGCGATCGGCATAGGGTCCGTTTGNGATCGCATACCGACCCCGCGGGGCCGGATGCGTCGCGGGAAATGCTGCGCTTCTTTCTGTCGCGCAAGCGATCGGCATAGGGTCCGTTTGGAAATCCGGCTGAAGCCGGATTTGCCGCACCAGCCCGCTCCCCCACCCGGCCACCCATATGATACTGCCGTTGGGTGGCCGGGTGGGGGAGCGGGCCGGCGCCGCGCCGAAAATGCGCTTTTGCGCATTTTCCAAACAGACTCTCAGGGCGCCCAACGATCAGACGATCAACCGACCTGCCGTTTCGCCAGCTTGCGGGCAAGGGTGCGGCGATGCATCCCCAGGCGTCGCGCCGCTTCGGAGATGTTGAAGTCGCTGTCTTTCAGCACTTCATGGATATGTTCCCATTCCAGCGTCTTGATCGATGTCGGGCGCGGCGCCAGAGGGGTCGCGGGGTCGCCGCCGGAACGGGCGAAGGCGGCCTCGATATCGTCGCTGTTGGATGGCTTGGCGAGGTAATTGGTGGCGCCGAGCTTGATCGCCTCCACCGCGGTCGCAATGCTGGCGAAGCCTGTCAGCACGACGATCAGCATGGCAGAATCATGGGCGTGAAGCGCCTGGACACAGGCAAGACCTGATTGCGGCCCGAGTTTCAGGTCGACCACGGCGAAACCGGGCTGGTGTTCGGCCAGCAGGGCATCCACCGATTCGAGACTGTCGGCGAGCAGCACATCATAGCCGCGTCGTTCGAAGGAGCGTTTCAGCGTCTTGGCGAAGGCTTCGTCATCCTCGACGATCAAAAGCTTCTTTTCACTCGCCATCGGTCATGTCCTCCAGCGCCAGCGTCGCGAAGGGCAGGCGCAACTGGATCATCGCGCCGCCTTCCGCACCATTACTGGCGTCCACCCGTCCGCCCAGCTTGCGGACCACATTGACGACCAGGAACAGGCCCAAGCCGCCGCCCTGCTTGCCCTTGCTCGACCGATAGGGCTTGCCGAAGTCGGTCAGCATGTCCGTGCTGAAGCCCTTGCCATTGTCGCGCACCGCGATATGCAGCCACTGATTGTCGCGGCTGACCATCAAGTTGATATAGGTCGCGCCCGCTTCGCGGGCATTGTCGAGCAGGTTGGTCACGGCCTGGCGGATGACCGGATCGGCGATGATGCGCGGATAATCATGCGGGCCAAAGTCGCTCCTTAACGGCATGCCGGGATTGGCGGCGCGCCATTGCTGGGCGATCTGTTCGATGAAGGCGCGGACGTCGGTCACTTCGGGCGCTTCGCCGCGCGCTTCGCCAGCGGACATCAGTATGCCGGTCAGGATCGATTTGCAGCGTTTGACCGCCGTTTCCATTTCCTCGACTTCCTCGACCAGCGAAGGATGCCTGATGATCTGGGGCATATGCCGCCAATCGCCCAGCACGACGGCCAGTTGGGCGAGGGGGGTGCCCAGTTCATGCGCGGCGCCCGATGCGAGCAGCCCCATGCGCACGATATGCTCCTCTTCCACCGCTTGCTGCCGCAAGCGTGCGAGATAGGATTCGCGCAGCTGTAGATTATGGGTCATCCGGGTCATGAACAGCACCAGCAGCACCGCGATCATGGTGACGCAGATCCATGTGCCGACGATGTGCAGGTCGAACAAATGCCCTTCCAGCGGTTCGCTGAGGTCGAGCGGCCGATAGGCGAAGGACAGCATCGCCACGCAGAGCGAGGAGATGACGACGACGCCCCAGACGCTCCAGCGATGGAGCAGGACTGCGCCCAGCGCGACCTGCACCAGATAGAGCGAGACGAAGGGGTTGGTCGCGCCGCCGCTGAGATAGAGCTGGGTGGTGAGCGCCAGCACGTCGAACAGCAACGCCAGGAACAGTTCGGCATGGGTGATGTCCGCGCGTCGGCGCAGGATCATCAGGCTACCGATATTCATCAGCACCGCGATGCAGGGCACCACCAGCATGGTGCTCAACGGCAGGCGGATGCCCATGCCGTAATGAACGATCAGGATCGTCGCGATCTGCCCGGCAATGGCGATCCAGCGCAACTGGACCAGCAGCGCCATGTTCCGTCGGCCGGCTGCATCGGCGGGCCACTGGCTGGGCAGCCAGCGGATGCGCTTGGCGGACGGCTCGGTCATTCCCGGCGATCTTTTCCTGTCTGGCGCATCACCAGGATATAGGCGCCCAGGGTCATCGCCGCCAGCACGAACCAGGTGATGGCATATTGGAGATGATTGTTGGGAAAGCTGACCACGGTCAGGCCGCCGACGGGCAGGCTGGTGGGGGAGGCGCCAGCGCCTTCATCGATGAAATAGGGGCGGACGACGCCACCCAACTGGCGCGTTTTGGCGATGGCTTCGACATCGCGCGAATACCAGCGGTCGGCGGCGAGGTCATTGTCGCGAAGAAAGCCGCCGCCCGGCTCCGTCAGGCGAAGGAGGCCAACGACCTGCACTGCGCCCTGGGGACGGTCATAGCGGGCCTTGCGGTTGGGCACGAACCCCCGGTTGATGAGCGTGATCGCACCATCGTCCTGCCGCAGGGGCGTCAAAACCCAAAAGCCGGGGCCGCGAATAGTGGAGGCCTGCACCAGGGCGGCCTTGTCGTGGAGGAAGACGCCGCTCACGGTGACGCAGCGATATTCATCGTCCTTGGTGGCGCTGGTCAGGGCAGGGATCGGCGCTGCGTGAATGCGGCCATCGACACGGGCGATCAGGTCGCGCTTCCAGGCGAGGCGGTGGATCTGCCACCCGCCGAGCGCGCAAAAACCGGAAAAGAGAAGAAGGGCGATCAGCGTCAGGCCGATCGTAAAGATCGGGGAGCGCGTGGAGCGCCCCCCGTTCTCGGCCGTTGTCACGGCATTTCGCTCATGTTCGCCATGGCGTTCATGTCGTGCGACGCGCTCATCTCCGCGCTCATTTCCATGTCCGCGTGCGGCATCATGTTGGTGTTGAGATGATACATGACCCACATGGAGCCGGACAGGGTGATGACGACCAGAACGATCGTCAGCATCATCGCCATGAACGACCAGCCGCCTTCGACGCGGGTGTTCATGTGCAGGAAGTAAATCATATGGACGATCACCTGCACCGCGGCGAAGGCCATGATGATGAAGCCGGTCAACTGCGGATCGCCGAGCGTGCCCGACATCACCAGCCAGAAGGGGATGGCCGTCAGGATCACCGACAGGCCGAAACCGATCATGTAGCTGCCATAGCTGCCATGGCTGTGGCCATCATGATGCCCATGCGCATGGTCGTCGTGGTGGTCATGGCCACCATGGGGATGGACAGCGTCGCTCACCGCAGGACTCCCATCAGATAGACAAAGGTGAAGACGCCGATCCAGATGACGTCGAGGAAGTGCCAGAACAGGCTGAGGCACATCAGGCGGCGCTTGTTGGCCGGGATCAGTCCCTTGTTGGCGACCTGCACCATCAGCGTGATCAGCCAGATCGAACCGAAGGTGACGTGCAGGCCGTGGGTGCCGACCAGGGTGAAGAAGGCCGACAGGAAGGCGCTGCGCCACGGACCCGCGCCCTCATGGATGAGGTGCGAGAATTCGTACAGTTCGATGAACAGAAAGGTCCCGCCGAACAGCAGGGTGACGAACAGCCAGCCCTGGGTGGCGCTGATCTTGTTCTTTTCCATCGCCAGCATGGCGAAGCCATAGGTGATCGACGAGAAGAGCAGCATCGCGGTGTTGAGCGCGATGAGGTTCAGGTCGAACAGGTCCTTGGGGCCGGGACCGCCGGCGAAATTGCCGCCGAGCACGGCATAGGTGGCGAAGAGGATGGCGAAGATGAGGCAGTCGCTCATCAGGTACATCCAGAAGCCCAGCATGGTGCTGTGGCCTTCGTGGAGGTGGGGTTCCTCGGGCAAATGATAGGCCCGAGGTTCCAGGTTCGCAGTTGCGCTGCTCATGAGTGTCAGACTCCCGCCGCGAGGATGCGCGTGCGCTCTTCCTCGGTGCGCGTCACATCCTCGACAGGGATGTAGAAGTCGCGCTTGTAGTTGAAGGTGTGGCCGATGGCGAACGCGATCATGCCGACAAAGCTGAAGCCCGCGAGCCACCAGATATACCAGATGAGCGCGAAGCCGCACAGCGTGGCGAGGGCGGCCAGGATGACGCCTGTGCCGGTGCTGCTGGGCATGTGGATCGCCTGATAGCCGGTCAGCGGACGCTGATAGCCGTTCTTCTTCATGTCGGCCCAGCTGTCGGCGTCGTAGACGACCGGGGTGAAGGCGAAATTATACTCCGGCGGGGGCGAGCTGGTCGCCCATTCCAGCGTGCGGCCATCCCAGGGATCGCCTTCCACCTTCAGTTCGTCGCGCTTCCAGATGGAAACGGCGAACTGGACCAGCATGGCGCCGATGCCGGCCGCGACGATGGCGGCGCCGATCGCGGCGATGACGAACCATATCTGGAGCGATGGATCGTCGAACACGCGCATCCGGCGGGTCACGCCCATCAGGCCCATGATGTAGAGCGGGGTGAAGGCCATCCAGAAGCCGACCTGCCAGCACCAGAACGACACCTTGCCCCAGAAGACGTTCAGCTTGAAGCCGAAGGCCTTGGGCCACCAATAGTTGATCGCCGCGAACAGGCCGAACAGCACGCCGCCGATGATCACATTATGGAAGTGCGCGATCAGGAACAGCGAGTTGTGGAGCACGAAGTCCGCGGGCGGGACCGCCAGCAGAACGCCCGTCATGCCGCCGATCGTGAAGGTCAGCATGAAGGCGACGGTCCACATCATCGGCAGTTCGAAACGGATCTTGCCGCGATACATGGTGAACAGCCAGTTGAACAGCTTCGCGCCCGTCGGGATCGAGATGATCATCGTCGTGATGCCGAAGAAGCTGTTGACGCTGGCGCCCGAACCCATGGTGAAGAAGTGGTGCAGCCACACGAGATAGGACAGCACCATGATCGTGCAGGTCGCATAGACCATCGAGGTGTAGCCGAACAGGCGCTTGCCGCAGAAGGTCGACACGACTTCGGAGAAGACGCCGAACAGCGGCAGGATGAGGATATAGACTTCCGGGTGGCCCCAGATCCAGATCAGGTTCACGTACATCATCGGGTTGCCGCCGAAGTCGTTCGTGAAGAAGTTGGTGCCCGCATAGCGGTCGAGCGACAGCAGGACCAGGGTAGCGGTCAGGATCGGGAAGGAGGCGACGATCAGCACGTTGGCGCAGAGTGAGGTCCAGGTGAAAACCGGCATCTTCATGAGGCTCATGCCCGGCGCGCGCATCTTCACGATGGTCGCGATCAGGTTGATGCCCGACAATGTCGTGCCGACACCCGCTACCTGCAACGCCCAGATATAATAGTCGACACCTGTGGCCGGGCTATAGTCGATCCCCGAAAGCGGCGGATAGGCGAGCCAGCCGGTCTGCGCGAATTCGCCCAGGAACAGCGAGGCCATCACCAGCACCGCGCCGCCCGTGGTCATCCAGAAGCTGAAATTGTTCAGGAAGGGGAAGGACACGTCGCGCGCGCCGATCTGGAGCGGGACGATATAGTTCATAAGACCGGTGATGAACGGCATCGCCACGAAGAAGATCATGATCACGCCATGGGCGGTGAACACCTGGTCATAATGATGGGCGTTGAGATAGCCCTCCGACCCGTTGAAGGCGAGCGCCTGCTGCAACCGCATCATGACCGCGTCGGCAAAGCCGCGCAGGAACATGATGAGGCCCAGCACCATATACATGATGCCGATCTTCTTGTGGTCGACGCTGGTGAACCATTCCTTCCAGAGATAGCCCCAGAGCTTGAAATAGGTCAGCGCCGCGACCACCGCCGCGCCGCCCAGCACCACCGCGACGAAGGTCGCGACGACGATGGGCTCATGCCATGGGAACGCATCCCATGTCAGACGACCGAAGATCATCTGTGTCGTTGTGAGTGTGCCAGTCATGGGCCTTACCGATGCTGCGCGTGCGCGTCAGCGCCGCTGTGAGAGGAGTGATCGGCGGTAGGGGCGTCGGGGGCGGTCTGCTGGCCCTCGTTGCGCTCGGCCTGGTCGATCACATGGCTGTTGGGGAAATCATATTGAAGGCCCTGCGTCTCCTTCGCCGATTCCTTGCCCGCGCCGCCCATCATGTCGACGTGCATCAACTCGCCCATGCAGCGCTGGCCGGGCTTGGGGCAAAGATTGACGACCGCGTCGAACAGCATGGGATCGGCGGCGGAGAAATAGGCGACGGGAGTCTTCTCGCTCGGCTTGGCGAGGGTCAGATAGAGGTTGCGGTCGAGCGCTGCGCTGCTCGCCTTCACCTTGGCGGCCCAGGCGTCGAAACCGGCCCGGTCCAGCGCCTTGTAGCCAAAGCGCATGTGGCTGAAGCCCGCGCCCGAATAGTTGGCGGAAAAGCCGGTGCCGGTGACGGGCTTGTTGGCCACGGCGTGGAGCTGCGTCTTCATGCCCGGCATGGCGTAGATCTGGCCGGCGAGTTCGGGGACGTAGAAGCTGTTCATCACCGTCGACGCGGTGATGTCGAAGCGAACCGGGACGTTGATCGGTAGCGCCAGTTCATTGACGGTGGCGATGCCCTGTTCGGGATAGATGAACAGCCACTTCCAGTCGAGCGCCACGACCTGCACCACCAGCGGCTTGACCTTCGGGTCGATCGCGGTCTTCGCGTCGATCCGGTCGAGCGGACGATAGGGGTCGAGCTTGTGCGTGCTCACCCAGGTCAGCGCGCCGAGGCAGATGATGATGAGGAGCGGCGCCGACCAGATCAGCAGTTCCAGCTTGGTGCTATGATCCCAATCGGGGTCATAGTCCTTCTCGACCGCCTTGTTCGCGGCGCGATAGCGCCACGCGAACCAGACAACCATGGCCATGACGGGCACGACGATGAGGAGCATCAGCGCGGTCGAGATCAGGATCAGATCGCGCTGCTGCACCGCAATATCGCCCGACGGGTTCATCACGACCCAGTTGCAGCCTGCCAGGGGCGCCGCAAGGATCGGAGCGGACCAGCGCAAGAGTCTGATCCATTTGGGTGAGTGTGGGTGTGACATGGGCGCGCGCCTAACCTTTCCACGGGGAGTCGGATAGTGGGCAATTTGTCCAATTGTGTGCGGACGCAAAAAATGTTTGGAGATGTGGGATACTGCTTAGACTCTGCGGGTTTTCTGTTATGTTGCCATTCTCTGGCCGTCGGAAGACCCAAAACAGGCGCCGTCGGCCCACCAAGGGAGCGGATGCCTATGAATTCACAGGCCATTGCCTTCACCTCCACGCCACTTGAGGATGATGCGCGCCGGATCAATGCGCGCGACCACAGGATTGCGCCGGGTGATATTTCCATCGGTGTGATCATTGGTCGCACCTCCGAATTTTTCGATTTCTTCGTTTACGCCATTGCTTCGGTGATCGTGTTCCCGAGCCTGGTCTTCCCCTATGTGGATGCGCTGACCGGCACCCTCTATTCCTTCGCCATCTTCGCCGTGGCCTTCATTACGCGGCCGATCGGCTCGCTGATCTTCATGGCGATCGACCGGCGCTACGGGCGCGGCACGAAACTGACCGTCGCCCTCTTCCTGCTGGGTGGGTCTACCGCGTCGATTGCCTTCATGCCCGGTTACGCCACGATTGGCCACTATGCTGCGGTCGTCCTGGTCATTTTGCGCGCCGCGCAGGGCATTGCGCTTGGTGGAACCTGGGATGGCCTGGCCTCGCTGCTGTCGCTGAACGCGCCGCAGCATCAGCGCGGCTGGTATGCGATGGTGCCGCAGCTTGGCGCACCGCTGGCGCTGATCGTGGCCAGCGGACTGTTCGCCTTCTTCCTGCTCAACTTGACCGAGGCTGACTTTCTCGACTGGGGTTGGCGTTATCCCTTCTTCGTCGCCTTCGCGATCAACGTCGTGGCGCTGTTCGCCCGTCTGCGCATCGTGGTGACGCATGAGTTCGAACGCCTGTTCGAACAGAAGGATCTGCAACCGTCACCTGTCCTGCCGACCGTCAAGGCGGAAGGGCGCAACATCATCATCGGCGCCTTCGCTCCGTTGGCCAGCTTCGCGCTGTTCCATATGGTGACGGTGTTCCCATTGTCATGGGTGGCGCTGTTCACCGATCAACCGCTCGACCGCTTCCTCATCATCGAAATGATCGGCGCGTCGGTCGGCCTGCTCGCCATCGTCGTGTCGGGCTTCGTCGCCGACCAGATCGGCCGTCGCTCGCTGCTGGGCTGGTCGGCGCTGGGAATCGCCATCTTCGCATTGATGGCGCCGTTGATGCTGAACGGCGGGGAATTGGGCGAGGTCGCCTTCATGATCCTGGGCTTCATGCTGCTGGGTCTGGCGTTCGGCCAGTCGTCGGGCGTGGTCGCGTCCAATTTCGCGACCGAGGCGCGCTATACCAGTTCGGCGTTGACCTCCGACCTTGCCTGGCTGGTCGGGGCGGGCTTTGCGCCGCTCGTGGCGCTGCTGCTGTCGGTGAAGTTCGGCCTCGCCGCATCGGGCATCTACCTGTTGTCGGGCGCGATCGCGACGATCGTCGCGCTCTATGTCAACAAGGAGCTGGCCGGCCGGGACCGTTAAAACTAAAGCGCGGTCCGCATCCGTCGAAGCGCCTTGCGGTCGAACCATCCGGTGAGGCCGGGGCGCGGGCGGAAGCGGGGGAGCCATAGAGGATAAAGGCTCGCAAGACGCGCGGGGAGGCCGTCCGGTCCCTCGCGCGTCATGATATCCGACACGATCCGGTTCTGGAAGAAACGGATCGAATAATTCGTCATCCGCTTATATTGCATCCGCCACGTCAAGGGCCGGAAGAGGCTCACCTGTTCGGCCAGAAAGCCTGCTCCCTCGCAGGCCAGAATCCGCTCGAGCACCCATTCGCTGTCCGGCTTCAGGTCGGTATGCGCCCAGGACGCCACCAGCCCGTCATCGCCGATCAGGTCATCGGGCAGGCGCAGGCCGCGAGCACGGATCGCGCCCAGAAACCGACCCGACAAGGCATAGAGATCCCCGAACATGCCCCGTTCGACGCGCAGATCCTCGCGATAGGCCGGGGCCATCCGCCCGTTCATCGGCATTCCCGCGGCGGCGTTGGCGCCGGGATGGGCGGCCAGATCGGCCACCAGCGCGTCGAACGATCCGGCCGTGATTTCCGCGTCGCCATCCATGAAGATCACGACATCCTCCTCGCCCGTCAGCAGGTCATGGACCATATGGTTCCAGGTGCGCGACTTGCCGCCCTGTTTGAGGTCATGGATGATGACATTCGCTCGTCCGGCGGCAACGGTGCTCGCCCGCTCGACGGTCGCATCGGTGGTGCCGTTCACCAGCACATGGAAAAGCGTTTCCGGCCGGTCGAGCGGCAATGAGGCGAGACAGGCGGCGATCCGGCGCTCTTCCTGATGCGCGAATATGGCGACGGCAATCGTCATGGGATCAGCGGAAATCCCAGGCCTGCTGGCCATGCTGTCCCGCGTCCAGTCCTTCGGCCTCGGTCTGCGAACTGATGCGCATCGGGATGATGACGGAGACGACCAATGCCGCGATCGCGCTGCCGACCATCGCCCAGAGCGCGACGATGACAAGGCCGGCCGCCTGACTGACCAAGGCGCCGGTGAGGGTAATGCTGGGATCGAAACCGACGCCGCCAAGCAGGGGCAGGGCGAAGACGGGGAGCAGGAGCGCGCCCGTCGTTCCGCCCAGGCCATGAATGACGAAGATGTTCGCGCCGTCGTCGACCCGGCGACCGATCATGCTCGCTCCCAGGCGGGATATGGTTGCGGCGATCATGCCGATCAGCATGGCGCCGCCGGTCCCTACCAGGGCGGCGGAGGCGGAAATGGCCGCGATCCCCGCCAGCGCGCCCGACAACAGGCCGGTCGCGCTGCTCCTCCCGCCCAGAATCCGATCCAGCAGGGCCCAGCTCAGTGCAGCTGCGCATCCCGCGAAATGATGGTTGAGAAGGGCGGTGGCGGCATCGTCCGTGGCGCCCAGCGCCCAGCCGCCGACCAGCCCCGACAGGCCGATCCAGACCAGCGCCCCGCCTGCGATGCCCAGGACGGGGCTATGGCCGGGACCGGCAGGTCCGCGCCGCGCGCCGGCGATCAAGGCGAGCGCAAGGGCGGAAAAACCCGCTACCGTGTGGACGACCAGGCCGCCCGCGAAATCCATGACGCCCAGGCTTGCGAGCCAGCCGCCGGCCCATATGGCATGGGCGACAGGAACATAGACGATCAGCAGCCAGAGCAGGGCGAAAGGCAGGAACCAGCCGATCCGGCTCCGTTCCGCCACCGCGCCGACGAGCAGGCACGCGGCGATCAGCGCCGGTCCCATCTGGAACAGGACGAAAGCGGATTCCGGCACGGTGAGTCCGTCGCGCAACTGCCCCAGATTGGCGAGCAGCAGGTTCGCGCCGCCGCCCAGCCAATCGCTGCCCGGTGCATAGACCAGGCTGTAGCCCGCTATCGCCCAACCGAGCGATACCACCGCGGCCACGCCCGCGCCCTGGGCCATGACGGACAGGGCGTTGCGGACATTGACCTGCCCGGCGTGGCGCAGCGTCAGTCCCGGCAGGGCGGCAAAGAGCAGCAGCAGCGCACAGAGGACCATCCAGGCCGTATCGCCGCTGTCGGCCGCGGCAACCTGCGCGAAAGCGAGTTGCGGAGCGGTGAGCAGGATCGCGAAGAAAAGGGCGGCAGGAAGGCGCATCGAAAGGTCCGGGAAATCGACGATGGCTCCTCATAGCCTCAACAGCGTGAAAAAATCGATAAGCCTGTGTCGCCGGCGACACGCGCCCCGGATTTGTGGAGGCCGTAGCCGAAAATGATGGAGAAAAGACCCCGGCGGCAACATCGCACCATGCGATTTCGGGGGGCACGCCGCCGGGGTGGTTCCGCCGCGTGGGTATCAGCGGAACCAAGCTCGAAGAACAGGGAATCGGTCTGGTATAATCATGCGATCGGCCATCATGACGACCAGGGCAGAACATCGTCGCGGTGACAGGCGATCAGGTCGGGCACATAGAGAGCGGACACGTCGCTCAATGCGAAGGAGTCGAAATAGCGGTCGATCATGTCATCGAAATCGCGGGTCAGTCCGGCGGATATTCGCATCCGGCCGACATGATCGGCGGGAATGAAGATATAGTCGCGCGGGATGATGCGGCTCTTCTGACCGGACAGGGAGGGACTTATCGTCCAATCCTGAACATGCCCCTTGATCTGCTCGGGCGTCAGGTCGTGATAGACGCTGCCGAAGCGCGAATGGGTCGAGCGCAGCGACAGAGCCGGCAGGCGGGGGGCGACGACCGGCTTGCCGTAGTTGGCTGCGAGCATGAGGTTGCCTGAGGTCAGAACGTCGCGATAGGGCAGGGCCACGACATCCGCGGCGCCGAAAAGCAACGGCACTTTCGTGTCCGGAATGAAGCCGTCGAGAATATGCGAGAATATGGATGCGCGGATTATTTTCCTCCATCAGCCGTGCATGGCCGGGCGAAAAGCCGCCCAGAGGCTTGCCGACGATCAACAGATGAACCTGGTCCCGGTCCGCGCGGCCGCTAATGTCGTGAAATGCGTGGATCAGCTCGTCCAGCCCCTTGTAAGGCCGGATCTGACCGAAAAAGAGGATCAGCGAATCCACATCGCTGAGACCGAGCAACTGCCGGCTCTGATATTTGTTGAACGCCGGACCGTAGCAACCTTCATAACTGCCGTGCGGCACGATGATGCATTTGCGCTCATCGACGGCATAGAGTTGCCGGATGTCGGCCAGCGCGGAGGCGCTGTGGATGTGGATGTGGATGAGGTTGGCGGCCTCCGCCAGCTGGCGGTGAAACGCCATGGCCAGAGTCCCGAAGCGCGCATCGTGCGGCAGGCGATTGTGCACGGTCCACAGGAAAATGCCGCCGGTCGCCTTGAAAGCCTGCACCGCCTGGAGAAAATTGCTGGCCCGGACCTGATAGTCGAACCCGTCGGTCACATCGGCAAAGAGCGGATCGGGCAAATGGAGATGGAAAATCGTGCGCCGGTTGGCGGCGGCGGCGCAGGATCGGTCCAGCGCCTGCTGAATCGTGCCGAACTCGACACGCCCCTTCGCGCGGAAGGCTCCATACAGGCCATTCTGATAGGGGTTGGACGCCCTATAATCCGGATAGGCGATGATCGTGGCGCCTTCCAGGGGATCGGGTGTGTCAATGACGGCCGGTAGCGAAGCGGCGGCGGTCGCAACGGCTTCGATGACGGTCACATCCACCGCGCCGGGGAAACCGGCGGGATCGCTGGCTGCTATCGGCTGGGAACTGGCGAAAGATGTGACGTGCTGATCCATTGCCATCCTCTTCCCGGTCGCTTGCTAGTGGATTGATTTTGACATTTGCATCCCCTGGCGGTTGGGATGGGTCTGCAAATGTCAAAATCGTAAAATCCACTAGAATCAAATATTTCTAGTGGTCCGAATAGATTCTGACATTCGTGTGGGACATGGCCTCAAGCGGTGTCGAATGTCAGAATCGGACCACTAGATCTGCAAAATCATCGGTGAATCCGCGCCGACCCGAAAGCTGGCGCGGGTACAGGATCAGGCCGTGCGCTTGAGCGGCAGCGTTTCGCTGTCGAGCAGCGCCGCCCGGTCGGCCAACCGCTTGTGCATTACGTCGATCGTCTGCTGATCGCGGACGGCGTGGAAGCCGGGGCGGCTACCTTCGCGACGGGTGCGGCTTTTGGGCGTCAGGCTGGTGACTTCGACGTTTTGGAAGAAGTCCCGGTTGCCGCCATCGGTATAGGATTCCGAATAGATGCCATGGGCGCGGATCACGTCGAACTGGTCAAGTTCGATATGATAATAGGAGATGCGCTTCAGGCTTTTGTCGGCAACGATGGTGGAGCCGTTCACTAGTTCCTTCGCGCGGATGAGCAGACCGTCGACATAGAGATGGTGCCAGGGCGATACGCGAATATCCTTGCTGGGCACATTGTCGCTCACCGCATCTTTTTTGACGAGGATCGGCCAGAAATCCTCGAGCTTCGTCTGGGGGATATGGTGCACCCAGTCATGGCGATAGCCGACCCAGCGCACTTCGCGCATGCCGCTGCGGCCTCGGACCATGTCGCCGACCTGGATGTCTTCGATGGCGACTTCGCCCTTTTCGGTTTCGATCATCGTGCCGCGTAGGAAGCAGACCGGCGCGACGAATTCGCCGTTGACGAAGAAGCTGTCCGGGTCGGCCTGGATCATTGTCGCCAGTTGGGGGTTGATGCCGTTGAGGTTGAAGGTGAACTTGTCCGCACCCAGGAGGCCGCGTTCAAGAACCAGCGACGCGCTTCCCGCCACCGAATCATAGGTGAATTCGTCAAACGTATAGCCATTGGCCGCCAGGCTGTCGCCCCAGCTGAAGCCGTTGACGTTGAACGAACTGACGGTGTCGATCAGACCCTTTTCGTAGGAGAAGGAGCCGGAGCCACTACCAGAAAAATTGACCGTTTGGGTGCCGATGGTGAGGCCAAGCAGATCCGGGCCGGAGACCGAGACGTTCGATATGTCACCGACATTATAGGTTACGGCGGTGAGCGCCGATGCGCCCAGAAGGCCATAGTCGACGGTCAGATCGCCGCCATTGATGGCGGAAAAGTGGGCGCCGCCGCAGCGGTGATGCCGGCAATCGAGCTCAGGACGGCGCTGACGCCATCCACGGTAAGGGTTTGCGACCCCAAGGCGGTAAGGTTGACGGTATTGGTCGAGTCGGCGTTGCTACTGTCGATTGTGTAGTCGCTGGTGCCAAGATCGAGATTTAGTACAGCCATGTCAATCTCCTCGCTTCAGGATTTGTCTTCTTATCTACTCCACGGATTGATATAGTTTCATGTCTCATCGTGGAATAAATTCCATATATACATAATCCGTAATGAATGAAATTTTTCAAGATATATTTCAACTATCATTTTATTTATTATTATATCATGAATTTTCATCGGATTTGGAGAAAGATTTCTTGTAATAAGCTGACGAACGGCAATGTTTTATTTTTAGGCAGCCGCGCTCTGATCCGTTCTGGAGCAAAGCCGATGTCGGGATTGAATGTGGCGGTCCGCCGCGTCGCGCGGCCGCCGGCCGCGAAATCATCGCTTGCGGCCCGGTGTCCCAACGTCCGCGTTTCAGCGATGAACTCTGCCATTCACGGCTATGATGATGGCGGCGCGGCTTCGGCGTTGTTGATGATGATCCGTGGAGCAGGATTACCGTCATGCGTGCGTGATCGCGCACTTCCGGCCAGAATCCGTTTCTGCCGCTGTCGTGGAAAGACGTGCTTTGGCTTGAGCGGCTGACGGCAGGGCGGGCCGGCGGAATCGTTCCGAGTTGGTGCAGAAAAATGAAGCGCATTGTCGCGACGCCATCGCAAGGCGCTTGAGCAGCATCCTCTCCAGCCGGCTCGCTCAAAACCAGAACAAGGCCACCGTTACGAAAACGGTCGATCCTGCGCTTTGTGTCACTGGTCCTCGTGCTGGCCATGTCACCCCCCAGACCGCCCTATCGAGTGACAGAATAGTCAATTCTGTATCAACGATGTCTGGTAGACGCTTTGATAACCTTGAAAATGGCAACGTTCATAAAATCAAAGAAAGTAAGGAGGAGGCTTATGTGCCCTGGTCAATGTATGATCGTAGAGGACAGAGAAAATACCTCACAAACAGTGAAACGGTATCATTTTTGTCTGTTGCAAAAAATGAAAGTATAGAAGTTTATAGTTTTTGCTGGTTTCTAGCCGTAACTGGATGCAGAATATCGGAAGCGCTATCGATAGGACCGGATAATATCGATTTTTCGGTCGTGTCCCACGGGGTGGTGTAGGTTCGCCGGCGTAGCCATGGCGATCTCCGGCTAGAGCCGGGTTGATC
>NZ_JCATID010000030.1:0-47203 GCF_059693745.1 Sphingobium sp. WR1 | reverse complement strand
TACCTGTCATGCCGCTCCGCAAAGGGGGCCCTTTTGGACGCCGATAGGGGGTCCTTTTTGCGCGCCGATTGACAGCATGCAGCCATCCGGGACGGTCAATCGCCGCTTGCACCGCAGGACTTCGAAGCGCTCGAAGCAACATTACCTGCGCTAAGCGATTGAGCAACAAATCCCGCCCCGCAAAAGTTTCGCGCATCTCTTCGCGCAGCAACGTCACTAAATTCTTCAGCCCGATCGATCTTGCCGCCTCTTCCTTCACATGGATTACCGCGGGAAGGACATCGAGCAAAAAGCCTTCATTGGTGGAATCCAATTCAAGATGACCGCCTACTAAAATGGTCTCCGTTTTCTGGGCATCGACCCCAAGCTTTACCAGCCCGGAAGGGCTCCTGGCGAATGCCAAATCTCCGTCCACCATGTCGGCCTTCCCAGTCGATAGGCAATAGGAGCTAGGCCCTGTTAAGAGGATATAGTCACCTTTCCGCAGGCGATATGCCCGGTCCACCATGCGCAGCTCGCAAGTGCCGCTCAAGACTGTCGCGAAGTCTACGCCTGCATGCCCAGAAATAGCCAGGGACCAGAGGCCACTCCCTTCGATCCGTTTGGAAAGCAGCGCCTCCACCTTGAGAAGCGCAGCAATTTCATCAAGAGGATCTGGGGTCGCCATAACAGGACGATCTCACACAAATTACGGATTTACTAATATGGACCATCCTGACCTTCTCGGTCAATCTGAACGCGTTAAGGAGACCTATCATGAGCATCAAAACCGTAATGATCACCGGCTCTTCCTCTGGCTTCGGCCGAGAGGCAGCAACCGTATTTTCCGAGCGAGGCTGGAATGTGGTAGCGACGATGCGCAATCCGGACCAGGGCAAGGCGTTATTGTCGCCTAACTGCCTCGTCACGGCGTTGGATGTTGAGGATCCCGATAGCATAACAGCCGCTGTCAATGAGGGCATCCAACGCTTCGGTGGCATCGATGTACTGATTAACAATGCCGGGATGGGGCATTTCGCAGTATTTGAAGGAACAGATGCTTCCACAATCGAGAAAATTTTCCAGGTCAACATTTTCGGCACAATGCGGACAACCCGGGCGATTCTCCCGCATTTTCGTGCGAGGGGCGCTGGCACGATCATCAACGTCAGCTCAGGCTCAGGTATCGTTCCGGTCCCACTGATGTCCCTCTATTCCTCGAGTAAGCATGCTGTCGAGGGATTTTCTGAAGGATTGTGGTATGAGCTCTCGCAGCTCAATATTCATGTGAAGATCATCGAGCCGGGCTTTGTCCCATCAACGAACTTCGTCGCCCAGACGCGATCGCATTCAAATACACCAATCCCCGATCCCGCCTACAGAGCTTATGCGGATCACATGAACACACTCATGATGCATTTCGCCGAAACCGAACCGACGACATCGCACCAGGTCGTAGCCGCCATGGTTGAAGCTGCCGAAGATGGCAAAGATCAACTGCGATATATCGTGGGGATCGAAGCCAATAATCTCTCAAAGGCGCGTAGGGAAACATCGGAAGAAACGTACATCTCGGCAATGCGCGCCGCCTTTCTACCGCAGCCCTAGTCCCTCTTCGCCTCGATCCGGTCAGGAGAGCCGGGAAGCAAGAGCGATGCTTCATTGCAATCCTTCAGATCGAGGCCAGTGGCATTGATGCGAAAGGTCTCCTTGACGAGTCAGGCTATTTTGGCGCCTGCCGCCTCGATCGAAAGGCCTCTCCGCTTACGAATGTTCGAGACACAATTGCGCCCGTGCTCTGAAGCGATCTGTTGTGAGAATCCGTCGCCGACGTAGGTCCCCAACTGCGGAGTTGTCGGCGATCGTGGCCGGCAGTTTGGCGTGCCAGCGCGCGATAGGATTATAGGGTCAACCCCGAGCTGAGAGAGTGTCCTTGGGATCTGTTGTTGGGAAATAGCGGCGCAGAACAGCAGCGAGCAGCCGGTCCACGACCCTGTCAGGAAGCATGTTCATGATGCCGATCAGGGCGGCTGCGCTGCCCACGCCATAGCGGGTGCGCGGCTTTCGCGAAGTAATTGCTTTGGCAACGACATTGGCTGCAATGGAAGCCTTCACCCCCATTTTATCAGCTGCTGCCGCTTGCGCGGTTACCGCATGGATAAGAGAGCCATAGCGTTCGGTCTGTTCGGGCGTCATTTCTGAGGCTACGTTGTTCGCCGTAGCAATCGCGCGACCCGATATTTTGGTCTGCACGGCTCCCGGCTCGATGACGACCACGTCAACGCCCAAAGGGGCCACTTCCCTACGAAGGGAGTCGCTCAACGCCTCCAGCGCAAACTTTGCACCGCCATACGGGCCGTAAGTTGCCATAGCGACTCTGCCACCGACGGAGCTGATGTTGATGATTCTGCCTTTGCTGCGGAGAAGTGCCGGCAGCAATTTTTGCGTCACCGCAATGTGGCCGAAGTAATTTACTTCGAATAGCCTGCGCCACGCATCGAGGTTGAAAACCTCAACCGGGGCGTTGGCGCCGATACCAGCATTGTTGACGATCGCCCGCAATGATCTCCGGAGCGGGTCGGCATCAATGCGATGAGCGAGGGCTGTGATATCCTCCATGCGTGTTATGTCGATAAACACCGGTTCGATGTTCGGTCCTTGAATGTGATGTGCATCCTGTTCACGCCGCACACCGGCGAGGACAAGATAGCCACGCCGAGCCATTTCTTGCGCGGTGGCCGCGCCGATTCCGCTAGAGGCCCCGGTGACAACAATAAGTTCTTGCGTGTCGCGCGACCTCGTCATGCACTTACCCTTTGTTCGGCGGAATAGCTGCGAAGCGCTCAGCCAAGATCTGAGTGCGCTGCTCCAGAGCGGCAATTGATGGTTGATCGGAAAGCAAACCGTCCATTGCCAAGAGGAAAACCTCCGCGCTGGCTTGGTCGCCCAAAATAATCGTCACGCTGCCAAGCACGACTTCGCGGTAAAGCGCCTCGCTCTTCGGAGCGATTTGCGCGCACGCCTCGAGGAACTCGCTTCCCATCGGTGTACAGACCATCTCCGCCCATGGCTCCAGAACCATGGCGCGGCAGACGCTGAGCAGGCGGTCACGGGGATGTCCTGGATCGGCAGCCGCTTCTTCTGCCCTAGGCCGCCTGGAAATGAGCCAATCGATGAAGACCGCCTCGTAGATTTCGCTCTTGTCCTTGAACGTCCGGTACAAGAGCGTTCGGGAGAGATTTGCCCGCTTGGCGATGTCCTCAAGTGACGTCTTGGCGAAGCTGAAATTCAAGAAGCACCAGCGCGCAGCTTCCAAGATTTTGGTCCGGCGTACGGTGCTTTCAGAGTCCGAGATTGGTGCAGGCATAAGCGCATTGTGACAAATGACGTATCTGATGTCAATATGTCCTGAAGCCTCGCAAGGGTGATGTCGAGGCGCTGCACTGGCTAGCCCGTTAAGAAGGAGTATTTGGACCCGTCGAGCCCGCCCGGTCGCCTCGACCGCTCCCTTGACGCGACTTCGCGAAGCCCCTGTCCGTCGCCATGAAGCGCTCGATCATAGGCGCGATAAGGCGCACGGGATCGGCGACCGGTTGGCCCGTTTCGCGACGGTGGATTTCGGCATAGGCAACGAGGTCGCGGTGAACTGAGGCCGGCAGCTCGACGGTGACCTTGACCGGCTTGTCATCCGAGATCGCGCCGAGTTTCAGTTTAGCCATGTCAACCTCCATACGGTTCGAGAACGAGATCGCGAGTGACGATCACCCGTACCGGGAATCCGGGTCGGATTGTCAGCGTCGGAGCGACGTTGAGCTGGCGGCGGATGATCTGTTGGCCGGCGTCGTTGATCGTATCCTGACCGCCATTGCGGATCGCCTGGATCAGTCGGTCATCATCATTGGTTGCGAGTTCGGCGCCGACGCTGAGCAGCGTCGAAAGCCCAGCGGCCTTCGCGAGATCCCACCAGTGATAATCGACGCCGTCCTGCAGGCCAGCATAGCCCTCGGCATCCGCGCCGGGCTGCCGCTCCAGCACGATGCTGCGGCCGTTGGGGAAAATCAGCCGGTTCCACATCAGGAGCACGCGGCTCTGGCCGAACTGGACGTTGTTGTCGTACTGGCCGACGACGCGCGTACCCTGCGGCACGAGCAGGATGCGGCCGGTTGGGCTGTCGTAGATGTTCTCGGTGACCTGGGCCGTGATCTGGCCCGGAAGGTCTGACCGGATGCCGGTGATCAGCGCGGCCGAGATGACCGCACCCGCCTGAAGGATGTTCGGCGACGCCGGCGCCGCGACGCGATCGGCCGCGACCGTGCGCCGGTCGATTGGCGCATTGAGGAACGCCTGTTGTCGTTCCTGCGCCGTCGGTGTCGCCGGCGGCGGCGCAAGTCCCAGGCTCGTGAGGTCGGGCTGCGCGAGGGTCGGCGTGTTCGTCGCGGCCGGCGCGGTATTGCGCGCTTCCGAGGCCGCGAACAGCCGGCTGGTGCGCGCCGTCTCGATCTCCTGGAGGCGGCGCTGCTCCTCCGGGCTGATGCCCGGCTGCGCAGGCGTGACGCCGGGCGTCGGCACGGGCTGGCCCCGGTTCTGGGCGCTGACGATCGGCCGGCCGAGGTCACCGGGCAAAGGAGGCCCGAGCTGGGGCACGCCCGTATAGTCGCGCGGTAGACCCTGGAGGCCGTCCGCGGTCGAGCGGTTGTCGGTCGAATAGAGTTCCTCAGGCGGCCGGCCGCCGTTGCGGGTCTGGAGCGCATAGACCAGCGCGCCGCCAAGGCCGAGGCTCGCCACCAGGCCAAGCCCGGCCAACACCTTTCGCGACAGCCGCGTGACACGCGGAGCCTCGGCGCGCAGCCGCATCGGCGCGGCTGCCTCGGGTGCCGAACCCGTGAGCGGCGCGGCGGCTTCCTCTTCCTCGTTCCGGTCATCGCTCACGACGCGTGCCTCCCGTCCGTGCGGGTGATCCGGACGCGCTTCTGGTTGTCGCCCGAGCCGAAGCGAAGCTCGGCGGCGGCGAAGAGCCGGTCGACGATCATGTAGTTGTTGCGGACGCGGTAGTTGACGAGTTCGGAGGTGTTGCCCTCGGCGCCGACGACGAAGAGCGGCGGCATCTCGCCCTGGCCGATGCCCCGCGGAAACTCGATGAAGACCTGCCGACCATCATCGTAAGCGCGCAACGGCCGCCACGCCGCGCGGTCGCCGGTCACCTCGTAGCGGAAGTTGATGCGCGAGAGGTCGACGCCGGTGGCCACCGGCTGGGTCGCCTGCGCCTCGGCGTTCTGACGGCGGAGCGCGATGAGCTGGTCCTGCGGATATTGCCAGGAGACCGAGGCCATGTAGGTGCGCTCTGTCGAGCGCAGCTCCATGTGGTAGGTGCGCAGATTGGTATTGATGACAAGATTGGTCATCAGGTCGGCGCGCGTCGGTTTGACCAGAATGTGGACCTGCAGCGTGGCGCCTGAACCGCTCTGCGTATCGCCGATGATCCAGCGCACCGTGTCGCCAGCGGCCACCGGGCCTGAACCGACGAGCTGCTCGCCGGGTTGAAGCGCGATGTCGGTGATCTGACCGACTGCGGTATAGACTTGGTAGAGCGCTCCCTGCGTGAAGGGATAGACCTGCATCGAATTGATGAAGCCGTTGCGCACCGGTTGCATGCGCGCCGCGGCGTTCGCCTGATTCACGCGCGCTGCGGGATCGGCTGGCTCCGGCGTCGAGCGCGATGGCTCGACCCGCTGCAATTGTCCGGGCAGTGGCAGAGGTCTCGGCAGTTCGACCACCTGAACCGGCGCCGGAGGATCGACGGTCTGCACGGCGGCCGGCGCGTCGTCGTAGCTGATCTCCGGCGGCTTCTGCGTTGTCGCGCAGCCGGCGAGCGCCGTGGCGGAAAGCAGGAAAGCCGCCAATGTGTGAGTACGGAAAGCCGGTTCTCCGGCTTTACGGAAAATCGGCATCGTCATTGCCCCAGCTCCCGTGACCATGAAATTGCGTTGACGTAGATCCCCAGCGGATTGGCGCGCAGCCGGTCGGCGTTGCGCGGAATCTGGACGACGATGGTGAGGATCGCCGTCCATCGGGTCGTGTCGGCGAGCTGGCCGTTCTCGTAGCGGCGCTCGGTCCATGCGACGCGGAAGCTGTCGGGGGACGCGCGGATCACGCTCGAGACGTCGACGGCGATCTGCTGGCGGCCCACCTTGGTGAAGGGGTCGTTCGAGCGCGCGTAGTCGTTGAGCGCGGCGGCTCCGCGGTCCGTCGTGAAGTCATAGGCGCGCAGCCAGTTCTGCCGGACGATGATCGCGTCCGCCGGGATCGAGCGGACCTGCTCGATGAAGCGTGCGAGGTGGAAGGCGATCTGCGGGTCGGTTGGCTGATAATCGGGCGTCGCCGGTGCGATCGCCTGCGCCTGGCCGATCCGGTCGGTCTGAACCACCCACGGAACCACGGTGCCGCGCGCCGATTGCCAGACCAGCGCCGCCGCGAACCCCGCCGACAGGAAAAGCGAGCCGAACGCCATGAGGCGCCAGTTGCGCGCCTGCACGCGGGCCGAGCCGATGCGGTCATCCCAGACCTGCGCGGCGCGCTGATAGGGCGTTTCGGGCTCGGGAGCTTTTCCATAGTGCGTCGAGGGTCGTCGGAACATCAGCGGTCGCCTTCGGATAGGTTGATGGAGGAGCCGCTGCCGTGGCTGTCGCCGCTGCGCACGGCATGGACGGTCGTCGAGACGGCGTGGCTCATCTGCTGGGAGCGCTTCATGCGGCGAGCCCAGGCCGGCGGCTGGTCGCCGCCGCTGGCGGGACTCGATGCGGCGTCATTGGCCGCTTCGCCGACGGTTCCCATGGTCGAGGAACCGCCGGTCGCCTCGAAGGCGGCGCGGGCTCCGCCAGAGAAGCTGGAGCGCATGCTGGCCGATACGCGTTCGGCGGCGCGGCGGAGCGGCGATGTGGCGGCGGAACCAGCGGCCCGGGCGACACCACCCATGCCGCTGGCGACGCCCGAGGCGCCGGTCTGCCCTGCGGCGCCCAGGCTGTATGCGGTCGATGCGCCACCTGCGAGGGCTGCGCCACCACGGGCTGCGGCGGCTGCACCGCCTGCCAGCGCCGCACCGCCGGAGGCAACGGCGCCGACCGTGGCGGCTCCGGCCGCGACCATGCCGCCTGCGGCAAGCCCGGCGCCGACGGCGGCGCCCGCGCCGAGCTGGGGACCGCCGGAGACGAGGCCATTCGCGATGCCGGGACCGAATATGCCGAGGCCGAGCAGCGTCAGGGCCGCGAGCACGATCGCCATGGCCTCGTCGATCGTCGGCGTGCGGCCGCCGAAACCGGCGGTGAATTCGGAGAAGAGGCTCGACCCGATGCCGATGATGACGCCGAGGACCAGGACCTTGATGCCGGAGGAGATGACGTTGCCGAGCACGCGCTCGGCCATGAAGGCGCTCTTGCCGAACAGGCCGAAGGGGATGAGCACGAAGCCGGCGAGTGTCGTCAGCTTGAATTCGATCAGTGTGACGAAGAGCTGGATCGCGAGGATAAAGAAGGCGAGCAGCACCAGCGCCCAGGCCAGCAGCATCACCGCGATCTGAATGAAGTTTTCGAAGAAACTCCAGTAACCCATCAGATCGGATATGGAATCGAGCAGCGGCCGTCCCGCATCGAGGCCCGTCTGCGCCACGCGGCCCGGTCGCATCATGTCGGCGACGGTGAAGCCGGTGCCGGAGGCCTTCAGGCCGAGTCCGGCGAAACTTTCGAAGATGATCCGCGCCAGGTTGTTCCAGTTGCCGATCAGGTAGGCGAACACTCCGACGAACAGGGTCTTCTTGACTAGGCGCGCCATGATGTCGTCGTCGGCGCCCCAGCTCCAGAACAGCGCGGCGAGCGTCACGTCGATCACGATCAGCGTGGTGGCGATGAACGCCACTTCGCCGCTGAGGAGGCCGAACCCGCTATCGATGTAGCGGGTGAAGACCTCCAGGAAATGATCGATGACGCCGGTGCCGCCCATGATCTCAACGCGCCTCGTTGCTGTGGGTGTCGATCGCCGGCGCAGTCTCGTTAACGGCTGGGTCTCGCGCGGCCGGAGGGTTCTGCGGCGTGTCCTGCGGGCCTGGGGCTTGCGGGGCGGGCTGCGACTGCAAGGGCTGCGATGGTTTCAGGAAGCGGTCGCGGTTGTCCGCCCAGACCTGGAGGCAGGCGGGATCGCGGGTCCCGGCCTCGCCGAGTTGCTGGCAGCGCTGCAGCTCGGCTTTGAGCGGGTCCAGGGACGTCTCGGTCACCGCGGCAACGCTGCGATAGAGCGGCGGTTCGTCCTTGCGGGAGAGTTCGATGGCCGTCGCCGTGATCGCAAAGGTCACGAAGCCGATGGCGCCGATACGCGCGAGAATTTTTCCGTCCATCGCCGCGCCCTCAGTTGCTGCCTGGGAACATCTGCGCGCTGCCGGGCTGGTAACCGGCGCCCGGGGTCAGGAAGCGGCGGCGCTGCTCGCGGCCCTGTTCGGCGGCGGCAGAGCGCTCGGCATCGGCGAGCGCTTGGGCCCTGCCATTAGCGGAGACGACGGCGGTGAGATCCGCGAGCTGCTGGGCCTGGAGCGCGAGAAGCTGGTTGCCGGCCTGCGTCGCCTGCAAGGCGCCTGTCGCACCCTGGCTCTGACCGACCAGCGCCGTCATCTGCGTCCGGTTGGTATCGATGTTGCCGACGACGCCGGCCTGGACGCGCATCGCATCCTGCAGGCCCGAGACGGTGTTGTTCCAGCGTTCCTTCGCCTGCGCGACGAGCTGCTGATCGGACGCGCTCATCGGGGCGCTACTGGCTCCGTAGTTCGTGCGGAACGCCTGGTCGATGTTCTGGACGTTGTAGGCGATGCCCTGCGCCTCCTGCAGGAGCTGCTGGGTCCGCTGGACGGACTGCTGAAGCTGCTGGAGCGACGAATACGGCAGGCTTGCGAGGTTGCGGGCCTGATTGATCAGGGACTGCGCCTGGTTCTGCAGCGAGGTGATCTGGTTGTTGATCTGCTGCAGTGCCCGGGTCGCAGAGAGCAGGTTCTGGGCATAGTTGGTCGGGTCGTAGACGATCCATTGCGCCGAGGCCGGCGCTGTCAGCATCGGCGATACCGACAGCGGCATGGCGAGAATGGCGGCGGCGAGCGCCGCGCGGGGAACACGCAGATTCATGGCTGGCTCTCCAGGTTGGTGAGGTTGGGAATGAGGTCGGCCGCCCAATCGACGCCGCGATGGCGCAGCCAGGTCGCGAGGAAGCCCTCACGCCCATGTTCGGTGACGATGCGGTCGATGGCCGCCTGGTCGGTTTTGGACGACGCGGCGCAGAGCGCGAGTGCGACGTCGGCGAGGCCCAGCTCGAAGAGCCGATTGCCGCGGCGGCTCTGGCAGTAATAGTCCCGCTTGGGCATGGCCCTGGCGAGGATCTCGATCTGCCGGTCGTTGA
Organism: Sphingobium sp. WR1; assembly: GCF_059693745.1. Lineage (NCBI taxonomy): Bacteria > Pseudomonadati > Pseudomonadota > Alphaproteobacteria > Sphingomonadales > Sphingobiaceae > Sphingobium > Sphingobium sp. WR1. The sequence goes on along the minus strand of NZ_JCATID010000030.1, from coordinate 37,795 downwards.
GGCCGAAGCGCCGGTAGATCGCGGTGATCTGCGGCTCGATCGCTCGCTCGTTCGGCAAGAGAAGCCGCGTCTGGCAGCTCTCGATGATGGCCGGCGCGATCGCTGATCCGTCGATGTCGGAGAGGGACTGAGTGGCGAAGACGACGCTGGCGTTCTTCTTACGCAGGGTCTTGAGCCATTCGCGGAGCTGGCCGGCGAAACCCTCGTCGTCGAGGGCAAGCCAGCCTTCGTCGACGATGATCAGCGTCGGCTCGCCGTTGAGCCGGTCCTCGATGCGGTGGAAGAGATAAGCGAGCACCGCCGGCGCCGCGGCCGTCCCGATCAAGCCTTCGGTCTCAAAGGCCTGGACGGTGGCGACACCGAGCTGCTCGCTCTCTGCGTCGAGGAGCCGGCCGTAGGGGCCGCCGACGCAGTACGGCCGCAGCGCCTGCTTCAGATCGTTTGACTGCAGCAGCACCGACAGGCCGGTCATCGTGCGCTCGACCGTGGGCGCGCTGGCCAGCGACGACAGCGCCGTCCAGATCAGCTCCTTGACCTCGGGCGTGACCTGGATGGTTTCGCGCATCAGGATGGCGACGATCCAGTCAGCGGCCCAGGCGCGTTCGGCCGCCTCGTCGATCCGGGAGAGCGGCTGAAGCGCGACGCTGTCGGCCGAGCCCTCGGTCAGGCCGCCGCCGAGATCGTGCCAGTCGCCGCCCATGGCGATGGCGGCGGCGCGGATCGAACCGCCGAAGTCGAAGGCGAAGACCTGCGCGCCGGCGTAGCGGCGGAATTGCAGCGCCATCAGCGCCAGCAGCACGGACTTGCCGGCGCCGGTTGGGCCGACCACCAGGGTGTGGCCGACGTCGCCGACATGGATGGAGAACCGGAACGGGGTGGACCCTTCGGTCTTGCCGTACAGCAAGGGGGGCGCACCAAAGTGCTCATCCCGTTCCGGCCCCGCCCACACGGCGCTCAGAGGGATCATGTGGGCGAGATTGAGCGTCGAGATCGGCGGCTGACGGACGTTGGCGTAGACGTGGCCCGGCAGCGAACCGAGCCAGGCGTCGGCCGCGTTGATCGTCTCGGGCATCGCGGTGAAGTCGCGGCCCTGGATAACCTTCTCGACGAGACGGAGCTTTTCCGACGCGACGCGGGGATCGTTGTCCCAGACGGCGATCGTGGCGGTGACATAGGCCTGACCGGCATAGTCCGCGCCGAGTTCCTGCAGCGCCAGATCGGCATCGGCGGCCTTGTTGGCGGCGTCGGTGTCGACGAGCGCGCTCGCCTCGTTGGTCATCACCTCCTTGAGGATCGCGGCGATCGACTTGCGCTTGGAAAACCACTGCCGCCGGATCTTGGTCAGCAGCTTCGTGGCGTCGGTCTTGTCGAGCAGGATCGCCCGCGTCGACCAGCGATACGGAAAGGCCAGCCGGTTGAGGTCGTCGAGAATGCCGGGTGTGGTCGCAGTCGGAAATCCGACGACGGTCAGGATGCGCAAATGCGCGTCGGCAAGGCGCGGCTCCAACCCGCCGGTGAGCGGTTGATCGGCGAGCAGCGCGTCGAGATACATCGGCGTCTCGGGAACGCGCACGCGATAGCGTTTCGTCGAGATGGTCGAGTGCAGATAGGTCAGTGTCTCGACATCATCGAGCCACCCGCACTCGGGCATGAAGGCCTCGACGAGCTGCAGGATGCGGTCGGTGCGATCGACGAAGCCGCGCAGCGCCTCCCAGGCGTCGACGCCGCGTTCGGTCTTGCCCTCGTAGAGCCAGCTTTCGGCGCGCGCCGCGTCTTCGGCCGGCGGCAGGAAGGCGAAGGTCAGGAAGTAGCTCGACTCGTAGTGGACCGCGTCCTCCTCGAAGTCGGCTTTGCGCTCGGCATCGACCATGGCGGAGGCCGCGTCGGGAAAGCGGCTCGCCGGATAGGCGCCGACGGCATGGCGCTGCGCTTCGACGAAGATCGCCCAGCCGCTGCCGAGACGGCGGAAGGCGCTGTTGAGGCGGCCCGCGACGGCGACCAGCTCGGCCTGCACGGCGGAATCAAGATCGGGTCCGCGAAAGCGCGCGCTGCGCTGGAAGGAACCGTCCTTGTTGAGGACGACGCCGGGCGCCACTAGCGCCGCCCAGGGAAGGAAGTCGGCGAGCCGGGTCGAGGTGCGGCGATATTCAGCGAGATTCATCATGGCGCGCCTCAGACGTTCAGGTGACCGGGGATGCGGAGATGCCGGCGACCGACGTCGACGAATTGCGGGTCGCGCTTGGCCGCCCAGACGGCGGCGAAATGGCCGATCGCCCAGAGACCGAGGCCGACCAGCCAGAGGCGAAGGCCGAGACCGAGAGCGGCGGCGAGCGTGCCGTTGAGGATGGCGATGGCCCGGGGTGCGCCGCCGAGCAGGATGTGCTCCGTCAGGGCTCGGTGGACCGGGACGGTGTAGCCCGGCACGTCGCCGCCGCTCTCGATCAGACCCGCCATCAGACGAGCGCTCCGCCGCCGAACGAGAAGAACGACAGGAAGAAGCTCGACGCGGCGAAGGCGATCGACAGGCCGAAGACGATCTGGATCAGGCGGCGGAAACCGCCCGACGTGTCGCCGAAGGCCAGCGTGAGGCCGGTGACGATGATGATGATCACCGCGATGATCTTGGCGACCGGTCCCTCGATGGATTCGAGGATCGATTGCAACGGCGCTTCCCACGGCATGGAGGACCCGGAAGCGTGTGCGGCCGGGGCCAGCAGGACGCTGGTCAAGAGGACGGATGCGGCGGTTGCCGCATGGCGACGGAAATGCAGGGCTCGGCGGATCATGCGGGTTCTCCTTTGGGGGACTGGGCTGGAGGCTGGGTTGCGGGGCGGACGCGGTAGTCGCCGTCGGGGCTGAGCCCTTCGACGCGACCGAGCTCGGCCAGGCGCCGGGTCGAGCCGCGGCCCGAGAGGACCGCGACGACGTCGATCGTCTCGGCGATCAGCGCGCGCGGGACGGTGATGACGGCTTCCTGGATGAGCTGCTCGAGGCGCCGTAGCGCGCCGAGTGCGGTGCCGGCGTGGATGGTGCCGATCCCGCCGGGATGGCCGGTGCCCCAGGCCTTGAGCAGGTCGAGCGCTTCGGCGCCGCGTACCTCGCCGATTGGGATGCGGTCGGGACGAAGGCGCAGCGAGGAGCGCACCAGATCGGAAAGCGTCGCGACGCCGTCCTTGGTCCGCATGGCGACCAGGTTCGGCGCGGTGCATTGCAGCTCGCGGGTGTCCTCGATCAGCACCACGCGGTCGGAGGTCTTCGACACCTCGGCGAGCAGCGCGTTGGTGAGTGTCGTCTTGCCGGTCGAGGTGCCGCCGGCCACCAGGATGTTGCGGCGATCGGCGACGGCCTGGCGCAGGATCTCGTCCTGCTCGGCCGTCATGACGCCGGCCGCGACATAGTCCTCAAGCGTGAAGACTGCGACGGCGGGCTTGCGGATCGCGAAGGCGGGTGCGGCGACGACGGGCGGCAGCAGGCCCTCGAACCGTTCCCCCGTTTCCGGCAGCTCGGCCGAGACACGGGGGTTGCCGGCGTGAACTTCGGCGCCGACATGGTGTGCGACCAGCCGCACGATGCGCTCGCCGTCGGCGGCGGAGAGCCGCTCACCGGTGTCGGACAATCCCTCAGACAGCCGGTCGACCCAGAGACGGCCGTCGGGGTTGAGCATCACCTCGACGACGCTGGCGTCTCCAAGGAAACCGGCGATGGCGGGGCCGAGTGCGGTCCGCAGCATGCGGGCCCCGCGAAGTATCGCCTCAGATTTCTCGGAAGATACGGCCACGGCGTCCCCGTTCTTTGCGGGACCGCGTCAGGCCGCCCCTGGATCGGGGATGATTAAGAGAACCGGAAATCGGTCCTCGGCAATAGGTTGTTTTGCTTGTCGTACTGTGGCGTACGAAGACAGGCATTCGGCGGAATCGCCCAATACTTGTGATGCCTCAATCGGTGCTTATTGCGCGTCGCGCGCGGGTCGATGTCGCGGATCGGAAAAGCGTGGAGGGACCGCGGCCCTGAGCGGGCGTCCTGGGGATTGCTCCATGGATCACGACGTTCACCTAGGATTGTTCACAAGGTGCCAACGCACCTCGCCAATACTCCACCAATGCCTCCGAAAGATCCGCTGCAAAGTCGGTCTGCAGCGCGGCCAACTCAGGGGAAATGTTGGTCTGGCCGGAAGTGGACGATTGCCATAGACCGACGGTGAGCGCGTAGGTTCGCGTCAGCAATTTGAGGCCGCGCCCTGGCGTCAGCGCCAGTTCGCGGTCGACCAGCGCGCCGCCAGCACTCAGCCATTCGTGAAACGTCTGCTTGGCCGCGATCAGAGCTTCGATCTCCAGCTTAAGTTCGAGCGTCGATCGAAGCGCGTCCAGCCGCAACAACTCGCGATGGCCGTCCAGATGCGTCACATAGGCAGATAGAAACGCTTCGACCGCGTTGTTTCCGCCGGTCGCGGCCGGCGGAAAGGTGTGATCGACCAACTTCAAAACCCGGCCCCAGCCCTCCAGCAAAAGCACCGCGAAAATCGTCTCCTTGGTCGGGAAATAGAGGTACACAGTCCCTTTGGCGAGGCCGGCAGCGGTCGCGATATCGGCGACAGACGGCAGGTCGCCATGCCCTTGGCGGAACAATTCGGTCGCGGCCGCAAGGATCACCTCGCGGCGCTCCTCCTTGTCTTCCCGGCCGTAAGCCCGTTTAGCGATTCCCATGTCGTGTCGCCGCCTGGAATATCCGGTAAGAAAGTTTTGCTCTGACGTGACGGGAGAACAAGCCTCCGATCGAGGTGCTCAATTGATTAAGCCGACCGGCAATGATGCTCGATTTGCCGGTGAACAGAGCGTCGAGGCCGATTTGCGCGACCTTGTCGGTCGAGAGCACGGAACGCCGCATCCCATCGGGTATGTCGAGGCCGGACACCGCCCCGAAACCGGTGTCCATGATGCCTGGCGACAGCACCGTCACGCCAATTGTCGGCGCAAGCTCGACGTGCAATGCCTCACCCAGCGATAGGACATAGGCCTTGGCGGCGGCATAGGCCGCCATCAGGGGCGTTGGAGAGTAAGCGCCGACGCTGGCGACGAGCAGGATTTTGCCGCTCCCGCGAGAGGCCATCTGCCTGCCGATCAACAATGTCAGTTCTGTGAAACTGACAATATCCAGCTGAAGCATCTCGTTGAGCCGAACTGCATCGCTCTCGATGAATGGTCCGGAGACCCCAAAGGCCGCGTTATTGACGAAGACGTTCGGTTGTAGGCCGTGCGCTGATAGACGATCGACGAGCGCCGCCGCACTTCCGGCTATAGAGAGGTCGATCGGTTCCACCGTGACCTGACAACCATGCTGTTGGCTCAGCCTTGCCGCGACACTATTCAGCACATCCTCACGTCGAGCCGTGAGGACCAAATTGTAACCTCGGCCCGCAAGGTCGCCAGCTATCGCTTCCCCCAATCCGCCCGACGCACCGGTGATCAGTGCCCATTGTCTTTCCATCGCGCAAACCTCAAATGACTACTGGTCATATATAATGACTAGCGGTCATTTTGGTGGTTTTCAATGAGCATCTGCGAATCGAGGCAGGGATCGCTGAGGAATTGAGTCGGACAGGCGTGGAGGACGCGGCGACGCTGGCGCGCACAATAACGGCTTCGGCGCACGGCATTTCGCAGAGAATCCAGGAACCGGATCTGATGCGGGCCGCCATCGAGCTGGTGTGCCGTTGTCTGATCAAGTCGCAATCATACGATAACTGACGCGTTCTCGAGAGTCGTGCTTCTCGGAAGCTGGACCACCCAAAGGGACACGATCATATATCCTGTGTCGCAATCGACAATGAAGTAAGTTTAGACCGTGTATCCGAAAATATAGCTTGATGCAGCTTGCATGCGCACCGCGTCCTTGAAAGGCGAAATCCCGAACAATCTGGAATATTCGCGACTGAATTGCGATGCACTTTCGTATCCCACTGCAAATGCTGCCTGAGTGGTATCAGAACTCGTCACGAGCATTCTTCGGGCTGCCTGCAGCCGCAAGGTTTTCTGGTATTGCAGGGGGCTCAAGGATGTCACCTCCTTGAAATGGCGATGGAACGATGGAACGCTCATTCCTGCAACTGCTGCCAGCTCTTCGGTACGCAGTTTTTGACCGAGATTCCGCCGGATCCACTCGACCGAGCGTCGAATATTTGTAGTGCCGTTTCCCTGGCGAATTGCCCGTCGCAGCATGGAGCCGTGTCCACTTTGCAGCAAGCGGTATAGAACCTCGCGTTCACGGCCCGGACCGAGCGCCCCTATGTCTTCCGGTCTGTCCAGCAGCGCCAGCAAAGCATCCAGTGCGCCCAACAGATCGGTAGTGGCCTGTTCGACGCCGAATCCTGTGCGGATGCCTTTCTCTGCCGGATCCGGCGCGACCTCGCTGGCAAGACTTGCCAACGTGTCCTGGTTGAGCATCAGCGCCACCGCGATGTAAGGTCTTTCCGCATCAGCATCGAGTATGCAGCCCATCGCTGGCAACTCGATCGTTGAGGCAAAGCAGCTTGCGGCTTCGAAGCGCAGGACTCTTCCGCCGATCAATACCTCCTTCGCGCCCTGCACGACCACGCAGATCATCGGATCGCACAGGCTCATTGTCGGAATTGTCCTCTGCGCCAAAACCGCCAAGAAAAGGTTGGGGATCGCGGTAATGCCGTCCGGACCAGGCGCGTGGTTAAGAACGCGCCCGCGCATACGTTTGAGAAGATCTTCCATCCGCACAATCATACATCACCTATCGGCCCGCGGAAAGGCACCTGATAGGATTAGGCAAAGATCAGAGAGCTTCTGGAAGGCAAATTTCGCCTGCGGCCCCTAATTTCCTCGAAAGCGAAACTAGGATTGTCAAACGACAAGGAGCTCGGCGATGACGTTCGTAAAGCGCACATTGGGCAAGGAAGGCCCTGAAGTCTCGGCCCTCGGCTTGGGCTGCATGGGCATGTCGGAATTCTATGGTCACAGCGACCGCGAGGCAGCGCTTGCCACGATCGCTGCCGCCCTGGAGGCAGGCATCACGCTTCTCGACACGGGCGACCTCTATGGCATGGGGCACAATGAAATGTTGCTGGCCGAAGCTCTGCGCGGCAAGCGGGACAAGGCTTTCATTCAGGGCAAGTCCGGTGCGCAACGCGGCCCGGACGGGGCGTTCCTGGGCATCGACGCGCGCCCTTATTCGGTCAAGACCGCGTTGGCCTATAGCCTCCGGCGTCTGGGGACCGACTATGTCGATCTCTATCAGACGGGACTGGATCCCGCCGTGCCGATCGAAGAAACGATTGGCGCGATCGGAGATCTTGTTGCGCAAGGCTATGTGCGGCACGTCGGCATTACCAATGTCGACGCCAATACGATCCGGCGGGCACATAAGACGCACAGGATCACCGCGTTGCAGTTCGAGTACGGCCTGATGTCGCGAGACATCGAGCGTGAAGTCCTGCCGCTCTGCCGCGAGCTCGGAATTGGGATCACGGCCTATGGAGTGCTGGGCAGAGGCCTGCTTACTGGCAGCAAGGGCAGCGGCGAAGGCGACTTCCGCAACATCCTGCTTCCGCGTTTTCAGGGCGAAAATCTTACCCGAAATGAACGGCTGGCGGCGACGCTGGCGATAGTCGCCCGAAACGAAGGCATCACGGCAGCTCAAGCAGCGATCGCATGGGTCGCCAGCCAAGGCGCAGATATCATTCCTCTCGTCGGCGCGCGCACTGTCGATCGGCTAACCGAAGCACTGGCGTCGCCCTTGCAGTTAACCGAGGAAGCCCTCTTCGAAATCCAAAAGGCCGTTCCCGAGGATGCTGTTGCAGGTGAGCGCTTTATGGTCGCGCACTAATCAGCCGTGTCAGTGATACTGGGTGCGCGTCGGGCGCCTGCGTGGGTCATGACAATGATGATCTGCTGAAGACAGTCATCAGAGCATCTTCTAGCGGGGAAATCGGCGGGAACCGACGTGCCCACCATGGGACTAAACTGGTGGCAGCGTAGGATGCGGCGTATACGAACCCTATCTTTCGACCGCGTTTGTGCGGGTGTCGATAGACGGGGGCAGATCCTCGGAAATCTCCTGCCGTAGCTTCGGGCCCTTGGCGAGTCTGCGCCCAAGCGCCGCGACGAAGGCGTCGTAGCGCTCGCCGGCCTGGGCGCGTGCCGCGGCCTGCGCCGGCTCGGGAAGCGGCGGATTGGTGGTCAGCCAGAAACGGACGAACACGGCGAGCATCTCGACCGAGATGCCGACGTCGCGCTCCATCCGCGTCATGCGCCGGTCGAGTTGGTCGAGGCGCTTGGTGGTCGCCGCCTCCTGACGCTCGGCGGCGTCCGGCGACAGGAAGGATGCGATCGCCGCCTCGGCGATCAGCGAGCGCGATTGGTCTCGGCGCGCCGCATGGGCGGCGAGCGCCTTCATGACCTCGGGTTCGAGATAGACCGACAGGCGCTGTTTCTTCGAAGGATTGGCCATGGGCGCCTCACAGCTCCATGCCGTCGTTCGGATCGAGCGAGACCTGGCGCGCGACGCCCTGCATGATCTGGTTGGCGCGGCTGATCCGGGCGGTGTCGTCATCGGCCTCGTCGTCGAAGCCGCCATCGAACTCGTTTTCGATCGTTGCCTTCTTCTCGACGGACGCGGCGCGGGTCAGCTCGGGCTGGTGGCGCCGTTCCGATCCGGTCGGATCTTCATCTCCGGCGTCCACAGCAGCGACCACGCCGGCCAACACGATGCTCGCCGGTGGGGCCGGAAGCGGCAGCCTGCTCCAATCGTCCTTTCCCGGCTGCGTCGGCCTGGTGAGCACCGGTGGCGCCATGATGCGGCCCTTGAAGCGGCGATCCTCATAGTAGCGGGCCTTCTTCGCGCGGATCGGCGGTGTGCCCGCGACCATGACGATCTCGTCGGCGGGCGGAAGCTGCATGATCTCGCCCGGCGTGAGCAGCGGCCTCGCGGTTTCCGAGCGCGACACCATCAGGTGGCCGAGCCAGGGCGAGAGACGATGGCCGGCATAGTTGCGCATGGCGCGCATCTCGGTCGCGGTGCCAAGCGCGTCGGAGACGCGCTTGGCGGTCCGCTCGTCGTTGGTCGCGAAGCTGACGCGGACGTGGCAGTTGTCGAGGATCGAGTTGTTCGGGCCGTAGGCCTTTTCGATCTGGTTCAGCGACTGCGCGATCAGGAAAGCCTTCAGGCCGTAGCCCGCCATGAAGGCGAGCGCGGATTCGAAGAAGTCGAGCCGGCCGAGCGCCGGGAATTCGTCGAGCATGAGGAGCAACCGGTGCCGGTTGCCCTTGGCGTTGAGATCCTCGGTCAGGCGCCGGCCGATCTGGTTGAGGATGAGCCGGATGAGCGGCTTGGTCCGGGCGATGTCCGACGGGGGCACGACCAGGTAGAGGCTGGTCGGCTGCCGGGCGCCAACGATGTCGGCGATGCGCCAGTCGCAGCGGCGCGTCACCTCGGCGACGACGGGGTCGCGATAGAGGCCGAGGAACGACATGGCGGTTGAAAGCACGCCGGAGCGCTCGTTGTCGGATTTGTTGAGCAGCTCGCGCGCCGCCGACGCGATCACCGGATGCGGCCCGCTCTCCCCGAGATGGGCGGTCTTCATCATTGCCGCCAAGGTGGACTCGATCGGCCGCTTCGGATCGCTGAGGAAGGCCGCGACGCCGGCGAGCGTCTTGTCCTCCTCGGCGTAGAGGACATGAAGGATCGCGCCGACCAGAAGCGCGTGGCTGGTCTTCTCCCAGTGGTTTCGCTTTTCGAGACTGCCTTCCGGGTCGACCAGGATGTCGGCGATGTTCTGCACGTCGCGGACCTCCCACTCGCCGCGACGCACCTCGAGCAGCGGATTGTAGGCCGCCGACTTCGCATTGGTCGGATCGAAGAGCAGCACGCGGCCGTGCCGCGCGCGGAAGCCGGCGGTCAGCGTCCAGTTCTCGCCCTTGATGTCGTGGATGATCGCCGAGCCCGGCCAGGTGAGCAGCGACGGCACGACCAGGCCGACGCCCTTGCCGGACCGGGTCGGCGCGAAGCACAGCACATGCTCGGGTCCGTCGTGCCGAAGATAGGCGTGGTCGAACTTGCCGAGCACCACGCCGTACTCGCCGAGCAGACCCGCACCGCGCACTTCGTAATGGCGGGCCCAGCGCGCCGAGCCGAAGGTCTCGGCGTTCTTCGCTTCCCGTGCCCGCCACACCGACATGCCTATGGCGACGGCGATCGACACGAAGCCGCCGGACGCCGCGATATAGGCGCCCTCGACGAAGATCGGCGGCGCATAGGCGTCATAGAAGTACCACCAGGGAAAGAAGGACCACGGATAATAGATCGGCCAATGACCGAGCATGAACCAAGGCGGTCCGAGCTGGGCTTGGAAACCGAGCTTGTAGGCCGTCCATTGCGTGGCGGCCCATGTCGTCAACAGGACGATGGCGAAGACGGTGAGGATCTGGCCCCAGAGGATCTTGGTGGCGGACATGGCGGGGTCCTTTCGCTTGGGATGGTGGTCAAAGGCCGAGCCCCCGCTGGCGGCCGAAGCTCCAGTCGACGCCGCCGTCGCTTCGGGCGACGCCGGAGACGTGACGGCCGAGCTGCTTTTCGATTGATGGCGTCCAGGGCACGAGGCTGAAGCCGAGCCCGTCGTCGATCATGGCGAAGCGGCCGCTCGCGAGGTTCAGCCGCCGCTGATAGGTGCCGGTGACATATTCGCCGGACTCCGGCTTGACCTGGGGACGCCCGGTCTCGGCGGCGATGCGTTCGCCGACGGCCGCCACCTCGCGACGCCGCAGCGTGTCGACCAGACCGGGCTGGAAGCTGACGCCGCGCTTCTGGCGTTCGGCGAGGCCTTGGCCGACGAGATGTTCGGCGCGTCGGTCCATGGCGTCGCGCACTTGGGCACCGAAGCCGCCGCCCAGCGCCGCCGGCTCGCGGGCGATATTCTGCCGGTCGAGCCAGGTGGCGCCGGTCGCGGTCACTTGCCGCTCGATGTCGAGGTCGGAGCGCACCGCGATCGCCACGCGGCGCTGGCCGCGCGCGTCGTCGAATTTTCGAAGCTCGACGATCGAACCCGGCGCGCTGTCGCCGGCCGCGTCGAGATCGGGCAGCTTGATGTGGTGGGTGCGGCCGTCGACCCCGTCGACGACGGCGAAGGCCGTGCCCTTTAGCTCGTCGTCGAGGCCGCGGGCGACCAGGCGGCCGATGACCGGATCGCTGAGGCTTTCCGACGCCAGCACATAGCTCGCCGCGCCGCGCTCGATGCCGCGTTCGGTCAGGCCGTGATGGATGCGCTTGATGATGTCGCCGCGTTCGCCGAGCTCGCGCAGCGTCGCCTCGGCCTTATCCGAGATCGTCCACTGACCGGGGCCGATCTCGTCGGCAAGCCCCAGTCCTTCGAGCTTGCGCAGGCGCCCGACCTTCAGCGCGTGGAATTCGTCCGGCTGCCGATCGGCATGTGGCGCGAGATCGATGACACCAGTGCGATAGGCATCGCGGGCGAGCTGGCGATCGAGGTTGGTCCAGCGGTCGGCGTCGATCTGGCGTTCCAGCGCCTGCCGGATCTCCTGATCGGTGCGCGGCCCCAGCTCCTGGGTGATCAGGTCGCGTGCCCGGTCGCGCATGCCCTCCTTTATATAGTCGCGCGAGATGACCAGGTTCTCGCCGTCATCACGGACGCCGCGCACGATCAGGTGGACATGCGGATGCTCGGTGTTCCAGTGATCGACCGCGACCCATTCGAGCCGCGTGCCGAGATCCTTCTCCATCTGGCCGACCAGCTCGCGGGTGAAGCCCTTGAGGTCGGACATCTCCAGCGCGTCGTCCGGCGAGACGATGAAGCGGAAATGGTGGCGGTCGTCCTCTGACCGCTCCGCAAAATCCTTGGCGTCGACGTCATCGCCGCCCGGGCCGAACAGCCGGGCCTTCTCCCCGTCGCGGGTGACACCGTCGCGGCGAAGATAATCAAGATGCGTCGAGAGCGGGGCGGATCGGCCGGCGTGACGGACGACGCGCGCCTTGATGACCGCGCCGCGCGAACGCGCGGTGATGAGGCGGTTCGCCTGGATCGAGGCGCGCTGGCCGCGCCCGAACCGGGACCGCGCGCCGGACCCGATCTTCCCTTGCCGGGAGACGCTGCCGCCGGCGCGCTGGGCGGCCGCCAATGCCTGGGCGATGAAGGGCCGCGCCCGTTGCGCGCTGGTCGAGCGGATGCGGCCTGGCCGGATGCGGAATTCGTACTCGTCGGTCATGACGAAGCCCCCGCACATCGCGCCAACGCGATGATATTCTTGAATAATGCGCCGACGCGCAGGCTGCGCCGATCAGGCGCACCTCGCGAAGTCGCGCCATAACCCCTTGAAAAAGCACAACCGAACAGAAGCGCACATCGCGCCCCTTTATCCTGCCATCGTGCGGTTGTGCTTGCGGTTCTCCCTCCCAACGCCCTCCAAGCTGCGCTGGGGTTCGCTATGCTGCGATTGACGGGTGAGAGGGTCATCGCGGGCCTGCAGCCTCCCGCCGGGAGACGAACAGGCCGCCGGTCGGGTTCGCGTTCGCCGCCGCATCGCGCGGTGGAGCCGCCGTGTCGTCGTCACGCGACTGCGCCTCCGCCTGCGCCGGACCTGCGCCAGGACCGCGATCCGCAGCGCCGATGAAGAGCGGCGCGCGCGTCCATGCCAGCGGGTCGGCGGCGACGGCGACGACGGCCGGAGACGCGTCGTCACCGCCGACAAGGGGTGCGAGCTGGGCGACATAGGCGCGCGTCTCGGCCGGCAATGGACGGCCATTGGCGAGATATTCGTCGTACCGCCCAGGCCCTGCATTGTAGGCGGCGAGAAAGCCCGGCGTGCCGTAACGATCATAGAGTTCGCGCATATAGCCGGTGCCCGCGATGATGTTGTCGCGGGGATCAAACGGGTCGCTGCCGAGCCGATACCGGGCGCGCAGATAGGCCCAGGTATCGGGCATGAGCTGCATCAGTCCCATCGCGCCTTTGGGCGAGACGGCGCGCACGTCGTTGGCGCTCTCGACGCGCATGAGCGCGCGAATCCAGGCGAAGGGAATGCCGAAGCGCTGCGAGGCCTCCGTCACGAAGACGGCAAATGGCGCGCTCGCCTGGACTGGAACCGGTGGCACGGCCTGAGCCTGCACCGGCGACGTTGGCGCGGCGGCGAGCGGCAGGCCGGAAAGGAGAAGGAGGAGCAGCCGGTGGGCGGCACGGGACTTCCGCATGCCGCCCCGGTGTTGCTGCGATCGATGCGGCGCGCGCACCGATCAGTCCTCCTTGCGCGGCTTGGCGGGGCGCGACCAGTGCAGGCCCCACGCGGAGTTGTCGTCGCCCGAGCGGAAGAGATTGGCGCGCAGAGGACGCGGTAACAACGGGCTGTCGAGCTGCACGGAGACGTAGTCGCCGGCACGCTCACCGACATGCTTCCAGCCAGCGCCGATCTCGATGCCTTCGTCACCGCCGAGCAGGACGCGGTAGTCCGGCGCGTTCTCGGCTTCGGACGGCTCGGCCGGGACGAAGGCGAGTTCGGTGTCGATGCCGAGCGCGGTGAGCCGCCCGGAATAGCCGGACTTGGTGCGAGTGAATTGGCCGATCTGAGTCATGGTCGTCTCCTTCGGTTGGGGGTGGAAGCGGCAGTTCAGCGGGTCGGCGCGCGCCACACGTAGCGGCCGTCGCCTTGCTCATCGGTCCAGAGCGGCGTTGCCCGGCCGATCACGTCGCTGGTCGGCAGCGGGCCGAAATAGCGGCCGTCGAGGCTGTCGCGGACCGACCAGTTCATCAGGAAAAGTTCGCCCTCGGCGATGCGGCGGCAGCCCTGCCAGGCGGGCAGCGAGCGGCCGAGATGGTCGCGATCGAGCGCGTCGCCCATCGGCACGCCGTCGACGGTGATCGCATGATCGCGGCGGCAGACCTGTTGGCCGGGCACGCCCGCGACCCGCTTCATTAGTGGCACGCCGCGGCCGATATAGCCGCGCTCGACTATGAAGGCGGCGAGCGGTTCGGGCGCGCGAACGGCGACGAGATCGGTGACCTCGAACCGGTCGGCCGGCGCGATGCTGTAGAGCCCGATCGGCGTGCTGGCCGACGCGTTCCAGATCAGCTTTTTCGGGAAATCGACGAAGGCGGCGATCGCCATTCCCATGGTCAGCATGTAGGTGACCATGACGTAGCCGAAGCGGCTCATGATCCGGCCCCTCGACGCAGGAGGAAGGCCTTGTGGTGCTGGGCCGTGTAGGATCGCGGCTGTTCGTCGGCGCTCATCCTGTTGTGGACGTGCCGCCAATGATCGGGCGAGACATCGCTGGGATCGATGCCGATCGCCTCGATCGCATCGACCATCTGCAGAACGCGCTCGACCTTGGGCCAGCCTTCGACCTTGAGCAGGATGTCGCCGCCAGGACGCACGAAGGGCACGGTCTGCTGCGGCTCGCCGGCGCGGACAGTGCGCAGCACGTCGAGATGCGAGGCGATGGTGCCGTAGTCGTTGGCGGCCCAGCGCACGAAGCCCAACACGCTGTCCGGCGCGAAGCGCAGCACGCGCCGACGGCGGTCGAGGATCTGTTCGCCCACCACGCGGCCGAACCTGAGCCAGTTCTCGATACGCTTCTCGATCCAGGTGAGTTCGACCTCGGTCAGGTCGTGGGGCGGCGGCGCGGCCGGTCTCGGCTCGCCGCGCGCATGGATGGCGGCGGCGCCGGTCATGTCGCGTCTCCAGCGCTCTCAGGGAATTCGCGCGCGAGCAGCTCGCGCAGCATGTCGGCCACGGTGACGCCGCGCTGGAAGGCGGCGATCTTGATGCGGGCGCGCTGGTCCGGCGTGACGTCGATCGTCAGCCGTGCCGAGTGGATCGCAGCGTCGGGCGCGCGTGTCGCAGGCGCATCGGCGGCCCTGATCCACGTCTCCGCATCGCCGGGCCGGGTGGCGAAGCCGCGCTTCGGAGGCGTCGCGGTCATGGCGCGATCCTCCCGATCTCGGTGACGAGCGCGGCGATCTCGCGCGCGGCGGCGCTGTCGCTGTCGAGTTCGTTGACCAACCGTCCGGTCTGCGCGGTGTCGGCAAAGGCGACGCGCTGGCCGATCCTGGCGGCGAGCAGCGGCGGGTCATGGTCGGCGAGCGTCTCGGCCGTCTCGCGGGCGATGACAGTGCGCGCGGCGCAGCGATTGAGGACGAAGCGCGCCACGAGCTGCGGGCGATAGATGCGGGCCNGCGCGGTGTCGGCAAAGGCGACGCGCTGGCCGATCCTGGCGGCGAGCAGCGGCGGGTCATGGTCGGCGAGCGTCTCGGCCGTCTCGCGGGCGATGACAGTGCGCGCGGCGCAGCGATTGAGGACGAAGCGCGCCACGAGCTGCGGGCGATAGATGCGGGCCTCGCCGAGCAGCGACAGCGCCTCGGCCGAGGCCCAGCCGTCGAAGGGCGATGGCTGCACCGGGATCAGCACCAGGTCGGCCGCGAGCAGCGCCGAGCGCATCAGCCCAGCGACACGCGGCGGCCCGTCGATGATGACATGATCGACGCCACGGGCGATCTCCGGCGCCTCGCGATGCAGGGTGTCGCGCGCCAGGCCGACGACGCCGAAGAGCCGAGGCAGGCTTTCCCGCGCCCTCTGCTGCGACCAGTCGAGCGCCGAGCCCTGCGGGTCCGCATCGACGAGTGTGACGCGCTGGCCACGCTTAGCCCATTCGCCGGCAAGATGGAGCGCGATCGTCGTCTTGCCGACGCCGCCTTTCTGGTTGAGCAGCGCGACGATCATGACGGTCTCTCGGCGATCGGGGACTCGTCCACACGCCGCGAAAAAGCGGTTTGCGTTAGAAAGATTCCGAAGGAATCTAGGTTAGAGAAGTTACGGGGCTCGCAAGTTGCTGATTTAGCGAGCGGATTCGACGATTCCGGTCCCTGATAGCACGAGGATCGGGTCCTCGATGGCACGATGGGTCCGGTCCCTGATAGCACGAGACGATTCACAGCTTATCCCCAGGGCGCTTGGTCGAGCGGCGGCGCTGGCGAGGAATGCCGAGCGCGTGCGGATCGATGGGTTTGAAGGAGAGGATTTCGGGACCGCCGAGGCACTGCTCGATGGTCAGGCGATAGCCCGGCAGCGGCTGGCGGCGGACGATGTCGCGCAGGTCGTAGGCGAAGTGCTTGAGCGGCGAGAGCGAGCCGGACTTGGCGTGGAGATGCGGGAAATCGAAGCTCCAGCCGAACTCCTGCTTACCGCCGTGCTTGCGCACCAGGCGATAGAGCCAGCGCTCCAGGCCGCCCGTCAGGCCGAAATAGTCGCGGTCGATGGTCAGTACGAGCGCGTCGTCGAGAACGGCAGCGTAGAACCAGTCCGGCACGATGAGCTCGAGGCCGAGTGGCCGGCCTTTGCCGTCGGCGCGCTCCTTCCACTCGTTGATCCAGGAGAAGCGGTGCAGCCGCCGCTCGGTCGGCTGGCGGATCGACGTCGCCACCGTCGTCGACTGGAGTCGGTCGAGCGCGGCTTTCAATCGGTCGTAGTCGCGCAAGCTGACGCCGCGGCCGATGAACTGCAGAATTTCGTAGGGGGTGGTCGCCATCAGGCGCGACGGCCGCAGGCCGTGATCGCGCGCCTCGACGATCTGGGAGGCGGCCCAGATCAGCACGTCGGCGTCCCAGATGGTGGCCATGCCGTGCTCGGGGACGGCTTCGACGCGGATGACGATCGAGCCCGCCTTGAAGTCGATCGGCGCCAGCCGCTTCGACTTGCCGAGCGCGAAGAACGGGTACGCCATCAGGTCCTGCGCGTCGCGCGGCGCGAGATCGCCGGGCAGCGCCCGGAAGAGATCGAGCTGCTCGCGTTCGCTGTGGTGATGGCGCGCCGACATCGTGAGGAGGTCAGCGCGGGAAGCGGCCAGCAGCGGTAGGAGCGGCCGCCTGGCGCTTTGCCGGAAGGACGGTCCCGCCGCGCGGATCGGAGGTCGAAGTGACGAGACCGCGATCCGCCCAGGTCTGGAGGTCGTCGACCGAATAGACGACGCGGCCGCCGAGCTTCCGATAGGTCGGGCCCGTGCCGTAGGTGCGATGTTTTTCGAGTGTGCGTTCGGAAAGGCCGAGGAAGCGGGCCGCCTCCTGCGTTCTTAGGTATCGTGGCGGTAGATTGGCGGCTTTTTCGGCCATGATCGAACCTCCGTAGTCTCGCGGGAGGCCGCTGCGAACGAGCGGCGGGTTGCGAGCACGGTGGCGCGAAGACGGCGCCTCGGACGATGTCGAAGTAAGGAAGCTAAATTCGACACCCGGGCGGGTGTCAGCGTTCGCGTCGGGGACGGCGCAGCAGCGCCCGGTATCCGCCGCGAACGAGCTTCACGCCGTCGCGGGCGAGACGAATGGTGGTTTCGCGAATGGCGCTGCCAACCCACGACGTCGCGTCGTTCTCATGCTGGGGGAAAAGAAACTGGGCGATGGCCCGGTAGGTGGCGCCCGTCTCGCGGGCGTCGACTGCGCGTAACATCTGTCGCGCCCGTTGAAGCCGCTGGGGCGTCATGCGCGGGTCCGCCGGCACCGCTCGGCCTGTCGCGGCTGACCAGAACCGGCCCAACGCCGTCAGGCGGTCCGGTGTCATCTCGTCGAGCGGGATCACCGCGGCGAGCGCGTCGCCTTCCATCGAACCGGAAAGGCTGACATCGAAACGCTCGCCGTGAAGGTTCAGCCGCAGAAGCGCTGCTTCGCGGTCTCGGACAGCGTGAGCCCGAAGATCGTCAACGGTGAGATGAGAACCTTCGGACAGGGCGGGACCGCTTTGGAGGATGATCGCCGCCGGATCGGTTTGCGGGGTCCAGAAGATCGGCTGCGCGAGCCCCGTGATGCGTGGGTCTGCTGCGAAAACATAACCCCCATTGCTGGGCAAACGCCGTCGCTGTTTCGTCTGTCAATCGCCCGGAGGATAATAGTCGCTGAAAGGCCGTCCTGTAATCCTGGTTTCGCCGCAGGAATTCCCAGGCAAGTTCGCTTGTCGTAAGCTGATCAATATAGTCATAGGCGGCCTCAGACCGCCAACTTTCTTCCTTGGACATGCTCCGACGCCTCCGCGCAAATGTTACGCAACGCGAGTTGTGAAGCGATGACGATTCCAAGTTGAGTCATTGCTGGGAAGAACGAAGTCGGATCTACGTGATGCAACTTCTGCATCACCTCAATGGAGGCGGCGGCCAAGAAGCTCGGCGTAGCCGCTTTGAGTCATCCATTTGGCGCGCGAGAGATGAGCGGTGTGGACGCGCGCGGCGCGCTCCGGATCGGTTTTGGCACAGATTCCGAAGAGCGTTTCGACAACGTCTTTCCAGTTCGCTCCGTCAGCGTCAGCGTCGAGAAGGCGCAGATAAAGCTTCAGATGCGCCCGGTCATAGGCGGTGAGCGCTGCGCCGTCAGGCGGCTGGTCCAGAAATTCTTCTTTGGTCACGGTATCCCCCATCGATAGATGTATCCATTTTGAAGGGGATTGTTAACGCTGTTTTGAGAACAGAGGCTATCGCCAGACTGCGGACATAACGGCGCAGCGGGGTGATTGTCCGCCGATGCGTCAGTCGTCTCTCTTCCCGTTGACAAGCATCACTCCCACACCTTGGTCGGAGTTCAGGAAGACGATACCGCCACGCTCGAACGCACGCCGGACTTCATCGCGCGTGCTCTCATAGACCTCGAGGCCGCTTTCGGACTCGAGGCGCTTGAGCGCGGTCAAAGATACCCGGGCCCGGTCAGCGAGCGTCTCCTGTGTCCAACCCAGCAACGCGCGTGCGGCCCGCGATTGTCGGGCGGTGATCATGCATGATCACCTCCCACTCGGACCTACGCGAACGCCAGAACTACGACTATAATAGTCGCTCTAAGGGGCCGAGGCCAGCTTTAAGAGCCTCGGCGGTCGTCACTTGAATCGATGCGGTGCGAACTGATTCGGTCGTTGGTAGGACGAAGGCCCCGGCCTGTTCGGCCGGGGCCTTGCGCGGGGCCTCAGTCGCCGCGCCGCCCGTTGGGGCGGGACCAGATCAGCGAGAAGGTATCTTCGCCTTCGTCGTCGAAGAGATTGGCGTAAATCGGGGCGTTGAAGCTCGGATCGTCGAGCTTGAGGCCCAGATAGTCGCGCCCCTCGTTGGAGCGCTTGGACCAGGCGGCGCCGATCTCGGCGCGGCCGACCAGGACCCGGTGGCTGGGAGCGTTCTCGCCGGTGGCGCGCTGGTCTGGGACGATGCGCACGTTCTTGGCCTGGACGCTGAGGGTGACGATGTCGCCGGTGAACTCGTTCGAGCCGGTCTTCTTGAAGGTGCCGATGGTCGCCATTGTAAGTCTCCGTTTTCCGTTCCCGAGCCCGCACCATTGCGGCCTCGATGGCGATCGGCAGGTCGGAGGCGATCGACGGCGCACCCCTTCCTCGGGGTCCCCGATGCGCTTGCGCGTTGGGGTGGGGATGGGGCCTGACAGCTAAGGAGGGCTTTCTTGTCTCGCGAGGAATGCCGGACCCCCACCCCATGCGACAGGTCGCATGGGGTGGGGGTCCGGCAGGGGAAGAAAGTTTGACGCGGCTGTTGCGTCATAGGCGATCGAGGCGCAGCCGACCTTCGGCCAGATCAGGCCATTGAAGAGGCCGTTTGGAGCGGTCGAGGCACGGTCAGGGAACGGAGAAGATGGCGGCCGTCCCGCATCGGCAAACCGGCGCCACGACATGCTCACCGGGTTCGTCTCCTTCCGCCAGGCCGACGCTGCTGCATCCTGGCCTTCCGCCGCCACCAAGGAGATTGCCGCGCCGGATGTCCGGTGCCCGGTAAGACACGGCTCTGCTGCCGCAACGCTCCAGCGAGGACCGCTTTTACGGGCCCAGCGTCGATCCGCGCCGCGCACGCCCATCGCTCCGACTTGAGACGACGCGGGCGACCACACCCACTGTTACCCTGATCCTCCTGACGGCGATGACGAAGATCAGGCCCGTGCAAGATCCCGGCTGGACGGGGCCGGTGCCGCCATTCCAGCGACCCGTACGAAGGCGGTGATGCCGACCGCGATCGCGCCGATGACGGAGAACGTGATCTGCCACGCGTCGGACGGCATGAGGTGCTTCACGATGCCATGGGTGGCATGGAAGCCGGCGATCGCCGCGGGCGCGATGAAGGCTGCGGCCACGATCAGCTTCAGCCACATAGGCCGGACGAAGGTGATGAGCAGATGCCCGACGGCGAGCGTGATGGCGGCCGCGACGGCGCCGACCAGGATGGCCCCGAGGATGCCGGTGCCGGTGCCGTGCGCCCAAGCGCCCGCGGTCACACCGACGAACGCCGGCAGCGCGAAAACGGCCAGCGTGAACAGCAGCCAGCAAAGCAGGCCTATCGCTGCGAGGGATGCAAGTATTGCGAGGATGATCATGGTGGTGGCCTCCGTATGGACAAGGTCTGACGGTCGCGCCTTCCACCACCACCACGGCGCGGCTGAAGTATAGCGCAAGAGCGCGCGTGCCGGGAGCGGGAATCGTCGGCGATTTCCGCACCTGCGACCGGGTCGCCCCGGTCAGGGGGCGAAGGGGTCGATCTCATGGACGATGGCGGCGGGGTCGCCGTCATATTCGCAGGCGGGCGTGACCGACAGCGTGCCGTCGCCGGCCTGGAAGATGACGATGGCGGCCATCAGCGTGGTGGCGAGGCTGAAGGCGAAGGCGTGAGCGTCGTTGAGGGACATCGGTCCGGCTCCTGTTTCGAGCGGAGGACCATCCCCCGCTGACAGGCGCCCGATGTGTCGGACTGAGCGCTGCAATCACCGCGTAGGCGCAGCCGCAGCGGCGGCATGCTCGCATAGCCGACCCTTTATGGGTTGATGGCGTCAAGCGATCGGTCGGACTCAAGGATCAGCGCAGAAAAGCGGGGTGGTGCGCACTGACGAGCGTCGACGGACCCGGAGCGCATCGCTCTAGTTAGCTAAACGCTAGTACGCCGACGTCGGTTAGCTGACCTCAAGCCACCACTGCCAGGCCCGGCGAAGCGCGCAAGCGAGCTATGTCGCGGGCAGGCGGTTCTCCAAAGTGGCGGCGATATTCGCGACTGAACTGCGATGGGCTTTCGTACCCCACGCTCAAGGCGGCAGTCGCGACATCGATGTCCTGGACCAGCATCAGACTGCGTGCGTCCTGCAGCCGGAGTTGCTTCTGGAACTGCAGCGGGGTCATCGCCGTCACGGCGCGAAAATGTTCGTGCAGGCTCGACGGACTCATGCCCACTTCCGCAGCAAGCCGCTCGATGCTGAACCGTTCCCGGAAGTTCTTGCCGATCCAGGCGATGGCGCGGCCGACTTGCGCCACTTTACCCTGGCCGGAGGTGATGTGGCGCATCCTTGCGCCATCCGGGCCGGCGAGGAGATGATAGAGGATCTCCTGCTCGGCAAGCGGCCCGAGCACGGGCAGCGCCGCCGGATCATCGAGCAGGCGCAGCAGGCGCAGCGCCGCATCGAGCAGACCGGCGCCGGCATCGGACACCGTTTTTCCTATGGGCGGGGATGGCGCTCCTGGCGGCGGCGGCACGCGCGACGCCAAGTCGCCCAGCATCATCGGATCGAAGTCAAGGTACAGGCAGAGATAGGGCTTGTCAGGCGTCGCTTCGACCACATGGCCTATAGCTGGCAAATCGTAAGTCACAACGCCGTAGCGCCCCGGTGCATAGCTGAACACGCGGTCGCCCAGCGTGACCTCTTTGCGCCCCTGCGCGACGAGGCACAGTTGCGGCCGGTAAACATTCGGCATCGGCATCGTGACTGTGGAGGATCGAACAAGCGTCACGCGCTCGATAGGGGTGGCCTGGAAGCCGTCCTTCAAGACAGATCGAGCGATTATCGCAGAAATTTCCTTCAGTGTTTCCATGAGCCGACCATCGCACGCACGCGGATCTGCGGCAACGCGAAACCGCAAATTCCCGTAGGATCGGGCAGAAATCCCGGCGCATCAGGCTAACGGTTTGGGCTCCTGCGTATCACAATGTCTGGGACGCGTGGGGTCACGGCAGGCCCCGGCCGCAGAACAAGTATGGGACAAACATGGCAATAGATAATCTCAAGATCCCCGCAGTCGCACTGGGCACCTGGGCCTGGGGCGACAGTGGCGAGACTGGCGACGGCTACTTCGGCAGCCCGATGACGCAGGCGGGCCTGGAAGAGGTGGCCGACAAGGCACATGCGGCCGGACTTACTCTCTGGGACACCGCCATCGTGTACGGCATGGGCCGTTCAGAGACCGTACTCGGGGAAGTGTTAAAGCGTTTCGCCCGCAGCGACTATCAGCTCTCCACGAAGTTCACCCCGCAGGCTGCGGGAACCGGCGACGATCCGATGGCGGACATGCTGGAGCAAAGCCTGGCCCGCCTCGGTACCGACTACATCGACCTCTACTGGATTCACAATCCAGCCGACGTGGCGCGGTGGACTCCGCACCTGATCCCGTTGCTGAAGAGCGGCAAGGTCAAACATGTCGGCGTCTCGAACCATAACCTGAGCCAAATCAAGCAAGCCGACCAGATTCTCGGCGAAGCCGGGTTCCGGGTCGAGGCGGTCCAGAACCACTACAGCCTGGTCTACCGCAGCCCCGAGGATGCCGGCATCCTGGACTACTGCCGCAATCAGGGCATCCCGTTCTTCGCCTATATGGTGCTCGAACAGGGCGCCCTGACCGGCAAGTACAATCCGGACAACCCGCTGCCGGAAGGCACAAACCGGGCGCAGGCTTACAACGGCATGCTGCCTCAGTTGAAGGCGCTGACCGACAAGCTCGACTCGATCGGCCAAAGCCACGGTGCAACAGCGCCTGATGTCGCGACAGCTTGGGCCATCGCCAAGGGCGCGACGCCGATCATCGGCGTCACCAAGCCCCACTACGTCGATGGCCTGGTCCGAGCCACCAGCATGACGCTCACCAGCGACAACATTGTCGAGCTGGAGGCTCTCGCTGACGCGGCTAACGTGAACACCCGCGGCTGGTGGGAACAAGAAATGTAGTTCGAAGGGCGTTCAGGAAAGGATGCCCAATACCGGCGAGGGCGTCAGCATCATCGCCGATCCGCAAAACCTGAACGCCTCAAACTGACGCCTGCAACGGTTGGGAGAACCGCATGGTCAAGCTCAACATCAACGGCAAAATCGTGGATTTTGACGTCGAGGACGATACCCCGCTGTTGTGGGTGATCCGAGAGCACGCCGGTCTCACCGGCACCAAGTATGGCTGCGGCGTCGCCCAGTGCGGCGCCTGCACCGTGCATATCGATGGCGGCGCGGTGCGCTCCTGCTCGATGCCCGCGAGCGCGGTGTCCGAGGACCAGAAGATCGTCACGATCGAAGGCCTGGGCAACGAGAAACCCCATCCTGTCCAGGAGGTGTGGGCAGAGCTCGACGTCGCGCAGTGCGGCTTCTGCCAGACCGGCATGATCAT
Source organism: Sphingobium sp. WR1 (assembly GCF_059693745.1). Taxonomy (NCBI): domain Bacteria; kingdom Pseudomonadati; phylum Pseudomonadota; class Alphaproteobacteria; order Sphingomonadales; family Sphingobiaceae; genus Sphingobium; species Sphingobium sp. WR1. The sequence goes on along the minus strand of NZ_JCATID010000030.1, from coordinate 14,399 downwards.
GGCGGCCGCTTCCCTGCTCGCCCAGAACCCCAACCCGACCGACGAGGCGATCCGCAGCGAGATCAGCAACATCTGCCGGTGCGGGACCTATCCGCGCGTCCTCGCCGGCGTGAAGCTGGCGGCGACCCGTCTTGCAGCCAACCGCGGCTAAGGAGCGCCTGTCATGTTGAACACGACCCTCCCGTCGCCCACCCGCCGCGCGTTCCTGGCAACCTCGGCAGCCGGCGCGTTCACGCTGGCGTTCTCTCTGTCGGGTCCGCGCCAGTCACTCGCACAGACGACCGACCGCGAGGTCAACGCCTGGATCGTCATCCAGCCCGACAACAAGGTCATCATCCGCACCGCGCGCGCGGAGATGGGACAGGGCGCGCTCACGGGCCTGGCACAGCTGATAGCCGAGGAACTCGGCTGCAACTGGGCAGATGTCGGATTCGAGCTGGTGAAGCCCGGCGAGAACCGCCGCCGCAACCGGCCCTGGCGCGACATGGCCACCGGCGGCTCAACCGCGATCCGCAGATCACAGGACTACGTCCGCATGGCCGGCGCCACCGCGCGCGTCATGCTGGTGCAGGCTGCGGCCGAAGCGTGGGGCGTCCCCGCGTCGGAATGCGCCGGCGCCAACGGCTTGGTCACCCATGCGCGCACCGGCCGCAGCGTGACCTATGGCGCGGTGACCACGCGCGCAGCCCAGCTGCCGGTGCCGGCCAATGTGACCCTGAAGGATCCGAAGGACTGGACGATCGCCGGCAAGCCGCTCAGGCGGCTCGACACCGCCGACAAGCTCAACGGCTCGCTGGTCTACGGAATCGATTTCGCAATGCCCGGCATGCTTGTTGCGCTGCCGAAGGCCTGTCCCGTCCATGGCGGCAAGCTGGTGAGCTTTGACGCCAGCAAGGTCACCGGCATGCGCGGCGTGCGGCATGTGCTGAAGGTCGACGATGAAACCGTGGCCGTGGTCGCCGACACCTTCTGGCGCGCTAAGACCGCGCTTGAGGCGTTGCCGATCGTCTGGGACGAAGGCGAGAACGCCAAGGTCTCCAGCGAGACCATTGCCGCGCAGCTGAAGGAGGGGCTCACTGCCGAGACCAACTTCATCGGCAACCGCCAGGGCGATGCCCGCGGCACGCTCGCCAAGGCGTCGCGGCTCATTGAGGCCGATTACAGCTATCCCTACCAGAACCACGCGCCCATGGAGGTACTGTCCGCCACCGTTCGCTGGACGCCCGAGCGTTGCGAGATGTGGGGACCGACCCAGATGGCCGAGGCGGCGCTCGCGATCATGTCGACCGCGGCAGGCGTTCCGCCCGAGGCATGCGAGATCCACACCATGCGCATCGGCGGCAGCTTCGGCCGCCGGCTGCAGAGCGACTACGTGCGGATGGCGACCCTCATCGCCAAGCAGATACCCGGCACGCCGGTGAAGATGATGTGGACCCGCGAAGAGGACATGATGCAGGGTCGGTTCCATCCGATCACGCAGTGCCGCCTGCGCGGTTCGCTGGACGCCCAGGGCAATCTCGAAGCGCTGCACATGCGCATCTCTGGGCAATCCATCGCCCACTACGCGATGCCCAACCTGATGAGCGCCAATGGTGATCCCCTGGTGTTCCAGGGCCTGGTTGCGGACGGCAACGAGATGGCGATCGGCTACACGATCCAGAACCTCCTGATCGACCACGCGATGCGCAACACGCATGTGAGGCCGGGGGCCTGGCGCGGAGTCAACCTCAACCAGAACGCCATCTATCTCGAGTGCTTCATGGACGAGCTGGCGCAGGCCGCCGGCGTTGATCCGCTGGAGTTTCGCCGCCGGTTGATGAGCCGTCATCCCAAGCACCTCGCGGTACTCGATGCGGCTGCCAAAGGCATCGGTTGGGGCACCCCGGCACCTGCGGGTCGGCATCGCGGCATCGCCCAGATCATGGGCTTTGGCGCCTACGTCGCCGGTGCCGCGGAGGTCTCGGTCACCCAGGGCAAGCTGCAGATCCACCGCATCGTCGCGGCGACCGATCCCGGTCACGTCGTCAACCCGCAGCAGGTGGAAGCTCAGATAGTCGGCTCGTTCGTCTATGGCCTCTCCGCCATGCTCTACGGCGAGTGCACGGTCAAAGAGGGCCGCATCGAGCAGCAGAACTTCGACACCTACAACGTGCTCAGGCTCGACGAGATGCCGGAGGTCGAGGTCGTCGCCATGCCATCGGGCGGGTTCTGGGGCGGTGTCGGCGAGCCCACGATTGCGGTGGCGGCTCCTGCGGTCATGAACGCGATCTTTGCCGCCACGGGCAAACGCGTGCGGCAGCTGCCGCTGAAAAACGTGGACCTGCGGACTGGCAGTTGAGGGGTGCCGGGCGTCTTTCCCCACAGGGGCGCCCAGTGGCCAGCCGCTCATGCACATTAGTCATCTATCGCAATGTCGAGCCCCAGCCCGGCTTCCACGCTGCGCAGCACTATGTTGACATTGTCGGAGGTGAGTTGGGTTCGACACGTCGGCACCACCGGGCCGAAGCGCATGGGCTGCGCCCGCGCGGCTATTGATTATCATCGTATGAATGGCGATTGTCGCGGATCGATGAGCGATGGTCGATCGCCCAAGCGGCCAACGCCCGAAGCGGCGTCGACAGCGATAGGCCGAGAGCGGTTAGGGAATACTCGACCTGAGGCGGTGTCTTGTCGTGCACAACCCTCTTGACCAGGCCGTCTCGCTCCAGCGCTTTGAGCGTGCGGGTCAGCATCTGCTGCGAGATGCCGGCGACAAGGCGCTTTATCTCGTTAAAGCGCCTCGGTTGGCGGTGGAGGGCGACGACGATCTGCACCGTCCATTTGTCCCCGATGCGCGCCAGGACGTCTCCTACTCCGGCGCAGTCCGTAGGCAGATCGCCTGATGAAGTCACATCCATATGACTTGGCTCCAAAAATATGCGTTCTAGCAACGGCTGTTGCAGTCATATATCGAGATCAGGTCTAGAATCCAGACCGATCGCTCCATCGCAGAGCTTCTGTTCGCGGCCGGTCTCCATCTGAAAGGATGCAACCATGACCGGCCGGCCGATCCACCGAGACGCAAACATGGAAGCGCCGACACCCGTTCAATCGGTACGGTCGCTCGCATTGCCGGCAGCGGGGCGGGGAGAAGACCTGCAACTGCGCGTGTCCGCACCTGTTCTAGGCGACGGACTGCCGACCATCGTGTTTTCGCATGGGTTCGGCTCCTCGATGGACGGTTATGCGCCACTGGCCGACTATTGGGCCGCGCGCGGCTTTGTCGTGATCCAGCCGACCCATCTCGACGCGAAGCGACTCGGTCTTGCGGAGGACGATCCGCGACGACCGCTAATCTGGCGAACGCGCGTCGACGACATGAAGCGCATCCTCGACGATCTTGACTTGATCGAGCGGCTGGTCCCGGGCCTTGAGGGGCGGACGGACAAAGGTCTGGTCGCCGCAGCGGGGCACTCTTTCGGCGGACAGACGACGAGCATGTTGTTGGGCGCACGGATGCTTGATCCGGGCGGAGTGGGCGAAGATATGTCCGATCCGCGCGTCAGGGCCGGGATACTGCTCGCATCGGGCGGACGGGGCGGCTCCGACCTGAGCCCTCTGGCGATCGAGAAGACTCCTTATCTCAACTCCGGCTTCGACAATATGATGACGCCGACGCTGGTGGTGGCAGGTGATGCCGACGTGTCGCCGCTAACGGTTCGTGGCCCGGACTGGTTCGCTGATCCATTCCGTCTCAGTCCGGGCGGGCAAGCGCTGCTGACGCTGCTTGGCGGAGAGCATATGCTCGGCGGCATCTCCGGATATGAGGTCACCGAAACCACTGACGAAAATCCCGAGCGTGTTGCGCTCGTGCAGAAGGTGACCCTCGCATACTTGCAAAAGGCGCTTCTGAACCACGCAACCGCGTGGACGTCACTATGCGGGGAACTGGCCACAGGTGTGTCGGCCGTAGGGCGTATCGAGGAGCGGTAAAGTCTCGCATCGCGATATGCGTGAGTGACAGCATCTTTCTCGAGGAGAATTCGGACGCCCTGCGGACAGCGTAACGCGGCGGTCGGCAGGGCTGTTCGGATCAGGTGTTGGACAGCGCTTACGCGCCGCCGAACTTCCAGACCGGGATGCCGAGCTTCTTGGCCTTGTCGGCGAGGTTGTCGTGGATACCTGTGCCTGGGAAGTGCATTATGCCCTTGGGCACGATCTCCAGGATCGCGTCGTTGCGCTTGAACGGCGCGGCCCGGCCGTGCTTCGTCCAGTCGGGGGCGAAGCCGATCTGCGGCACGTTGCGATTCTTTGCCCAGAGCGAGGCGATCTTCTCGGCGCCCTTCGGCGACTTGCCATGGATCAGCACCATGTCGGGGTGCTTCGCGTGGACCTGGTCGAGCTTGGCCCAGATCAGCCGGTGGTCGTCATAGTCGAGCCCGCCGGTGACGACGATCTTCGGGCCCGGTGGCAGGAGCACCTCCTGGTCGGCGCGCTTCTTCGCCATCAGGAAATCGCGGCTGTCGATCATCGCTGAGGTGAGATTGCGATGGTTGACCTTCGATCCACTGCGCGGGAGCCAGGGCTTGCCGACGTGGCGCTCATAGTGTTCGGCGCCCTGGTCGCGCATGAGCTCGAAGGCGTTCTGGCGCTCGATCAGCGTCATGCCCTCTGCGATCAAGCGCTCCAGTTCGACGGATTTCACCTCGCTGCCGTCCTGTTCGCGCTGGGCCCGCTTCTGGGCCTGCTCGTTGTCGTCCAGTTCCCGGCCGATCCGGTCGGTGGCGCGGTGGAAGACGTTGACGGTCGACCATAGGAGATCGTCGAGGTCGGGTTCGAGGCGCGTGTCCTCCAGGGTGCCGATCAGGGCGTCGAAGATGTCGGCAACGGCGCTCGCGACCTGATTGCCGTCGGGCAGAAGCCGCTGGTCGGGCTCGTCGGCAAAGGGGCGGTAGCCGTGGAGCTGGAGTTCGTTGAGGACATGGTCGGTGGGTGAGGATTCGTGATGAGGTTCGAAGTCGTCGTGCGTGTCCATGGGATGCTCCGTCGATAGGACCGCGACCGTCGCGGCCTTCATGGCGACGAAGCCCACGGGCCGGACGGCCGGGCACCCGGAGCGTAAGCGCAGGGCTCGATGGCTAAGGCCGGCTATTTTGCCTCGCGATGGAAAGCGGCCTTCAGGCCGCGCCGGAAAATAGTCGGCCGCCGCCATTGCCCGGCTGGCCGGCTTGTGGGCCGATCGCCCTCTCGAAGGCCGAGGCGCGGTCCTTTTAAACGGAACGATGCATCCGGACGCGGCACGTCGACAACGCGTCACCGTCCTTCCTGCCGGCTATGCCGCAAGCGCCAAAAAGCGTGTGACGTCCTGCGGTGCGACCTGCAACCGGGCTTCCATGCGCAATGCGTTCAGGCCGAGGGCGCGCAGATCCTCGTTGAAGTCGCCCAACTCCGGCGAGATGACAATCGCCTCGATCCCGGCCGCATTCGCCCGTTCGATCAAGTTATCGCGTGCCCCGTCGCCGGCGGGATCGTTGTCGCGGACGATGTAGAGCCGCCGCAATGTGTCTGGGAACAGGATGGCGGCGAGATGCGCTGCCGAGAGCGCCGCCATCATTGGCATGTCGGGCAAGACCTGCCGGATCGACAGGACGGTCTCGATGCCTTCGCCGGCCGCCATTACATCGCTTGCCGTTCCGAAGCGGACCGCATTGCCGAGAAGATCGCCCATGGCCCGCCTCGGCGTGTCGATCGGCGCCTTGTCGCGGCGGCGGGGATCGAGCCAGGTGCGATGCACCCCGGTGATCCTTCCGTCGAGGTCGGTGACGGCTGCGATCATCGCCGGCCAGGTTTCGGTCGGCGAGTGCTCATCGGAGTGATAGTAGCAGCGCGGGTGGTAATGCAGGCTTCCGGTTCCGCGTAAATCCGTAATGCCGCGTTCCCGTAGATACGCCTGCACGAGCGTGCCGTAGATCGGCTGCGACATGCGAACTAGCCGATGGGCCGCTTCAGGCGAGCCATGCGGCGCCGGGCTCTGCCGCTGGTGCTCGCGGGTCGCCGGCTCCGGCGGCGGCATGCTGAGGAAGATCCGGGCTTCGTCGGCGACGTCCTTGAAATCGACCAAGCCGCAGCTCTCGCGGATGACGTCGAGAAGATCGCCGTGTTCGCCCGTCGCCGCGTCGGTCCATTTGCCGGCTGGCCCTTTTGGCGTGTCCTTGATCCGGACATACATCGAGCGGCCGGGTGTGTTGCGCGCGTCGCCGACCAGCCAGTAGCCGCCCTCGCGGCGGCCGCTGGAGAGATAATGCCGGCACACCGCCTCGGCCTGCCGGCCGAGACGATGGGCAAGATCGGAAGCGTCCTGACGTGCCATCACGCAGCCTCCCGCTCGGAGATGCGCGCGACCGGGAAGGTGTCGAGCAGCTTGGCGAGGATGGCTGGCCCGGTGGCGTCGACCGGCACGAAGAAGCGGAGCTTCCACGAGATGATCTCGCTGAACAGGCCATAGGCGCGCAGCCGGTCCCGCATCGCCTCGGTGAAGCCGGTCAGCTCCAAACGCTGAACGCTCATGACGCGCGCACGCCGAAGCTGAAGGCCCTCAGTGAGATCGAGGATCGTCGTGCCGTCCATCAGAGCGGTGAAGGCCTGCTCCGGTGTCAGCGACGCAGCGCCCGTCGTGACGGCGTTCGCCGCCCAGGCCGGCGAGACGCGGCGGCCGATGATGCGCTCGCCGGCATCGGTCTGGAGTCGGTAGACACGGGTCGACTCGTTCGGCAGCCGCTTCCAGATCGGCAACAGCAGGCCGGCGACGATATGGATCGTGCTGTCGGAGAACTCCGGCACGTCGTTCAGCTCCGCGCACCACGCTGCGGCGAAGGCGGCTCGATCGGCTTCCTCCCAATGGCTCTCGTCCATCAAGCGCAGCGGCGCGTGATGGTGCTCCATCGGCCGGATCAGACAGACGCGGCGCTCGATCTCGCCATCGTCGAGCATCATCGACGGCGCGGGAACCTGCACGGCGGCGCGCCCGGAGCGGCCGTTGACCAGGAGCCGTGCGCGTGGATCGGAGAGATGGTCGAGCGCGTCGGCGAGGCTCGTTGGTCGATTGCGCTCGCGCCGGGTGATGGTGAGCAGCCGGGTTTCAGCGCTGGTGCTAGGATGGGTATGGATGACCTGGCTGTCGGTAACGACGAAGCTCTCGGCCTGCAGCGTCTCAAGCCCGACGTCATAGACGCCGCTGCGGATCGCGCCCTCGACCTTGGCGGTCAGGAGTTGCTCGAACGCCGTGAACAGCACGCCCTGAAGGTCGATGGTGAGCGCCAGCAGCCGGTTGAGGAAGGTGGTGATCGGCGGCAGCTCGTCCTTGATGCCGTTGTCATCCATGAGTTTCAGCCCGGTGGCGGACTCGAAGCGGTCAAGCGAGCAGCCTTCGACCTTGCCGCGGACGAGCAGCAGATAGAGCTGGCGCAGCGCATCGCGCGCGTATGGGCTTTCCAGGTTGTCCTCGGGACGGAACAGGCCCTGTCCGCCGGTCTGGCGTTGTCCGCGCGTAATGGCGCCGAGGGTGTCGAGCCGGCGTGCGATCGTCGAGAGGAAGCGCTTCTCTGCCTTCACGTCGCTGGCGATCGGTCGGAAAAGCGGCGGCTGCGCCTGGTTGGTGCGGTTGGTGCGGCCGAGCCCCTGGATCGCTGCGTCGGCCTTCCAGCCCGGCTCCAGCAGATAGTGGATGCGCAGGCGCTGGTTCCTCACCGCAAGGTCGGCGTGATAGCTGCGGCCCGTGCCGCCGGCATCCGAGAATACGAGGATGCGCTTCTGGTCGTCCATGAAGGCGGCCGCCTCGGCGAGATTGGCCGACCCCGCCCGGTTCTCGACCGCAAGGCGCTCGCCCTTGCGCACCACGCGCCGCGAGCGACCGGTGACCTCGGCGACGACGTCGGTGCCGAAACGCTGGACGATCTGGTCGAGGGCGCCGGGCACGGGCTCCAGCGATGCGAGACGCTCGATCAGCTCGTCGCGGCGGGCTATCGCCTCGCGGCTCTCGACCGGCTGGCCTTCCCGGTAGACCGGCCGCGACGACAGATTGCCCTCGCTGTCGGAGAACGGCTCGTAGAGCTGCACCGGGAAGGAATGGGCGAGATAGTCGAGGACATATTCGCGCGGCGTGATGTCGACGCGGACGTCGTTCCATTCCTCGGTAGGGATCTCAGCCAGGCGCCGTTCCATCAGCGCTTCGCCGGTCGAGACGATCTGGATGACGGCGGTGTGCCCGTCGGCCAGGTCCTGCTCGATTGAGCGGATCAGCGTCGGCGTCTTCATGCTGGTCAGCAGATGACCGAAGAAGCGCTGCTTGGCGCTCTCGAAGGCCGAACGCGCGGCGGACTTCGCCTGCCGGTTCAGCGTGCCGCTGTCGCCGGTGATGTTGGCGGCCTGCATCGCCGCGTCGAGGTGATTGTGGATGATGGCGAAGGCGCCGGCATAGGCGTCGTAGATGCGAGTCTGCTCGGGCGTGAGCTGGTGCTCGACCAACTCATATTCGACGCCGTCATAGGAGAGCGACCGGGCGGTATAGAGCCCGAGCGCGCGCAGGTCGCGGGCGAGCACCTCCATGGCCGCGACGCCGCCATTCTCCACCGCCTCGACGAACTCGGCCCGATTGGCGAAGGGAAAATCGTCGCCGCCCCATAGGCCGAGCCGCTGGGCGTAGGCGAGATTGTGGACGGTCGTCGCGCCCGTGGCCGAGACGTAGACGACGCGGGCATTGGGCAGCGCGTGCTGGAGCCGCAGGCCCGCACGGCCTTGCTGCGATGGGGCGACATCGCCCCGTTCTCCCTTGCCACCGCCGGCGTTCTGCATCGCGTGGGACTCGTCGAAAATGATCACTCCATCAAAGTCGGAGCCCAACCATTCGACGATCTGCTTGACCCGTGAAAGCTTCTCGCCACGGTCGTCGGACCGTAGCGTGGCGTAGGTGGTGAATAGGACGCCTTCGTTCAGCCGGATGGCGGTCCCTTGAGGGAAGCGCGACAGCGGCGTGACCAGCAGGCGCTCCATGCCGAGCGCCGACCAGTCGCGCTGGGCGTCTTCGAGCAGCTTGTCGGATTTGGAGATCCAGACGGCCTTGCGGCGGCCCTGTAGCCAGTTGTCGAGGATGATGCCGGCCGACTGGCGGCCCTTGCCGGCGCCGGTGCCGTCGCCGAGCATGAAGCCACGGCGGAAGCGAACCGCGTTCGGTGCATCGTCCGGCGCGGCGGTGACGAGATCGCCGGTCTCGTCCACGGTCCAGGCGCCGACGAGATATTCGCCATGAGCCTCGCCGGCATAGATGACCGTTTCGAGCTGGGCATCGGAGAGGATGCCGTCTGTGACGATCGCGGCCGGAAGCGTGGGGCGATAAGTTGGCTTCGGCGGGGGGACCGATGCCATGGCGGCCGATTGCACCAATTTGGTGGGATGGGCCTGCGCGTCCGGGATGCGGATCGACTGGAGCGCATAGGCCTCGTAGATCGAGTCCGACAGGCGGTCGCCCTCGGGCGGCGTCCAGTCGACGGTCTCATAGTCGAGCGGCACGCCCTCGACTTGCGCGGTGCGGCGGACAGGTGCGGCGGTTGCGGCCCGGGTGAGATAGCCGCGCACGGTGCGCGGTGTGGCGTCAGGCACGATCTTTGGCAGCGCAACGGCCATGCGGGGCGGCACATGCCGATCGATCCACGCGAGCAGCGTCGCCACGTCCGGCGCGATACCAGGGGACTCTGGAAAGCGCTCGGCATCTTCGGCCGGCGCCTTGTCGATGACGGTCAGCCGCGTTTCGATGGTCGTGCCGTGCTTGGCATAGACCGAGCCCGCGATCGCCGCGGTGAACACGACGCGGCCACGCTCCTGTAGCCGGACGAAGCTGTCCCGCCAGGCCGGCAACTCGGGCGAGAAACTCGCGCCGGTGATGGCGACCAGCCGGCCGCCCGGCGCCAGCCGCGCCAGCGCCGAGGCAAGGTGGCGAAAGGCGGCGTCGGCGACGCGCCCGGAGACGTTCGCCATGACCGAGAATGGGGGATTCATGATGACGACGCTCGGGACAGCAGCGCGATCGAGATGATCGTCGATCTGAGCGGCGTCGAAGCGCGTCACGGCGACTGCCGGGAAAAGCGCTGCCAGCAAATCGGCCCGGGTCTCGGCCAGCTCGTTGAGAGAAACGCCAGCGCCGACGACGTCGGCGAGCGCGGCAAGCAAGCCTGTCCCGGCCGACGGCTCCAGCACGCGATCCGCAGGCGTGATCGATGCGGCGGTGAGCGCCGCAAGGCCAAGTGGGATCGGTGTCGAGAATTGCTGGAAGGCCTGGGCCTCCTCGGAGCGGCGTGTGTGGGTCGGGAGCAATCTCACGATCTTGGCCAGCGCGGTGAGCCGTGCAGCCGGAGATGCGGCTTTGCGGAAAAGCGCCTTGCCGTATTTGCGCAGGAAGAGGACGGTCGCGGCCTCGCAGGCGTCATAGGCCGATTTCCAGTCCCAGGCGCCGCTGGCATCCGACGCGCCGAAGGCGTGCTCCATGGCGGAGCGCAGGATGGCGGCGTCGATCGCGCGGCCCAGTTCGAGGTGAGGGAGGAGATAGCCGGCGGCGGCGAGAATGGCGGCGGCCGGAGGCGCGTCGGGCGCGAGCGGAAGCGAGGCCGCCGGAGCGGCTCCGGAGACGGGAGCGTGAAGCATGGAGGATACCTCGAAAGAGCAGGAGACGGACGAGCCGGCCCGGCGCTCTCTCTCGACCGGACGGGCTCAAACCCGTGCCGGCAGACCTCTCACTCTGGCGCGGTCGGCGCCCGTCCCATCGCTCCGGCTTCCGGCGGGAGCGATGGGACGCTAATCTTGGTTGGGAAAAAAAATTGGCCGCGGCGTCTTCTTCGAAGGCTCGCCGCGCCGGGCGAGAAAGGCAGACGGTATGAAGGGAAGCGCGATCGGCATCATTGCGGCGGGATGCCTGACGGCCGGATTCGGCGCGGGTTTTGTTCTCCGGCCGGTGATCTCGCCGGTCGCCGTGTCGCCCGCTGCGGCATCGCCGGCCGTGGCGGCGGGCGTGGCGCAACCGAGCGAGGAAGAAGCGACGGCGGCCGTGCGGCGCCATCGCCGGTTCACGGGGACTTCGCTCGAACGCGCGACGCTGAAGCTCGGCGACTGCTCGCCTGGCGGTGTCGGGCCCGGCGTGACCTGCATGACGCAGCTCGTCATGGACCCGACGAAGGCCGGCGCGGCGCCGCAGAATCGGCCGATCGGCTTTGCCAGGGTCAACGGCCAGTGGGAGGTCGCGGTCTGGTAGCGGCGGGCGACATCGACCGCGAGCTCGCGGCTGTGTTCCTTGCCAATGGCGAAGGTTTCCTGCGGGGCGCAGACTCGGCTGATCGCGGCGATGCGCGCGAGATCTGTTACGCGATCGCCATCGCCACCGAGCTGGTGCTGAAGGCATTCCTCGTCGCCCGGGGCTGGGCTGGACGGGATCGTCTGCGTGCTGAACGGCTACTATCCGAGGCACGCTTTCGACAGCTTCGTCGTGCCGGCCGGCGACGCCGCGTTTCCGGCCAGGGCCCGGGCGATTGTCGCAGACCTCTACGAGCGCGTTCGCCCTCAGGTCGAGGCCTCGGGCGGACGATAAAGCTCGAACGGATTGCCATCGGCCAGGTGGCCGAACGGCGTGAACATATAGTCGCCGTCATCGCGCCCCACGGCGCAGATGACGTAGCGGGTCTCGCCCGTCGCGATTTCGGTGCATTCCATCAGCGCCAGGTCGCCGCTGGTCGCGGCGCGCAGCAGCGTCTGGAAATTGGCGCGGGCATAGTCGGGAATGCTCATCGCCCGCCTCCGTCGGGAAGCCGGTCCGCGAGCCAGCGCCCAGTGCTGATCCATTCGAGCGTCCGGCCGGTCGAAAGGTCGAGGATATGGGCGCCGCCCGAGAAGCCATCGACGAGGGGTTCCGAGGCGACGTTTGCCCATTGGAATCCCCAGCGACCGGTCAGGCCGAAAGCCTCGGCGCAGCGTGTCACGAAGGTGACCGCGAGCTGCTGGTCGGCGCTGCCGGGATCGCGCAGCCAAAGGCGGGACCGTCCGTGCTCCGGCGTCAGCGAAAGCAGGAATGGCTCGGCCGGCGGGTATTCGCGGGCGTTCTCGGTGATCAGCGTCGTGTAGATATCGAAGGCGCGCGCAGCGTTGGCGGTGGTGCCGACGTCGAGCAGGCATGAAAAGCGAGTGAGAAAATCGGTCATGGCGGGCTCCTGAAACGAAAAAAGCCCGGCGCTGGGCCGGGCTCGTGAGGGATCGGAGGGGGGCGGGCTAGTAGCCGAACTGCCAGGATGGCCAGGCTTGGCCGTCGTCGGCAGCGCGCACCGCATCGTCGAGATAGGCAGGATCGCCCTCGACGACGGAGGGATCGCGCACCGGTGTTTCGTCGATGATCGTCACGCGGCCGACCAGGCCGTTCTCGACCTCGACATGCACGGGCACGAGATATTCAAAGACGAGGCGCCGGGGCGCCGGGCCGGATTGCGACATGGCGCAGCTCCTTGGTTGGAGGAATGGGCGGAGCGGCCGAAGCCGCCCCGCCTGAGCGATCACTCGGCCGCGACGAGGTGGCGTTCGTCGTCTTCGCCGGCGGATTCCTCGTCATCGCTCGCGAGGAAGTCGGGCAGCTCAGCGCCGTCGTCCTCGCCGCCAGTCTGGGCTTCCTGCGTTGACGCCTCGGCCTCGGCGACCAGGCGCAGCGGCTCCGGCAGCCAGCCGGTGTCGGCCAGCAGGCGCTCGGCCTCCTTGGCCATGTCGCCCTTCTTCAGATGGTCGATGAGCTGCGCGGCCTGCTCGCCGGCGCCCTCGCGGACGGCCTGAAGGATGCGGGGCTTGGTGACGCGGTTGAGGTAATTGCCGAAGGTTGGACGCCAGCCGGCCTCGACAAGATCGAGCCCGGTCGCCCGGGTCAGGCGGTCGGCCTGGGCGAGCCGCATGTCGAGCGTGTGCTGGGACAAGCCGCCGGCACTGTGCGGATTCGGCCGCTCGTAGAGCGCATTCACGCCATAGCTGACGCAATGCGCCAGCAGCGCCATCCGGCTGGCGTCGTCCAGGCCCGCGAGCCAATCCCACAGAGCGTCGTCCTCCTTCGGGATGTCGCCCGCCCAGGCGGCGTGGCGGTCCTGCACCGCCCGCGCGGACGGGCTGTCCTTCAGCGTATCGTCCTGGGCCGGGAAGAAGATGTGCTTCACTCCGGCATCCATGGCGCCCGTGTACATGCGGGTCATGAAGGTGTCCGAGACCAGCTTGTGGAGCAGCGCGGTCATTGCGACGTGCGGATTCTCCGCGACGGCGTTGCGCAGCGCGAGCGTGCGGTACGCCGTCAGCTCGATGACCACGCGCTCCGGCAGCGGCTTGATGACGCCGTCATCCTCGTCCTCCTCGGGTTCGACAGGCTGGCCACCGATGGTGATGACCGCCCGCTGCACCACGGGCGCGGCGGGATCACCGCCGGCTTCTACGCCGGTCTCACCCTCGGGCTCGATCGGCGCTTCATCCTCGGCCCGCACGTAACCGCGGTCGATGTCGAGGCTGCCGTCATGGGCGATGCTGACGAAGACGCCTGCGCGGGGGATGTCTTCCGCTTCGAAGCGCACCGGCCGGGTCTCGAAGGCGGCGAGCGCCGTCTCGATCTCGCCGAGGCGCTGATCGACCTCGTCCGGCAGCTCGTCGACGCCTTCATATTCCGCCTCGAGCTTCTGATATTCGGCGTTGAGCGCCTCGATAGTCGCCTGTTCCTCGGCCGAGAGGTCGAGCGGTTCGCCCTGCAGCTCACGCAGGCCCCGCGTGGCGTCATAGGGGAAGCTGACCGCGACCTCGATCCACTTCCAGCCCTCGGCGGCGATTGTCTCGGCCGTGGCCTTCAGCTTCTCGGCGACCAGACGATCTAGCAGCGCCGGATCCTGCAGCCAGCCGCCATCGTCGGATTGGAAGAGATCGCGCATGGTGACGCCGCCGGCGGCCTCGTAGGCCTCGACGCCGACGAACACGGCCCGCTTGTCCGAGGCGCGCACCGTGGTTTCGGTGAGCATGCGCCGGATCTGGTACGGCTCCTTGGACCAAGCGTCCTTGATCGCGTCCCAGACCTGTTCTTGGCGGGCGTGGTCGTTCGACACGGTGAACGCCATGAGCTGCTCCAGTGTCATGCCGTCCTCGGCATAGATGTCGAGGAGCGCCGGCGATGCGGACGCCAGCCGCAGACGCTGCTTCACCACCTGGGCCGGCAGGAAGAAGGCCGCGGCGATCTCCTCTTCGGACATGCCCTTGTCGCGCATATCCTGAAAGGCGCGGTACTGGTCGAGGGGATGCATATTTTAGGTCATGTGTCAACTGTCCTGTGAAGCATTTTCTGTCGGATATCCGTCAGTTTTTAGCCTTGACGTCGGGTG
>NZ_JCATID010000029.1:0-54313 GCF_059693745.1 Sphingobium sp. WR1 | reverse complement strand
GTGGACGACTTTTACGCCGCCCGCAGCAGGACTATCCCGCCGCTACCGTGGTCGAATATTGCTCCGCCGTTCTCAATCCTGCCGTTGTCCGACACCGTCATGACCGAGCTTCGAGCTTATCTTGATGCGCGGCAACGAGCAGGCGGATCGCAGGATCCCGGATCAGGCCTGTTCTGGCATGAGCAGCGCGGGGATCGCTACACCAAGCAAGCCGTCTCCTGGCTGCTCGTCAACGTCATACGTCGCGCCGGGCTGAAGCCAGCACGGGGGCGAACGGGTCCACGCCTCCACGATCTGCGCCACTCGATGGTCGTGAACCGTATCCTCGAATGGTACAAGGCGGGCATCAATCCGCAGGATCGTCTGCCGTTCCTCGCAACCTATCTTGGCCACCGGGATATCCACTCCACCTTGGTCTATATCACCGTGACGCAAGACCTCCTGCATCATGCCAACGAACGGTTCCGGGCGGTAGGCGCACCCTGCCTCAGTCTGGAGCGGGAGATGCGGTCATGAGCCAAGCCGATCGGTTCCCAACCCTGTTGCGCGCCTTCTTCTACGAATGGCTCGTTGAGCAGCGCAACGCGTCGATCCACACGGTCCGATCCTACCGCGACGCCTGGCGGCTGTTCCTGCGGTTCGTCGCGCAGCGCTCGAGGAAGAAGGTGGCGTTGATCATGCTGGCCGATCTGACCGCCGATGAGGTCATCGCGTTCCTCGGTCACGCCGAGCACGAGCGAGGCGGCACTATCGGCACGCGCAACTGCCGGCTCGCCGCCATCCGCAGCTTCTTCAACTTCGTTGCCACCAAGGATCCGACGTCGATCGTGCAATGCGTCGAAATCCTCAACATCCCAGTCAAGCGGGCGCCGGTATCGGAACCCTGCTATCTGGACCCGTCAGAGGTGACGGCGATCCTTGCGCAGCCGAACCGCTCGACAATCGAGGGCATGCGGGACCACGCGCTGCTCTCGTTCCTCTACAACAGCGGCGCGCGAATACAGGAGGCGCTCGGTCTATGTCCCGAGGCCATCCGCTTCGACGCGCCGAGCTGCGTGCGCCTCCTCGGCAAAGGGCGCAAAGAGCGCATCTGCCCGCTCTGGCCGGAGACTGTCCTGTTGTTGAGGAAGCTCCTCGAACGCCAGCCACGTGCACCGGAAGAGAGGCTGTTCGTCAACCGCTATGGCGAGCCGCTCAGCGCGTCTGGCGTCCGGTTCAAGCTTGCGACCTATGTGAAGGCCGCCGCTGAAACCTTGCCTTCGCTGCGTACCAAGCATGTGACGCCGCACAGCTTCCGCCACGCGACCGCCGTTCACCTCGTCTCCGCAGGCGTCGACGTCACGGTCATCCGCAGTTGGCTGGGCCATGTGAGCCTCGACACCACCAACCACTATGCGAGGGCCAATCTGGAGACGAAGAGGAAGGCGTTGGAACAGGTCGATGCACCGATCACCGGGAAAGCGCCGCCATCGTGGAAACGGGATGCGAGCCTGATAGCCTGGCTCGACGCACTCTGAAATAATGCGAAGGAACGTGAGGTGCTAGCGGCGCAAACTCGCCCTTCCGGCCGCGTTCCTTCACATTATCGCCACCTGAAGATTAATCAAGTTATGCTCACCTCGCCATAACTCGAGCCACGCCCCGATATAATCGGAATGGCGGACAGTGGGCTCGATGCCGAGCGCAGCGCAGACGA
Source organism: Sphingobium sp. WR1 (assembly GCF_059693745.1). Taxonomy (NCBI): domain Bacteria; kingdom Pseudomonadati; phylum Pseudomonadota; class Alphaproteobacteria; order Sphingomonadales; family Sphingobiaceae; genus Sphingobium; species Sphingobium sp. WR1. Next base: position 52,617 of record NZ_JCATID010000029.1, on the reverse strand, counting down.
AGGCGCCGGCCATCTCGGCGACCAGTTCCTCACGTCCATATGTCTCCGAACCGAAGCGGCCGCTCTGATCCCGGTCGAGGCGCTCTTTGCTGCCCGTCCAGTGACCGAGTTCATGAAAAGCCGTCCGATTCCAGTTTATCGGATCGAAATAGCGCGACGGCGGCGGGACGCAGACCCGGTCGTTCGCAACGTCATAATATGCCTGATCTCCGCCAACACGGAAATCCGCGCCCGTCGCTTTGATCAGGGCTTCCGCCTCGGGAAGGATCTGATCGGGATCGGGTCGCGGGATCTCGGCGGTATAGGCGTCAGGCAGGCCCTCGCACTGGTCCAGATTGAACACCGTGAAGCGCTTCAGGAACGGTATCGTGCCTGGAGTGCGGCCTTCCTCGGCGGCCTGGCGCCGTTCAGCGCTGGGGGTGAAGCGGTGGGCATAGACGACAGTGGTTCCGGTCGCGCCTTTGCAGACATTGCCGCCGAGTTCGAGCGCCTGGCGAAAGGTCAGGAAGGCGTTGCTCGAAAATCCCCGCGAGACCACCGCGTGCCAAAGGATGAGAATATTTATGCCCGAGTAGCAGCGGCTACTCGACGCGTTGTGCGGTATCTGGAGCGGGGCCTTGGCCGAGGCCCAGGGCTGCACCCAGGGAACGCGGCCAGCTTCCAACTCGGCGATGATCTGGTCGGTGATGTCCTGATAGAGGGTCGGCCGGTCAGGACCTGACTGCCGGGATTTGAACTTGCGCGCCATCGCGTATCTCCGCGACGGGTCGGTCCCGAGCCTCTCTCGCGACGCTCAACCCGTCACGAAAATCCGGCTTTCCTCTCACTCTCGCGGGGGCGTTGCGGGGGCGGCATGCCCCCGCTCGCAGGGGTAGCGAAAGACCGCGTCGCGGGCTTGCGGTCAGGGGAAGCCTTTCCCTTCAATCCCTTCCGGCCAGAGTAGGCTGAGGGTATCGATTGCCCTGCACAGAAACGGCGGCATGATGCGGAGATGTGCGACCTCTACTCTCTGGTCAATGGTCAGGCGGCGATTCGCGAACTCGCCGAGGTCATGGCCGACCACACGGGCAACCTGCCGGAGATGGCCGGGATCTGTCCTGATTACCCGGCGCCCATTGTCCGCAACCAGGAAGGTGCCCGGAAAATGGTGATGGCGCGATGGGGCATGCCCGCGCCGGCCTTCGCGCTCGAAGGCAAATCGGTCGACAAGGGCGTGACTAACGTCCGCAATACGAAAAGTCCGCACTGGCGCCGCTGGCTCGGACCTCAATCACGCTGTCTGGTGCCGTTCACTTCGTTCAGGGAGCCGGACCAGTCACTCGGCGGCGACCGCAAGCCGGTCTGGTTCGCACTGAACGAGGATCGGCCGCTCGCATTCTTTGCGGGGATATGGACCCATTGGACCTCGGTTCGGAAAAAGGCCGAAGGCGAGATAAGCTGCGATCTGTTCGGCTTCTTGACCACGGAGGCCAATGCCGAGGTGGGGCGCTATCACCCCAAGGCAATGCCGGTGATCCTGACCGAAAAGGAGGAATGGGATAGCTGGCTCAACGCGCCTTGGGATGAAGTCGCGGCGTTGCAGCGCCCATTGCCCGATCATGCGCTGACTATCGTCGCCAAGGGCGACACGTCGGACGGAAGCGCAGTATTTCTATGAGCAGGCGATCCAGGCGCGACACCCGAGGCGCAAGACCGAAATTCCCCCCGCGCGACAAGGTGGCGACGCTTCACATCGACACCGATAACGAGCGTTTCGTGTTCACCACCAAGGACATGATCCAGAATCAATTGAGGCGTGATGGCCCGAAGATCCGGCGATCGTTCGATCTGGTGGCCAAGGACGATATCGCGGCGTGCAGCGCGGTATTCGGATTGGCAGCCGGCCTGTGCGTTCGGCATCTGCCGCGCTTGGACGACAATGGATACAAGGCGACGGTGTCCCGGCTGCTGTCGAGTGCGATGAGCACCTATCTGGCGAGCATTGAGGTCGCTCGGCATGGCTACCGGCGTCAATATGGGATGCTTGCCCGGTCATTGATCGAGACGATCGCCACGGTGATCGCGATCGCGATCCGGCCCACGGCTCTGGAACAGTTTCACGCCGGCACGCTGCAATCCACAAAATGCGTCGGATGGGCAAAGGAGGTGCTGGAGCCGCTTGGCATGTATTATGGCATGTTGAGCAATCAGTTCGTTCATATCGGGCCGGTTCATGCCGCGTTCGAACCGATCCGGCGCTATACGCCGGATGATGAAGCCCTCAGCTTCATTGTGAGTTCGATGCGCGGCAATGTGTGGATGCTGTTCCTGACGGCCGAGCTGGTGTTCCATGATGAAATCGGGAACTGCCGCTACTGGAAGCCGATGGGCGAAGGCGTTGCATTTGATCCGTCACCGGAAGAACGGCAATGGATGGCCAGTTTTCTGATTACGTCGGATGAGCGAGCATCGGCGTGAACGATAGGTAAGGTCACGTCGCCAGAAGCACTCTTGCATTGGCGAGAGCCGTCTCAACAAAGCGCGACGTATACCCGAAGGCAGAAATCGGCTCCGGCTGGTGCGCCTTTCCCGGCGCGATGAGCTTCGTTCCCGAGACGATCTGAAACTGACTCACCTCGATGGGGTCACCTTCATGAAAGACGAAAACATCTTCGGTCTCGAAGTGATCCGCCGGGATGTCCGCGAAGCTCTGGGCGGCGTTTCCCTGTAGATGCCAACCGATTGCGACCGCGTTCGCCTTCGTTGGCACCAGTTCCCAATGCTTGCCGCTGAGGGAGACTTCCTTGACCACATCAATGTGGACAAGGCCTGCCGCGTGCTCGGCGAAGGTTGCAGCGACCAGATACAGCCAGGCTTCGGGCATCCCGCGTTTGCGCATGTCCTGCAGGCGGGTGTCGATCGCGGGTTTCACGGCGCCTGCCAAATTGGAGTCGGTATCGGGCTGAAGTGCCCATGGCCAGGCGATCTGAGGGGAACGTGGCACCCCAGCCTGCCGGGCGGCCGTGGCGATGATGTTGTCGAGCGACTGGAACATGGCGTTCGCAGCCTCGCAAGCAATCGGCTTCAGCTGGGGAAACAGTCCGCGATTGAAGTGCAGCGAGTAGATGTGACGATCATCATCGCCCCTATGGTGGCGAAGCTGCCATGTCCGGTCATTCTCTCCATAGGCGAGCGAACGATACTCAGCGGTGTGGTGCTGCGCGCGATCGTACCAGGCTTGGGCATCAGCGAGTTCGTCGGACATTCTTCTCCCTCTCGTTTCCAGCGATAGAGAGAAGACGTTTCTTTCCCGTTGCGCCGAAACGGAACGATCATGATCTGCTCGCGGGTCCGGTCTGCGATCCTGATACGCTCGATTCGACAACGACGCGGACGGGCGCCGTCCAATGAGAGAGGCGCTTCCGCAAGAAGCTACAGAAACCACGCAAAACCAAGGAGAATCGGGGGGAGTTGAGCGCAAGGTGCTTCCGTGGCCAGCCAACGCTTCGCATGACCACGATTGCCGATGGCCGATAAGGCGCTGATATTTGAGGGAAAATTGGCGCACTCGACAGGATTCGAACCTGTGGCCTCCGCCTTCGGAGCTAGAACCACAACGCTACGACAGGCTTACCAATCCAACGCTAGAGTACGATAACACGCTGTTTATACAGCATTTTATTGATCGTAAGGGTTCTCTGTGCTACGCCAACGACACCCACAGTTTTCGATACGGTGGTGAGATTTTGGTGAGTTTTTGAGCCCGCACTAGCGAGGTACTTATGTCGAAACTTACGAAAACCGTCGTGGACAAGTCCGAACCACGCGACCGTCAATACACCGTTTGGTGCGGCGAGCTGAAGGGCTTTGGCGTCTTCGTCCTGCCCTCCGGCACCCGGACCTACTTCGTCGATTATCGAAACGCCAACAATGTGCGGCGGCGGATGAAGCTGGGCCGGCACGGACAGATCACCGCCGAGCAAGCGCGCACGCTGGCCATTCAAGCCCTGGCCGAAGTCTCCAAGGGGAACGATCCCCTCGAAAACCGGAACAGCGCGCGCAAGGCGATCTCGGTAAAGGAGCTTTGCGAGCTGTATATCGCGGAACTCGAAGCCGGCCGCATCCTCGGCAAGGGCGGGCGGCCGAAGAAGGCCAGCACCAAGATCACCGACCTCGGCCGGATCAACCGCCACATCATCCCACTCCTGGGCAAGAAGCGCGTCACCCACGTCACCAAGGCCGACGTGACGACCATGATGAAGGACATCATGGCGGGCAAGACGCGCGGGATCGAGAAGACGGAGAAACTGCGCGGTAAGTCGATCGTACGGGGCGGCATCGGCGTCGCTAGCCGCACCGTCGGTCTCCTGGGTGGCATCTTCACCTATGCACGGGATGACCTGGGCATCATCGAGGTCAATCCGGCGCATGGCATCCGCAAGCCCAAGGACGCCGTGCGCCAGCGCCGTCTGAACGAGGACGAGTATCGCGCCCTCGGGCGCATCCTTGCCAATGCCGCCGAGGATGAACGCTACACGCGCACCGTGGAGATGATCCGTCAGATCGCCATGTCGGGTTGCCGGCGCAGTGAGGTCATCAAGCTGCGCAAAACGGAACTCGACACCGTGGGGAGTTGCTTCCGGTTCGAGGATACGAAGGAAGGTCAGTCCGTGCGGCCGATGGGCTTGCCGGTGCTGGAGTATTTCGACGAGCGGGACATGAGCGGCGACAGCCCCTATGTGTTTCCCGGCGAGCGGAACCTGGCCAAGCCGTTCGGCAGCTTCCCTCGGCATTGGGAAAAGATCTTCGCCGGGACGGAGCTGGCGGACATCACCGCTCATGTACTGCGCCACAGCTTCGCCAGCCTGGCGAACGACCTTGGTTTCACCGAGATCACCATCGCGGCGCTTCTCGGCCATGCCACCGGCTCTATCACCAGCCGTTATGTGCATACGCTCGATGCAGCCCTCGTCATGGCGGCCGATACGGTGTCCGGCTACATCCATGCGCTGCTCAATGGTGCTGAGCTGACACATACACATTATGCGCTTGATCGGGGCTCGCGTAAGGCTGCGTTGGTTCGGTTTCTGACGCCCCATCAAGACTCAACAGCACAAGCTGAAACGTCACAACGGCTGGCCGCCTGACAATTGCACACGATGGTATGGGATGCAGGCCGCTCCTAGACCGATGCGGCTTTCATCCCCAAAACTGTCTAAAGAACAAGAGGTCGGCCGGGTCATTATCCATCGGCACATAGGCATATTGACATACATTATATGAACACATATTGATGTGTTTAATGTATATGTCATGAAAGCTCGATAATGGCCCACTCGCACGCCGACCATGGTCATGGCCACGATCACGACCACGATCATTCGCACACGCCGACCATCACCAGCGACAATGAGCGCAAGGTGCTGCTGTCGTTCGGCCTGATCTTCACCTTCATGGCGGTCGAGGTCGTGGGCGGTCTGCTTTCAGGGTCGCTGGCGCTGCTGGCGGACGCCGGCCATATGATGACCGACGCGGCGGCGCTGGCGCTCGCCTATGCCGCCTTCCGTTTCGGCCAGCGCGCGGCTGATTCCAAACGCACCTTCGGCTATCTGCGTTTCGAGGTGATCGCCGGCTTCGTCAACGCCGTCACCCTGTTCGCGATCGTCGGCTGGATCGTCTATGAAGCCTGGCAGCGCTTTCAGGAGCCGCAGCCGATCCTTGCCGGCCCGATGTTCGGGGTCGCGATCGCGGGGCTGCTGGTCAATATCCTCGTCTTCTGGATTCTGACGCGCGGCGACAGCGAGCATGTCAACATCAAGGGCGCGGCGCTCCACGTCATGGGCGACCTGCTCGGCTCGGTCGGCGCCGTGGGCGCGGCGATCGTGATCTACCTGACGGGCTGGACGCCGATCGACCCCATCCTGTCGGTGGTCGTCTCCCTGCTGGTACTGCGTAGCGCATGGAAACTGGCGGGCAAGTCGCTGCACATCCTGCTCGAAGGCGCGCCCGACGGCGCGGCGCCGGAGAAGATCGAGCGCCATATTCTGGAGCATGTGCCGGGCGTGGCTGCGGTCGGCCATATCCATGTCTGGTCGATCACGTCGGGCCGCACGCTGGCGACGATGCACGTCCGACCGGCGAACGACACCGAGGCCCGCGTAGTGGTGCGTGCAGTGGAACGCGAGTTGGAGAGCCATTTCGAGATCGAGCACGCCACTGTAGCGGTGGATTGGAACGAGGAAGGCGAGACGTGCAGCCTCGCTCCCGGCAGCAAGCGGGATGAGGGACGCGGACCTGGGCACGACCATCCCAGCCACAGCCACGGCGGCGTGAAACACGCTTGCTCCCACTGATAGGCGGACGTTGGTGCAGCCTATCTGAAATGCTCTGTCAGACTGCCTCCCGGTGCCTGAAGGTGGCTCTTGGCAATGAACGGGAACCAAACGCCCGCAGGAACATCGCTGTTCTCACTGCCGCGCAAGCCTTGGGCGGCGCCAGCCCGCCGATCGTGATGTCGCTCGGCGGGCTGGTCGGTCAGCAACTCTCGCCCGATCCCGCCTGGGTTACCTTCCCCGTCAGCCTGTTCGGACTCGGCCTTCGCGACCACAGCGGCTGTTTCCTTTCTTGCCGGCACGATCTTGCACAGCTCGGGTTGGATGGCGATCAATTGGCTGATTTTCCCGGTAATCGCGACGAGCCTCATTCCGCTGCTGCTCCGGCAAGCCGGTTCCACAAGTGCAAGGGGATGATCGAGGAAAACCGGCAATTGGTTGGCTAGCGGGTGGTCAAGGCTGGCCCTAGAAGGATCATAAATCTACACATCGTCATATATTCACGTATAAGAGGCTCCTGATGTCCGACACCACCAACTCTGACGATCATGGCAATCCTAAGCATTCTCAGGGACTGTCGAGCCACGACGTAACGATCCTGGCCGAAACTTTCCGCTTGCTGGGCGATCCCTCCCGCCTGCGTATTCTGCTCTATTGCCTGCAAACGCCGCGATCGGTGGGCGACATCGCCGAAAGCCTCGATCTGTCGCAAACGCTGGTCAGCCACCATCTGCGCCTCCTGCGCGGCGCGCGCCTCGTCCGTAGCGAGCGACACGGCAAGCAGATATTCTATGAAGTGGCGGATGCCCATGTGAGCACCATGCTCATCGACATGGCCAGCCATATGGATGAGGATCACGACGACGAATGATCGCGCCCAGTAATATTTGTTCACAGAAAGACAGGAGGACCGGCGCACCTCGATCAGGCCCGCCGGTCCGATAACCATATCCCTCAGAACCAGGACCGGATTCCGATCAGGAAATTCCACCCACCTCTGCTTTCAGCGCGGGCGCGGCGAAAATCCGCCGTGTCGCCAAAGGCGCGTTCATATTTCACGCCGATATAGGGCGCGAACTCCGGCACGAACTGGTAGCGCAGACGCAACCCCAACTCGGCGGTGGACAGCCCGGAACCGATGCCCAGCTCGGGAACGTCCTGCGCGGAGAAGTTCAGTTCGGCGGTTGGCTGGAGGATCAGCTTCTGGGTCAGGCGCTGGTCATATTCCGCTTCGATTCGCGCGGTGACGTCACCCTTGTCGGACAGGAACAGCGCACTGTCGATCTCGAACCAGTAAGGGGCAAGGCCCTGAACGCCGATGACAGCGTAGGTGCGGTCCGGTCCGGACCGAAAATCGTGGCGTATGCCGGCCTGGAGGTTCCACCACGGATCGAGCGCGTGGCTCCAGAGCGCCTGCGCCTCGACACTTTCCGGGCTGTCGTCGAAGTGGCTTTCGCCTTCGGTCTTGAGCCAGAGCTTGTCGATATCGCCGCCATACCAGCCCTGCACGTCCCAGGCATAGCCGTCCTTGCCCTTGCCGATCACGGCTTCGAGCTGATCGATCAGGATATTGTGGCTTTTGATATCGCCATGTTCGCGGCGCACGATTTCGCGCGCCGGAGCCATGGCCGCCGCGCCGAATATGGCATCGGCGGCGTGATCGGGGCCGCCCATGGCCGCCGCCGATGGCCCGCGCACCGGCGGGTCGGGAATGCCCGGTTCATGGCCTGCATGGGCCTGGTGCGCTTCCATCGGCGCGGCTGAAGGCATGGCGTGGCCGGCATGAGGATCGGGCGCTGCGGAGGGTTCCGGCGGCATGTCGTGCCCCGCATGGGGATTGCCTTCGGCACCGTCCATACGATGCCCCGCATGGGAATCGGCCGGGTCCTGCTGTGAGGCGCCAGCATGACTCCGGTGATCGTGTTGCGCTCAAGCGGGAGTCGCGACGGCGAGGAGAGCGATGCCCACGAGCCGCATCATGCCGCGTCTCCGTCGAGCGGACGGACGGTGACGACGCGAAACATCCCGGCGTGCATGTGGAGCAGCAGATGGCAGTGAAACGCCCAGTCGCCGGGCGCATCGGCGGTCAGGTCGAAGCTGACCTTGCCGCCCGGCAGCACATTGACGGTGTGCTTGCGCGGATAGCTGCCGGTATGACCGTTCACCAGTTCGAAGAAATGGCCGTGCAGGTGGATGGGATGGGTCATCATCGTGTCGTTGATGAGGGTAACGCGGGCGCGTTCATTGCGCTCGAAGCGGATCGGTTCCACGCCCTCGCTGAACTTCTCGCCATCGAACGACCACATGAACCGTTCCATGTTGCCGGTGAGGTGGACCTCGACCGTGCGCTGCGGCGGGCGCGTGTCGGGATTGGGCGTCAAGGACATCAGATCGCGATAGGTCAGCACCTTATGGCCGACATCTTCGAGGCCCAGCCCCGGATCGCCGGTGCGATCGACCGGCGCCATGGCGATGGCGTCCACGCCCACACCGACCTTGACGCTGTCGGGAACCAAAGACTTGTCACGCATGTTCATGCCGCCCATCGAATGGGAACCGCCATGATCCATGCCGCTGTGATCCATCCCGCCATGGTCTGCTGTCACCGCGTCTGCCCCGGCCGCCATCGCGCCATGGCCCATGGCACTATGGTCCATTCCCGCCATTGATCCGTGGTCCATGCCGCCCATGCCCATGTCCTTCATGGTGAGCGTGGGACGCGGGCGCAGCGGCGGAATCGGCGCCGTCATCCCCATACGGGATGCGAGCGTGGCGCTCGCCATGCCGGAACGATCGATCGATTCCGCCACCAGCGTGAACGCCTTGTCCTCGGCGGGTTCGATGATGGCGTCATAAGTTTCGGCATTGCCGATCTGGAACTCGTCGACCGTTACGGGTCGGACATTCTGGCCATCGGCGCTGACCACCGTCATCGGCAGGCCGGGGATACGGATATTGAAGATCGTCATGGTGGCGGCATTGATGAAGCGCAGCCGCACCCGCTCGCCGGGACGGAACAGGCCGGTCCAGTTCTCCTGCGGGCCATGACCGTTGATGAGATAGGTGTAGGTGACGGCCGTCACGTCGGAAATGTCGGTGGGGTCCATCCGCATCTGCGCCCACATGGCGCGGTCCGATGCCGACATTTCCTCCTCGGGGCCGCCCTTCATCATGCCGAACAATGTCTGTTTCTGGCGATTGAAGTAGCCGCCTTCCGCCTTGAGCTTGGTGATGAGAGCGTGCGGATGCAGGAACGTCCAGTCGCTCAGCACGATCACATGCTCGCGATCATAAGCGATCGGATCGGGCTCGGCGGGATCGATCACGATCGGACCATAATGGCCCTGTTGTTCCTGAAGGCCGCTATGGCTGTGATACCAATAGGTGCCGCTTTGCAGCAACGGAAAGTCATAGACGAAGGTCGAACGCGGCTTGATCCCCGGAAAGCTGAGGCCGGGCACGCCGTCCATCTGGAATGGCACGAGCAGCCCGTGCCAGTGGATCGAGCTGTCCTCGTCGAGCGTGTTCTCGACGTGCAACCGCACATTCTGCCCCTCGCGCAGCCGGATCAGCGGCGCGGGCAATACACCATTCATAGTCACGGCGTGACCGGTCCGCCCGCCTACGGTGAAAGGCGTATTGGCAATCCTGAGGTGAATATCCTCGCCCGAGAGTGTGGGCAGGGTCGGTACAAGCCCGGTCGAGCCGGTTCTGGCCCAGGCGGGAACAAGCCCCGTGATGCCGAGTCCGGCTATGCCGATGGCTCCCGCTCGTAAAAACGACCTGCGCTCAATGAATGGTGTCATGTCTCTATGTCCTGCAGGTGCCCGATTTTCGGAAACGGGAACAAGGGCCGGAAATGCCGGACGGACGACAGCCGTCATCCGCCCGGTCGGACCTGGTGGTATGGCTACGCCTCCCTATGCCACTTCAATAGCGCGCGCGGGATAGCCGTCCTCGGCGAGCGCGACTTCGATAGCTTGCGCGCTAGCCACGGTATCGACCGTGACCTTCTTGTCCGCGATACTCACCTCGACCTTCGCATTGGCGTCGATCGCGGTGATCGCTTGCGCGATGTGCTTGATGCATGAACCGCAGCTCATGTTTTCGACGTGGAATTGCATGGGAAATCTCCATTGTTCCTGACAACGGATCACAAGCTAATCTTTCCCATCGTTGGAGGGTCAAGGCCGTTTTTCGCGGTCGCTATCGGAAAGGAGATCACGGCCCTACCGTTGAGCCATGTGCTTGCGAGGGCGGCTTGCTCTCATCAGGTCAGGATATATTTTGCCCTTGACCTTCCCATCATTGGAACCTGCATCTTGCGACAAATTCCAATCGTGAAGTGTGGAGTATCGAGCCATGATAGCCGCAGAAACCCTGAGAGATTCGGACGAATCCATCGATTCGGCGATCAGCTTGCCGATTGAGGGCATGACCTGCGCGTCCTGTGTGGCCCGCATCGAACGGTCGCTGAGCAAGGTCGAGGGCGTACAGTCCGTCAGCGTCAATCTGGCGACCGAACGCGCCGACATTCGAGCAAACGCCGACATTCGAGCAAACGCCGCCGTCGACCGAAAGGCGCTGGTGCGGGCCGTCGAGGCCGCCGGCTACAGCGTGCCATCTGTCGCCGGCATCGAACTGGCGGTGGAGGGAATGACCTGCGCATCCTGCGTCGGTCGCGTGGAGCGGGCGCTCAAAGCTGTCCCCGGCGTCACCGAGGCGATAGTCAACCTAGCGACCGAACGCGCGAGCGTGCGCGGCGCGGCCGATGTTGAGGCGCTCATCGCAGCGATCGCGGGCGCGGGCTATACAGCGCGCCCAATTGAGGCCAGCGTTTCTGGCGACGAGGAAGCGGCCGAGCGGAAGGACGCCGAGCGCCGGGCGCTGAAGCGCGATCTCACCCTTGCGACCGTACTGGCGCTGCCGGTGTTCCTGCTCGAAATGGGCAGCCACGTCATTCCCGGCGTCCATGGCTTGATCGACCGCACGATCGGCATGCAGGCAAGCTGGTATCTCCAGTTCGTCCTGACGACGCTGGTGCTCGCCTTCCCCGGCATCCGTTTCTACAAGGCGGGCCTGCCCGCGCTGGCGCGGCTGGCGCCGGACATGAACTCGCTGGTTGCCGTCGGCACGCTGGCCGCCTACGGCTATTCGCTGGTCGCGACTTTCGCGCCCGGTCTGCTGCCCGCCGGGACGGTCAACGTCTATTATGAAGCGGCGGCGGTCATCGTTGCGCTGATCCTGTTGGGCCGTTACCTCGAAGCCCGTGCAAAGGGCCGCACCTCCGAAGCGATCAAGCGGCTGGTGGGATTGCAGGCCAAGACCGCCCGCGTGCGCCGCGACAGCGCGGTGTTCGAGGTTTCCATTAGCGAGGTCATCACCGGCGACATTATCGAAGTGCGTCCCGGCGAGCGCATCCCCGTCGATGGCGAAGTGACCGAGGGCGAGAGCTATGTCGACGAGTCGATGATCACCGGCGAACCCATCCCGGTCGCCAAGGCTGAGGGCGCCACGCTGGTCGGCGGCACCGTCAATCAGCAGGGCGCGCTGGCGTTCCGCGCCACCGCCGTTGGCGGCGCGACGATGCTGGCGCAGATCATCCGCATGGTCGAGCAGGCGCAGGGATCGAAGCTGCCGATTCAGGCGCTGGTCGACAAGGTGACGATGTGGTTCGTCCCCGCCGTGTTCGGTGTGGCGGCGCTGACTTTCGCAGCCTGGCTGTGGTTCGGCCCGTCGCCCGCACTGACCTTTGCACTGGTGAATGCGGTCGCCGTGCTCATCATCGCCTGCCCCTGCGCTATGGGGCTGGCGACGCCGACCGCCATCATGGTCGGCACCGGGCGCGGAGCGGAACTGGGTATCTTGTTCCGCAAGGGCGAGGCGCTGCAACTGCTGAAGGACGCCAGGGTTGTCGCGGTCGACAAGACCGGCACGCTGACCGAAGGTCGTCCCGCGCTCACCGACCTGCAAGTGACGGACGGCTTCGACCGGGCGGCGGTGCTGGGTCTGGTCGCCGCTGTCGAGGACAAGTCGGAGCATCCGATCGCCCGCGCAATCGTCGACGCGGCCAAGGCGGAAGGTATTGCGCTGCCCGCGATTACCGACTTCGACTCTATCACCGGCTTCGGTGTCAAGGCGGTGGCGGGTGGCGAGCTGGTCCAGATCGGTGCCGATCGCTACATGCGCGAGCTTGGGCTGGACGTGGCCGCCTTTGCGGAGACAGCACAGCGGTTGGGGCAGGAAGGCAAGTCGCCGCTCTATGCCGCCATTGGCGGGCGGCTTGCCGCGATCATCGCGGTGGCCGATCCGATCAAGGCGACCACGCCGGCAGCCATCGCGGCGCTGCACGCGCTCGGCCTCAAGGTTGCGATGCTGACCGGCGACAACCGCATGACGGCCGAGGCTATCGCCCGCCAGCTCGGTATCGACGAAGTGGTCGCCGAAGTCCTGCCCGAAGGGAAGGTGGAGGCGATAGCCCGGCTCAAGGCCGAGCATGGCCGCGTCGCCTTCGTCGGGGATGGCATCAACGATGCGCCCGCGCTGGCGGCTGCCGATATCGGCCTAGCGGTCGGCACCGGCACGGATATCGCGATCGAGGCGGCCGATGTCGTGCTGATGTCGGGCCATCTGAACGGTGTGGCGACGGCCATCGCCCTGTCGCGCGCGACGATTGGCAATATCCGCCAGAACCTGTTCTGGGCGTTCGCCTACAACACGGCGCTGATCCCGGTCGCGGCAGGCGTGCTCTATCCGAGCCTGGGCATCCTGTTCTCGCCGGTGTTCGCGGCGGGTGCTATGGCGATGTCGAGCATCTTCGTCTTGGGTAATTCGTTGCGCCTGCGCGGTTTTCAGCCACGCGAGACAGGAGGAACGGCATGAACATCGGACAAGCCTCCAAGGCGTCGGGCGTCTCCGCCAAGATGATCCGCTATTACGAGCAGACCGGCCTCATTCCGAAAGCCGATCGCAAGGACTCCGGCTATCGCGATTACTCGCCATCGGATGTTCATATGCTGCGGTTCATCCGGCGGGCGCGTGATCTCGGTTTCTCGGTCGCGGAGATCAACGATCTTCTGAGCCTCTGGCGGGACAAGGCCCGCCAGAGCGCCGATGTGAAGCGGATCGCGCAGGCCCATATCGCCCAGCTTCAGGAGCGGATCGAAAATCTGAACCAGATGGCCGCGACGCTCGGAACGCTGGTGGATTGCTGCGCGGGCGATGATCGGCCTGACTGCCCGATCCTTGCCGATCTGGAGGAACCCGGCGCCGCGCCAGCATCCGTGCCGGCGGCAACGGGCCGCCTTCGGCACCGACCGTAAACGAATCAGATATTCGACACCGCTCCACGATGCGGCGCCGCTCCCGCTAAGCCGTGGTCAACAAGTCCGACAACAAGCGGACGCGTTGATCCCGAGTGGTGCGGTCGCCTTCAGAAAAACGCTGACGCCATAACCTATGGCGACCACCCCGCCGATTTGCAGTAGGTCTCGTCGTGAAGGGCGGCGCTTCTCCGTCATGTGTCGTCCGGGGTCGCGCCTCCCAGCGCCCGGATCAAGGCGATTGCCGTTCGGGCGCGATCATATTCGACCGTGATGCTGGCGCGTTGCGCGGCGAGCGCGGCGGTTTGGGCCGTCGTCACCTCCAGATAGTCGGCCGCGCCGTCGCGATAGCGATCAAGCGCCAGGCTCTCAGCCCGCGCCGCCGCTTGGGCGGCTATGCGCTGCTCGCGATCCTGACCCGTCAAGGCATCCATGCGAGACAGGGCATCCTCCACCTCCCGGAACGCATCCAGCACGGTCTGGCGGTAGCCCGCGGCGAGTTCTTCATAGTCCGTCCGGCTGATGGCCAGCCGCGCTCGCCGTCCGCCACCGTCGAACAGATTGAAGATCGTGGTGATCGGCCCGAGCGCCCAGAAACCAGTATCCGCGCTGACGATCGGCGCCTCGACCGCCTGATACCCCGCGCCGAGCCCGAGGCTGATGCGCGGATAGAAGGCGGCCCGCGCGACGCCGATCCGCGCATTGGCGGCGACCAGGCGGCGCTGCGCCTCGGCGATGTCGGGACGGCGCTGAAGAAGTTCGGAGGGCAGGGACGGCGGCAGGTCAGGCAGCGCAAGGCTTCGTTGCGCGGGATCGATGGCGAAAACAGAGGCGCTCTCGCCAACCAGCGCCGCGATCCGGTTCTCGATCCCCGCGCGCTGCGCCCGTAGCGCCTCCAGACGGGCGCGGGCATCGGCGAGCTGGGCCGTCGATCGGCTACGGTCCACGCCAGAGGCAATGCCGCCTTCGTGGCGGGTGCGGATCAAATCATCGGCGCGCGCATAGGCGGCCACGGTCCTGGTCAGCAGGACCTGCTCGGCATCGACGGCGCGAAGTTGGACATAGAGATCGGCGACCGAAGCCTGAAGGCTGAGCCGCGCCGAGCGCAAGGCGGCCTCCTGCGCTTCGGCATCCGCCGTAGCGGCGCGCACGCTGTTGCGGACCCGGCCCCAAAGGTCCAACTCATAATCGAGACCAACACCGAAGAGGATCTGGTTCGCGATTACGGGCTCGCCAGCTCCGATCGATCGTCCGGCTGAAAGCCGCTCGCGCGAAGCCCCGCCGGTCAGATCGACATTCGGCAACTGGTTGGAGCGGTCGAGCCGTGCCGCCGCCAACGCCCGGTCGTAACGGGCAAGCGCGGCCGCGAGCGTCGGGGTCCGCTCGTCCAGCCGCGCCATCAGCTCGTCGAGCACCGGGTCCGCGAATCCGCGCCACCACTCGCCACGGTCTAGATGATCGCCGGGCGCGGCCGTCGTCCATCCTTCCACATGGCGGAAGCTTGCCGGGGTCTCGATTGCCGGCGTTTGCATCGGCGGCAGGGTGGCGCAGCCGCCGAGGCCGATCGCGGCGACGAATGCTATCCTAGCGCTGCGCATTCGGAGCCGCCGGTTGCCGTGCGGGAACTACCCGGACCTTGTCGCCGGTGGCCAGCGCGTCGGGAGGGGTCTGAACGATGCGGTCGGTTGGACGTAGCCCCGAGATAATCTCGATGGTCGCGCCCTGGTCGCGACCCACCGCAACCTCCCGAAGCGCGACCTGACCCTGGCCATCGACCACGGCGACCCGCGCGCCGTCGGAACCGAGGATCAGGGCGCTCGCCGGCACCTGGACCGTTTCGGCGCCGCCAGGCACGGACACCCGCACCTCCGCGTAGCTGCCGGGTCTCAGGCGTCGAGCGCCGTTATCGACCAGAAATTCCACCAGCATTGCGCCGGATTGGCGGTCCACCGCCTCGGAGAGACGGGACAGTGTGGCCTCGAACACCTCGCCCGGTCTGTCAGGCACGGTGAACATCGCTTGCGTGCCGCGCACCAGCCTTCCCGAAAAAGCTTGCGGTACGCGCACATAGAGGCGCAGGCGGCTGACGTCGGCAACGGTGAACAAGGGTTCCACCCCCGGCGCGCCCGTCTGGACCAAGGCGCCGAGCTGGGCCGAGCGGCTGGTGACGACGCCATCGAACGGCGCCGTCAGCCGCGTAAATCCGGTCAGCGCCCTCAGCCGGCCGACGTCCGCCTGAGCGGCCCGTGCGCGCGCATCGGCAGCGGCAAACTGCCCCTGCCGCTCATCGGCTTCCTGCCGGGACACGGCGTCCTTTTCGAGCAGATTGTTCCAGCGCGCCGCCGTGGTTTCGGCCAGCCCGCGATCAGCGGCCGCGGTCTGATAGGCCGCCTGGGCCTGCGCGAGCTGCTGGTCGATCTCGGGCGCATCGAGGATGGCGAGCGTTTGCCCGCGCCGCACCCGGTCCCCGATGTCCGCGCGCCATTCGCGCACATAGCCGCTCACCCGCGCGTTGATCGCGGCGCGATTATAGGGATCGAGACTGCCCGGCAGCACGATCTCGCCTCCCTCGGACACGCGGGGCTGAACCAGGCTGACGGTGGGCAGCGCGTTCTCGGCCGCGATGGCTGCCTGTTCGCGTTCGGCCATGCCGCGCGAAACGAGGCCGCCTCCGACCAGTGCGGCAATCACGAGACCGGCCGCGCCGAGATAAAGGCCGGTGCGCTTCTTTGGGGTTGGATCAGACATGCTGGAGTTCAAGCTCCCTTGCGGGTGAGGAAGGCGCGCCCTTGCGATGGGCGATGCTGAACAGCGCCGGCACGAGCAGCAGTGTCGCCACGGTTGCGAAGATCAGGCCGCCGATCACCGCGCGGCCGAGCGGAGCGTTCTGCTCGGCGCCCTCGCCGATACCGAGCGCGATGGGGGTCATGCCGATGATGATCGCGAGCGCGGTCATCAGCACGGGGCGGAAGCGGACCACCGCCGCCTCGATCGCGGCGCGGGTGGCGTCGCCGGTCTCGGCTAGACGCTCGCGCGCGAAGCTGACCACCAGGATGGAGTTGGCGGTGGCGACGCCCATGCACATGATCGCGCCGGTGAGCGCGGGCACGGAGATGGTCGTGCCGGTCACGAAGAGCATCCAGACGATGCCGGCGAAGGCGGCCGGCAGCGCGCCGATGATGACTAGAGGGTCGATCCAGCTCTGGAAGGTCACGACGATGACGAGGTAGATGAGGATGATCGCGCCGATCAGCCCGAAAGCGAGACCGGAGAAGGCGTGATTCATCGTCTCATATTGTCCCGCCAGCGTGACGGTCACGCCGGCCGGGCGCTCGGCATCCATCTCGGCAATGATGCGCTGGATGTCACCGGCCACGGCGCCCAGGTCACGAGCTTGCGGCGTGGCGTAGATGTTTATGACCGGCTGGATGTCTGCTCGGCTCGCCACGTTGATGGTCGTATCGCGAGTCACGGCTCCCAGACCGCCCAGCGTCTGGGCATTCCCGGCGCCCGTCGCCGAAACCGGCAGCGCTTCCAGCGCAGCGATCGTGTCGACCTCCAGTTCGGGGACTTGCGCCACGACAGGATAGGACACCCCGTTTTCGGGATTGAGCCAGTAAACCGGCGCAGACTGCTGCGTGCCGGCTAGGGCGGTCGCGACGCTGGTGGTTACGTCACGCTGGTTGAGCCCGTATTGCGCGATCCGCGAGCGATCGATGTCGATGTTGAGCTGCGGCGCGCGCGAGGATTGCTGGAGTCGGGCGTCGGCGAGGCCGGGCACGGTCCGAACGCGTTTGAGGATCGCTTGCGCATAAGCTTCGTTCGCCGCGAGATTCCGGCCGCGCACCTGGATATCGATCGGCGCTGGCGAGCCGAAGTTCAGGATTTGGCTGGTGATGTCGGCAGGCAGGAAGGAGAAATCAACGCCCGGAAAGCTCACGGGCAGCTCGCGCCGCAAAGTGGCGACATGCGTGTCCGTCGCGGTTCGGTTCCGCCCGAGCGAGATGAGGATATCGCCCTCGTTCAGTCCCACCGTCCCCGTATTGTTGTAGATGACGTTGAGCAGCGCGGAGGACATTCCGACATTGGCGACGACCGATTCAACCTGCTCGGCGGGGATCAATTCGCGCACCCGCGTCTGCACCCGCGAGATCAGCGCCGTGCTGTCCTCGATGCGCGTGCCTGCCGGCGCGCGCACATGCAGGGTGATTTGCCCAGCATCCACAGTGGGAAAGAAGTCGCGGCCAAGTGTGGGAATGAGCAGCAGCGACGCCACCATCGCGCCGAGGAACGCCGGGATGAAGATGCGCCGTGCGGACATCACGCGGGAAAGCACCCGCCCGAAGCGGTCCTTCTGCCTGTCGAACCCGGTCGAAAAGCGATGCTGGAACCGGACGAGTGGATTGCGCGAGCGGGCGCGCTCGGCCTCTTCGCCCTCCCGATGCGGGCGTAGCAGATACATCGCCATCGTCGGGATGAGCGTGCGCGACAGGATGAACGAGGCGATCATCGAGAAGATCACCGCCAGTGCCAGCGGCACGAACAGATAGCCTGCGACGCCCGGCAGGAAGAACATCGGCACGAAGACGATGCAGATGCACGTCACGATCACGAAGGCGGGCGTCACGATCTGCGCCGCGCCGTCCATGATCGAGCGTAGAACCGGCTTCCCTTTCTCAAGGTGCCAGTTGATGTTCTCGATCGTGACCATCGCGTCGTCGACCAATATGCCGATGGCCAGAGCCAAGCCGCTCAGCGTCATGATGTTGATCGTCTGGCCGGTCGCGCTCAGCGCCAACAACGCGGCGAGGATCGCCAAGGGTATCGTGGTCACGATGATGATCGTCGATCGCCACGATCCCAGAAACAGCAGGATCATCAGCGAGGTCAGCACGGCGGCCAACACACCCTCATAGGCCACGGTGGAGACGGCCGCCTTCACCAGCACCGACTGGTCGCCGATAAGCTGGACGCGCAGCGTTTCCGGGAGGCCCTCGGTGATCTGTGGGATACGCTCGCGAACCGTATTGACGATATCGATGGTTGAGGCCGCACCGCTCTTGAGCACGGTCATCAGGACTGACCGCTGGCCTTCGACTTGGACGATGTTCATTTGCGGCGGCGCGCCGTCGCGGACTTGGGCGATGTCGCGCATGGTGATCGTCGCGCCGTCGACCACGCGAACTGGCAGATTGTTCAACTGCTCGACCGAGCCCGGCGCATTGTTGAGCCTGACGGTGTATTGCAGGCCGCCGACCTTGGCGAAGCCCGCCGGGATGATTTGGGTTTGCGCGGCAATCGCCGCCGCGACGTCGCCGGCGGACAGGCCGCGAGCGCGCAGCGCCTCAGGGTCGATGTCGATCTGTATCTGACGCTGCTTGCCGCCGGATGGGAAGGGCATGGCGACGCCCGGCACGGTGATGAGCTGCGGGCGGATTTGATTGACGCCGAGATCGTAGAGCTGCTGTTCGCTCAGCCCTTCGCCGGAGAGGGCGAGCTGGACGATCGGCACGGTCGAGGCGTCATAGTTGACGATGAACGGCGGAGAGATGCCCGGCGGAAGCTGACGCAAAATGAACTGCGAGATCGACGTGACCTGCGCGGTCGCGGTGCGAATGTCCGCGCCTGGCTGGAAGTAAATCCGCACGACGCCAACGCCGTTCATCGACTGGCTCTCGATCCGGTCGATGTCGTTGACGGTCGTGGTCAGCACGCGTTCGAACGGATTGATGATCCGTCCGGCCATGTCCTCGGGCGACAGCCCATTATAGGTCCAGGCGGTCGCGATCACCGGCACGCCGATGCGCGGGAAGATGTCGACCGGCATCCTCAGAACGGACAGGATGCCGAGGCCAAAGATCAGCACGGCCATCACGATGAAGGTCAGCGGTCGCGTTAGCGCGACCCGCACGAGCGCCATCATCGTGGCTGGTTCCGAAACATAGGTGACTTGCTAGGCATCGCACGTCCTCCCGCGAGATCGCGAAAATGGGCATGCTCCCGTCTTGCGTGATCGTGATCGTGGTGGCTGTGGGAATGGGGCATGTCGATCTCAAACGGAGCCATAAGATGTGCACATGAATATGTGTTCATTTGTTTGATGTCAACTCGATGCAGTCAAGCACCACCATGAGCTGGCCGTGGCGATGACGAGCAAATGGCAGCGTCATTTTTGCGCTCGGAGAAGCCGATGACGGCGTCGGCGGTTGAGGGACGGCTTCAGGAATCCGGGAATTCCTGACTTTCCGCATTGATTCGTTTGTTGCCGCAGACCGATGCTTCTTCCAACGTTTGGAAGGTCAAGGGATGAATCACTTCGGGCTCACGTCGGACCTACGCCGCCGGTACGTTGCTCGATGACTATGTGCAGTCGGGCACCATGGCCGCCGACCAAGCGGCGCTTCTAGCCGAAGTCGCCAAGGGTCCCGACCGCGTCGTCATCATTGAGGACACGCGCGAGCTTCAATGCGCCGCGCCTAATCTCGTCGCGATGCGCACCAAGGATGGCATTGCGACGCTCGACGCGCCATGCCGGCGTGCCCCTTCGACCTATCGCCTATCCTTTCATATTTATCTATATTCATATGAATGATTGTTGAAAATAATCCTTGACCTTGCCAACGCTGGAAGCCGCAAAGCGAACAGGAATCGATCAGACGCCGCGGAACGGATGAACAAGGCGCGGCACAGTTGAAAGGCAATATCATGCCGACAAAAAGCGCACTTCTCCTGGCTTCCATAGCCTTGGCTATTGGCGGCCTTACGTCAGCTTGTAGCAAATCGGGCGGCGATCAGGGCGCACAAGCGGCGGCAGCGCCGCAAGTGCCAGTAGCGCAAGTTGTCGTGCGCGAGCTTGCCCCCTCGGC
The DNA here is from genome assembly GCF_059693745.1 of Sphingobium sp. WR1. NCBI lineage: Bacteria > Pseudomonadati > Pseudomonadota > Alphaproteobacteria > Sphingomonadales > Sphingobiaceae > Sphingobium > Sphingobium sp. WR1. The sequence continues at coordinate 32,118 of NZ_JCATID010000029.1, read as the reverse complement.
CGAGTTCAACGGTTCGCTATCGGCGCCCCAGAGCGTCGAGTTGCGGCCCCGCGTCAGCGGCGCAATCGTCTCCGTCCATGTCCCCGAAGGCGTGCTCGTCAGGAAGGGGCAGCTTCTGTTCCGCATTGATCCGCGACCATTCCAGGTCGCGCTCGATCAGGCGCAGGCGCAGCTTCGTCAGGCGCAAGCCTCCGCAACGCTCGCCGAAAGCAATTTCACCCGCTCGGAACAACTCGTCGCGACCGGCGCAATCTCGCGCAAGACTTATGACGACGCGCTGGCGCAGCGGAACGCCGCACGCGCACAGGTGCAGGCCGGTAGCGCGGCCGTAGCCGCCGCACGGCTCGACCTTTCCTTTACGCAGGTCACGGCGCCGGTCGGCGGCCGGGTCGATCGCGTGCCCTCGGACCTTCTGGCGCGCCGACCCGACATCCGCGCGGTCGAACATACGCTGCGCGCCGCCAACGCGAATATCGGCGCTGCCCGCTCAGCGTTCTTCCCGACGATCAGTCTGACCGGCTCGGCGGGAACGGCGAGCGCGAGCCTCGACGATCTGTTCTCATCGGGGTCGGGCGCATGGAGCTTCATGCCGCGCATCACCCTGCCGCTTCCAATCTTCGGCGGCAGCGCGCTGAGAGCCAACCTCGATCGCGCGGACGTGCAGAAACGGATCGAAATCGCCAACTATGAGAAGGCGATCCAATCCGCCTTCCGCGACGTGGCTGACGGGCTCGCCGGCAAAGGAACCTTGGACGCCCAAATCCGATCGGAAACGCAGCGGGTCGATGCCAGCCGCAATGCCTACAGGCTCGCGGAACAGCGGCTCAACTCAGGCGAGGATGACAACCTCGCCCTGCTCGACGCGCAGCGCACGCTTTACGGGTCACAGCAAGCCTTGGTCCGCTCCAAGCTGGTGCGGCTCAGTAATCTCATCAATCTCTACAAGGCGCTGGGTGGCGGCTGGACGGAGTTCACGACACCGCCTGATGATCCGTTAGCCCGGTGATTGAGCTGCGCCAGCTCCGCTACCTGATTGCGGCGGCCGAGGCCGGTAGCTTCAGTCGCGCGGCGCGCAGCATAAATATCAAGCAAGCAACGCTCAGCCGACACGTCCTCGAAATCGAGAAGCGGCTAGGCATGGCGCTGTTCGACCGCAAGACCCGCGGTGCCACTCTGACTCCGAATGGCAGAACCTATCTGCGAACGGCACAGCGCATCGTGAAGGAGTTCGAGGAACTGAACAACTGGGTCCGCGCCACGAACAACGGCCACGTCGGCAAGCTGGCCGTAGGCTTCTATACGTCCTTCTCCGCCGGCAACTTGCGGGCAACGCTCAGCGAGTTCGGCGAACGCCACCCCGAGGTCAAAGTATCCGGCTTTGAACGCGATCGGGATATGCTGTTGGCCGGGATCGAGAATGGCCTGCTCGATATCGCGATCATGATTGGGGAGGCCTCCTATCGGGGTCTGATGAGCCGTTCTTTCTGGAGTGAGCGCATATTTGTAGCAATGCCGGCAGGCCATCCACTCACCCAATGCGAACGCATCCATTGGCCCGACCTGACCGGCGAACACTTTTTGCTGACCGAACGAGATCCCGGCCCAGAGACCCGAAACATCCTCATGGGCAAACTTGGGGTCCCCGGTTGCATGCCAGAGATCGACATGCAGGATATCGGACGCGAGACAATGTTGAGCGCCATTGCGCTCGGTGGGCGTCTCTCGATTGTCGCCGAATCCGCCTTGGGTATCCAAGTGCCAGGCGTAACGTTCAGCGAAATCCACGACAGTCATGGACATATGCGGATCGGCTTCTCGGGCTATTGGCGTGAAGACAATGACAACCCCGTCTTGCTGCGCTTCCTTGATCTCGTGGCCGGTCGCTATTCGCTGCCGCCCATTCTGATGCCGCAGCCATCACATCACCAACCGGAAAAGAAATAGCCATGACACGAAGCAAGACACTCTTCATCGTGCTGGTCGCGCTGGTCATCGGATTCGGCGTGGGCTTCGTGCTGCGCCCGGTGATCATGCCCGTCGAGCGTGCGCCGGCCCTCGCGAGTCCGGCCCCCGCCGCACCGGAGCCGGCCGAACCGCGCGGGACGCAGTATTTCGCGGCGCATCTCGATGAAGCACGGGAGATCGTGGGGCAATGCGCGGAAGGCTCGGTGCGGGGCAGCGAGTGCGCCAATGCCGAGCAGGCCGTGATCGAGGCGGAAGGCCGCGACCGCTTCAAGAAGTTCATGGGCAACTGACGGCAGGCGGCGCGCTCTCACTTCCCCTGCGCGCGGTGCCGGCGAAAGGCGCGGTCGGTTTCCATGAACCGGGCGAGCATCGGCGCGACCAGCTTGTCGGGCGGGACCGGCGCTCCCCCGGTCTCGGCTGCGAGCGCGGCGGCATAGGCGACGAGATCGCGATGCACGGCGGCGGGCAGCTCCACGGAGAGCTTGACCGGCCGATCGTCGGCCAGCGGCCCCAACTTCAATTTCGTCATCGTGTCGCTCCGATCGGTTCAAGCACCAGGTCGCGCGTGATGACCACGCGCAACGGATGCCCCGGCCGGATGGTGAGCGTCGGCTGCACATTGAGCTGCCGACGCACGATCTGCTGGCCGGTCTGGTTGATGGTGTCCTGCGAGCCGCGACGCAGTGCGCGAGTAAGTTCGTCCTCGCTATCCGCGCCCAATTCGGCGCCGACGCCGAGCAGTGTCGAAACGGCGGCGGCTTTCAGCAGATTGCCCCAATGCTGGTTTACGCGATCCTGTAGGCCAGCATATCCGGCCGCATCAGCGCCGGGCTGGCGCTCGAGAACGATCGAGCGGCCGTCCGGCAATATCAGCCGATCCCATGCCAGCAGCACGCGCGCCTGCCCGGCGGCGATCTCGCTGTCATATTCGCCGATCAGCCGCGTGCCCTGCGGGATGAGCAGGATGCGGCCCGTAGGGCTGTCATAGACGTTTGCCGTTACCTGGGCGGTGATCTGGCCGGGAAGGTCCGAACGGATGCCGGTGATGAGCGCGGCAGGGATGATGCTGCCGGCCTGCACGATGTTGGGCGAGGCCGGCGCCACGAGGCGTTCGACGCTGACCGTCCGCTGATTAGACGCCTGCGCCAAGAAGGCTCGCTTGGCGGCCTGGTCGCCCTGCGCCGTCTCGGCAGGTTGCGGTGAGGCAGGAGCACCAGGCGCTGCCGTCGCGAGGTTCGGCAAAGACGGCATCGCAGCGGCCCCGGCGCTGCTGCCACCCAAGAACACGCCGCTCATGCGGGCGGCGTCGCGCTCCTGCTGCGCGCGCTGGCGGGCGGCTTCCTCAGCCTGCGCGCGCGGATCGGGCTGGGCGCCGACCGGCGGGACCTGGACATTCTCCCCGCGCTGCTGGGCCGAGACGATCGGGCCGCCGAGGTCGCCGGGAAGCGGCGGGCCGAGTTTCGGCGCTTGGCTATAGTCGCGCGGTCCCGACGTGATGGTCTCGGACGTGGCGCGGCTGTCGGTGTTGTAAAGCTCCTTGGCCTCCTTCTCGCCGGCCGGCTTGAGCGCATAGATCAGTGAGCCGCCGATCCCGAGGCCGGCGACGACGCCGAGGGCGGCCAGCGCCTTGCGCGACAGGCGCATGACGCGCGGCGGGTTGCCGCGAAGCTGGAAGGCTTGCGGATCGGGGCGCGGCGCTTGCGGTGCGGCCGCCTCGGGCGGGGAATTGTCGGCGGGATCGGTCACGGCCGCCCCCTGCGCCCATTGTCGCGCACGATGCGGACGCGCTGCTCGCCGCGCCGGTCGCCCAGGCGCAGCTCGGCGGCGGCGAACAGCCGGTCCACCACCATGTAGCGGCCCTGCACGCGGTAATTAACTAACTCGGCATCGCCGGCCGCGCCGGTCACGAACAGCGGCGGCATCTCGCCCTGCGAGATCCCGGCCGGAAACTCGATGAACACTTGGGCTGCATCATCGAAGGCGCGAACCGGCTTCCACGGCACGCGGTCGCCCTCGATCCGGTAGCGGAAGTTGAGCGCCGCGAGGTCGAGGCCGGTCGCGACGGGGGCAGCGGCGGCATTGGCGCCGCGCAGCGCGATGAGCTGGTCCTGCGGATAGGTCCATGAGACCGAGGCCATGTATGTCGATGCGGTCGCGCGCAATTCGATGTGATAGGTGCGCCGGTCGGTATTGATGACGAGGTTCGTGGAAATGTCGGGGCGTGTTGGCTTCGCCAGGATATGCACGCGCGCCGTCGCGCCGCTGCCGCTCACCGTGTCGCCGATGATCCAGCGCACGGTGTCGCCGGCCGCGACCGGCCCGGGCCCCACGAGCTGCTCGCCTTCCTGAAGCGCGATGTCCGTCACCTGGCCGGGCGCGGCATAGACCTGATAGAGCGCGCCGTCCGTCCAGGGATATTGCTGGATGGCGTTGAGGAAACCGTCGCGCACCGGCTGCACGCGGGCGGCCGCGTTGGCGGCCCCGACACGGCGGCGCGGATCGGCGGGCTCGGAAGTCGCTGCCCCGGCCGCGACCGGCTTCAATTGGCCGGGGAGCGGCAGGGGTTCGGGGATCGTCACCACCTCGACGGCGCGGAGCGGTTCCGCGGCCGGCGTCGCCGCGATCTCGCGCGGCGGATCATCATAGCGAATCGCGGGCGGCTTCGCCGATGTGGTGGCGCAGCCGGCGAGCGCGGTGGCGGAGACAAGCAGGACCGCCGAGGCGGAACGGCGAAATGGCGTGTGCGTCATTGCGACAGCTCCCTTGACCAATTCAAAGCGTTGACGAAGACGCCGAGCGGATTCTTGCGCAGGGCGTCGGGGGTGCGCGGCGGCTGCACGACGATGGTGAGGATCGCCGACCAGCGTTCGGTGGCGGCAAGGCTGCCGTCCTGATAGCGGCGCTCGGTCCAGGCGACGCGGAAGCTGTCGGGCGATGCCCGGATCACGCTCGACACGTCCACCGCGACCTGCACCCGGCCGACATTGGCGAAGGGGTCGTTGGCGCGGGCGTAGTCGTTGAGCGCCACCGCGCCCCGATCGGTCGTGAAGTCGTAGGCGCGCAGCCAGTTCTGGCGGACGATCACCGGATCGGCCGGGATCGCCCTGACCTGCTCGATGAAGCGGGCGAGATGGAACGCAATTTGCGGATCGGTCGGGCGATAGCCCGCCTCGGCGGGGGCGACGGCCTGGGCCTCGCCGAGCCGATCGACCTGCACCACCCAGGGCACGATATGCCCACGCGCCGATTGCCAGACGAGACCGGCGGAAAGGCCGCCCGAGAGCGCCAGCGCGCCGAAGAAGGCGAGGCGCCAGTTCTTCGCCTGCACGCGCGCGGAGCCGATGCGGTCGTCCCATTGCTGGGCTGCGCGCTGATAGGGTGTCGTGGGTTCGGGCGTCTGGCCGTAGCGGATGGTGGGGCGTCGGAACATGGGAGGTCAGTCCTTCTCTTTGATGTCGGGACCGGCGCCGCCGCCGTGGCTGTCGCCAGCCTTCATGGTGTGGGCGAGGACGGTCGCGCCGTGGCTGACGGCCTGGCGGCGTTTCATCGCGGCGGCCCATTCAGGCTGGGCGGATGCGCCGGCCGACGCGGAACCGCCAGCGGTTGCAGCCGCCGGGGCGGCGGATGCCGGCCCGCCGGTGATCGTGCCGCCGGTTGCGGTGAATCCGGCACGGGCGCCGGAGCGGAAATTGGACTTGATCGCCTCGCCGCCCTTGGCGGCCGCCTTGCGCAAGGGCGAAAGGACGGCGTTCGCCGCGCTTCCCGCCGCCGCTTGGCCGACAGCGGCCATGCCGCCCGCAACAGCGCCTGCACCGCTCTTGCCGAACGAGCCGAGGCTGTAGGCGCTGGTGGCACCGCCTGCCATCTGAGCGCCACCACGCGCGGCGGCGCCGGTCATCCGGCCGGCCGCACCGACTGCGGACCCGGCCGCGCCCACGCCAAGGCGTGCGGCGGCGGCGCCTCCGATCAGCGCGCCGCCTGCCGCCAGCGCGGTCCCGGCCGCCGTACCCGCGCCGAGCTGCGGGCCGCCCGAGACGATGCCGTTCGCAATGCTGGGGCCGAAGATCGACAGGCCCAGCAGCGACAGCGCGGCAAGCGCGATGGCCATGACCTGATTGATGTCGGGCGCGGGGCCGAGGGCAGCGCCGGTGAACTGGCTGAACAAGGTGGTGCCGATGCCGGTGATGACGGCGAGCACCAGCACCTTGATGCCGGTCGAGACGACATGGCCCAGCACCTTCTCGGCCATGAAGGCGGTCTTGTTGAAGAAGGCGAAGGGCAGCAGGACGAAGCCGGCCAGCGTCACCAGCTTGAACTCGATCAGCGTGATGAAGACCTGCACGGCGATGATGAAGAAGGCGAGCACCACGATCACCCAGGCGAGCAGCAGCACGAGGATCAGCGCGAGGTTGGAGAACACGGCCCAAAGGCTGGAGAACTGGCCCGCCGCATCGAGCAGCGGCTTGGCGGCTTCGAGCCCCTTCGCCGCGATCGTGCCGGGCTTCATGAACTCGTCGATCGTCATCGCCCCGCCGCTGGCCTGGAGGCCGAGCCCGGCGAAGCTCTCGAACACGATGGTCGCGAGCAGCGAGAAATTGCCGATGATGAAAGCGAAGGTGCCGATGTAGAGCGTCTTCTTGACGAGGCGCTGAAGCACGTCCTCGTCCGCGCCCCAGGCCCAGAACAGGCCGGCGAGCGTTACGTCGATGGCGATCAGCGTGGTCGAGAGGAACGCGACCTCGCCGCCGAGCAGGCCGAAGCCTGAGTCGATGTAGCCGGTGAAGATGTTGAGGAAATTGTCGATAACGCCGGTGTCGTTCATGGCCGGGTGCCTTCATCCGGCGCCGTGTCGCTGCCGCGCTCGATCTCGGGCGGGGGCTCGTCCTGGCGGAAGAAGCGGCGGCGGTTGACGGCCCAGGCCGCCTCGCAGCCACTATCCGGCTTGGTGAGCGAGGCGCAGCGATCCAGCTCGCGGGCGAGCCTGGCCTGGCCTTCGTCCGCCGGCAGGAAGAGCGGGGGCGCGGGCGCAGGCTCATCGGGCTGGACGGCGGCGACGATCGCCACCGTCATCATCAGCCCGGCCAGCGCCGCCACCCCTGCGATCTTCGCCGTGCGCGACATCGGGCGTCTCAGTTGCCCATGAAGCGGCGGAACCGCTCGCGCCCTTCGGCCTCCTCGGCCGCCTGGCGGGCGGATTGCAGCGCCTGCGCCCGGCCCTGCGCCGCGACCGCGGCGGTGAGGTCGGCGAGCTGCTGCGATTGCAGCGCGAGGAGCTCGTTGCCCGCCTGCGTCGCCTGGAGCGCGCCGGTCGCCGACTGGCTGGCCGAGACCAGGCTGTACATCGTCGTGCGGGCGCCTTCGATGTTGCCGACGACGCCGGCCTGCACCTGCAAGGCATCCTGAAAGGCGCCGACGCTATCCTCCCAGCGGGCATTGGCGTTGGCGACCATCTGCGCGTGGGTGCCGGTGAGCGCCGCGCCCTTGTAGCGGCCGTTGAACACCTGCTGGACGTTCTGCACGTCATAAGCGATGCGCTGCGCCTCGCCGAGAAGCTGCTGGGTGCGCTGCACCTGCTGCTGCAACTGCTGGAGCGAGCTGAACGGCAGCGAAGCCAGGTTGCGCGCCTCGTTGACGAGACTGGTCGCCTGCTGCTGGATTTGCTGAATCTGGTTGTTGACCTGCTGGAGCGACCGCGCGGCCGTCAGCACGTTCTGCGCATAATTGGTCGGGTCATAGACGATCCCGCCGAACTGAGCGTGCGCCGGCGTGGCGGCGGTGATGCCGATCATGCTCGATGTGGCGATGGCGCCGGCCAGCATGGCGCGGCGCAGGATATTGGGTTTCATGGGGTCGTGTCCTTCAAGGCAAGGGGGAGCTGGCCGGCATCTTCCCGGCGACCGGCCAGCGGATCGAGTTGGGGTTCGGGAAGAAGATCGACCGCCCAGGCCAGGCCGCGATGGCGCAGCCATTCGGCGGCGAAGCGCTCGCGGCCGTGGGTCTCGACCAGTTCGGCGATGCGGAGCTGATCGGTCTTGGAAGACGCGGCGGCGAAGGCCAACGCGACCTCGCCTAGCCCCAGCTCGAACAGCCGGTTGCCGCGCCGCGACTGGCAGTAATAGTCGCGCTTGGGCGTGGCCCGGCTGAGGATTTCGATCTGGCGAGCGTTGAGGCCGAACCGTTCGTAGATGGCGGCGATCTGCGGCTCGGCGGCGCGCTCGTTCGGCAGGAAGATGCGCGTCGGGCAGCTCTCGATGATGGCCGGCGCGATGTTAGAGGTTTCGATGTCGGCCAGGCTCTGCGTGGCGAAAACGACGCTGGCGTTCTTCTTCCGCAAGGTCTTAAGCCATTCGCGGAGCTGGGCTGCGAAGTCGGGGGTGTCGAGAACCAGCCAGCCCTCGTCGATGATGATGAGCGTCGGCGAGCCGTCCAGCCGGCCTTCGATCCGGTGGAACAGGTAGGACAGGACGGAGGCGGCTGATCCGCCGCCAACCAGGCCCTCCGTCTCGAACGCCTGCACCGACGCTTCGCCGAGCCGTTCGACCTCGGCATCGAGCAGCCGGCCCCACGGTCCACCAAGGCAATAGGGGGCGAGCGCCTGCTTGAGCTGCTGGCTCTGGAGCAGAACCGCGAGCCCGGTCAGCGTGCGTTCCGGCACGGGCGCACTGGCAAGGGAGCCGAGCGCCGACCACAGATGCTCCTTGGCCTGCGGATCGACGGGGACGCCTTCGCTGGCGAGGATCGCCGCCAGCCATTCGGCCGCCCATGCGCGCTCGGCCGGATCGTCGATACGGGCGAGCGGCTGTAGCTGGACGCTGCCGTCGCCGTCGTCGGACAGCCCGAGATCCTGCCAGTCTCCGCCCGCCGCCAGCGTGGCGGCGCGGATCGAGCCACCGAAGTCGAACGCGAAGACCTGGGCGTTCTCGTAGCGGCGGAACTGCATCGCCATTAGCGCGAGCAGCACCGACTTGCCCGCGCCGGTCGGGCCGACGATCAGCGTGTGGCCGACATCGCTGCCATCGGGGTGAAGGGAAAACCGGAACGGGGTCGAGCCTTCGGTCCTGCCATAGAGCAAGGGGGGTTGTCCGAAGTGCTCGTCCCGTTCCGGCCCCGCCCATACTGCTGACAGGGGGATCAGATGGGCGAGATTGATGGTGGAGATCGGCGGTTGCCGGACGTTGGCGTAGGTGTGGCCGGGCAGGCTCCCCAGCCATGCCTCGATCGCGTTCATCCCCTCGGGGATCACGGTGAAGTCGCGGCCCTGGATGACCTTCTCGACCAGCCGCAGCTTCTCGGCCGCAATGGCGGGATCGCCGTCCCACACCGTCACCGTCGCGGTGACATAGGCCATGCCGGCATAGTCGGAGCCCAGCTCTTGCAAGGCGGTGTCGGCGTCGGCGGCCTTGTTCGAGGCGTCGCTGTCGAGCAGCGTGGACGCCTCGTTGGTCATGACTTCCTTGAGGATGGCCGCGACCGATTTGCGCTTGGCGAACCATTGCCGCCTGATCCTGGTCAGCAGCTTGGTCGCGTCGGTCTTGTCGAGCATCAGCGCGCGGGTGGACCAGCGATACTCGAAGGCGAGCCGGTTCAGCTCGTCGAGCAGGCCGGGGAAGGTCACGCTCGGGAAGCCGACGATGGTGAGCGTGCGCAGATGGTGCTCGCCGAGCTTCGGTTCGAGCCCGCCGGTCAGCGGCTCGTCGGCGAGTAGCGCGTCGAGGTGCATCGGAGTTTCCGGCACGCGCACGCGCTGGCGGCGGGTTGAGGTGGTGCTGTGCAGGTAGGTCAGCGTCTCGCCGTCATCGAGCCAGCGGACCTCGGGCACGAAGCCCTCGACCAGATTGAGAACGCGGTCGCTGCGGTCGGCGAAGCCCTTGAGCAGTTCCCACGGATCGACGCCGCTGGTGGACCGGCCCTCGTAGAGCCACCCTTCCGCGCGCGCCGCTTCCTCGGCCGGCGGCATCCACAGCAGGGTGAGATAATAGGCGCTCTCGAAATGCGCGCCTTCCTCGCGGAACTGTTCGCGGCGCTCCATGTCCACGAGCGCCGAGACCGAATCGGGAAAATCGGAATCGGGGTAGTCGAGCGCGGGACTGCGCTGCGCCTCGACAAAGATCGCCCAGCCCGAGCCGAGACGCCGGAGCGCGTTGTTGAGCCGCGCGGTGGTGGCGACCAGCTCGGCGGGTGTGGCGCTGTCGAGATCGGGGCCACGGAAACGCGCCGTGCGCTGAAAGCTGCCGTCCTTGTTGAGAACGACGCCCTCGCCGACCAGCGCGGCCCAGGGCAGGAAGTCGGCCAGGTGGGCGGCGCGATTCCTGTATTCGCGCAGGCCCATCATGGCCGCATCCACGCCGGATAGCGGAGGTGCCGCCGGGCCACGTCCACGAACTGCGGATCACGGCGCGCGGCCCAAACCGACAACGCATGACCGATTGCCCAAATCGCCAGCCCGGCGATCCAGAGGCGAAGGCCGAGGCCGATCGCGCCGGCGAGCGTGCCGTTGACGATGGCGAGCGAGCGCGGGGCGCCGCCGAGCAGGATCGGCTCGGTCAGCGCCCGATGGACCGGCGCATAGAAGCCGGCGATCGGCTCGACGGGATCGGCCGCGCCCGTCATGCGATCAGCGCCCCGCCGCCGAACGAGAAGAACGACAAAAAGAAGCTCGACGCGGCGAAGGCGATCGACAGGCCGAAGACGATCTGGATCAGCCGGCGAAAGCCGCCCGAGGTGTCGCCGAAGGCCAAGGTGAGGCCGGTCACGATGATGATGATGACCGCGATGATCTTCGCGACCGGCCCCTCGATGCTTTCGAGGATGGATTGCAGCGGGGCTTCCCACGGCATCGACGACCCGCCCGCGTGGGCGGGCGCCGAGATGGTGAGCGCGATGACGCTGGCGGTGGCGGCGAGCATGGCGCGGCGTGCGCCATGCCGAAGGGCATGGATCATGGTGCGTCTCCGAGGTTGGGGGGTGCGAGGGGGGTCAGGCGGTAATCGCCGGTCTCGGCGTCGATCCCCTCGACGCGAGCCAGCTCGGCGAGGCGGCGACCGTGCCCGTCGCGAACCAGCACGGCGATCAGGTCGATGGTCTCGGCGAGCAGCGCGCGGGGAACCGTGACGACGGCCTCCTGAATGAGCTGCTCCATGCGGCGCAGCGCCCCGAGCGCGGTCCCGGCGTGGATGGTGCCGATGCCGCCGGGGTGGCCAGTGCCCCAGGCTTTGAGGAGGTCGAGCGCCTCGGCGCCGCGCACCTCGCCGATGGGGATGCGGTCGGGGCGCAGCCGCAGGCTGGACCGCACGAGATCGGACAGCGTGACGACGCCATCCTTGGTCCGCATGGCGACGAGGTTCGGCGCGGCGCACTGAAGCTCGCGCGTGTCTTCGATCAGGACGATGCGGTCGGTGGTCTTGGCGACTTCGGCCAGGAGCGCATTGACCAGCGTGGTCTTGCCGCTGCCGGTCCCGCCTGCCACGAGGATGTTGGCGCGGGCGGCGACGCCATCACGCAGCGCCGCGGCCTCGGCCGGCGACATGATCCCGGCCGCCGCGTATTCATCGAGCGTGAAGACGGCGACGGCGGGCTTGCGGATCGCGAAGGCGGGCGCGACGACGACGGGGGGCAGCAACCCCTCGAACCGCTCCCCTCCTTCGGGCAGCTCGGCCGAGACGCGCGGGGACCGGGCATGAACCTCGACGCCGACATGGTGCGCGACCAAGCGAACGATGCGCTCGCCGTCCGCGGCGGCCAGCTTCATGCCGGTGTCGCTGATGCCTTCGCCGAGCCGATCGACCCACAGCCGGCCGTCCGGGTTCAGCATCACCTCGATGACGGCGGCATCGTCGAGCCAGGCCGCGATCGACGGGCCGAGCGCCGTGCGCAGCATCCGCGCGCCGCGTGTCTTCGCCTCGGAACGGATCGGATGGACGGTCAAAAAAAAGCCCCTGATGAGGGCCGGGCGAGCCGCCGCCCGGCGTCAGGGGCACATCAAGAGAGGCAGAAAAGACCGTGCTTCAATAAGTAAATGTGGTCGTCGTAGTCTGGCGTAGAGATACAAGAACTGGCGTAGTCAGCTCATTCTTCTTGGAGCGGAAAGTCCTCGCCAATTTCTTGCCTGACCTTCGAACCCTTCGCGAGTCGGCGGCCGAGCGCATCCATGAAGGCGTCGTAGCGGTCGCCGCCCTGGCGACGCATCGCGGCCCGCTCGCTCTCGGGCGGCGGCGGAGTGTTCGACAGCCAGAAGCGCACGAACAGCGCGATCATCTCGACACCGATCCCCGTGTCGCGCTCCAGCCGGGTGATGCGGCGGTCCAGCTTGTCGAGACGCTTGGCGATGGCGGCCTCGCGCTGCTCGTCGGCGTCGGGCGACAGGAAGGATGCGATGGCCGCCTCGGCGATCAGCGACCGGGACTTGTCCCTGCGGTCGGCATAGGCGGCGAGCGCGCGCATCAGCTCGGGGTCAAGATAGACCGACAGCGGCGTCTTGGTGCTCATAGCTCGATGCCGTCCTCGGGATCGAGCGACGCCTGCCGGGCCACGCGCTGCATCTGGCGGCGCACCGTCGCCTGCCGCGCCGCATCGCTATCGGGGTCCGGCTCGTCCAGCTCGAACTCGTTGGCGGGCGCGGGCCGGGGCGTCGGCGCGATGTCGATGTGGGGCTCCAGCGCCGGCTCGCGGCGCAGGTCCCCGTTCGCGGCATCGTCCTCAGCACCCGCCTTCTTGGCGGCCTTTTTCTTCATCGGCTTCTTGGGCGATTCATGCTCGATCGGCTCGGGCATCGGCGGCGCCTCGATCGGCGCCAGGCCGCTCCAGTCGTCGGGGCGCGGCGGGCCGCCTCCGACATTCATGTCAGGCGGCGACATCACCCGCTGCGTGAACCGCCGGTCCTTGAAGTAGCGGGCCTTCTTTGCCCGGATCGGCGGGATGCCCGCGACCATGACGATCTCGTCGTCGGGCGGTAGCTGCATGATCTCGCCGGGGGTGAGGAGTTGGCGGGCGGTCTCAGAGCGCGACACCATCAAATGCCCGAGCCAGGGCGAAAGCCGGTGGCCGGCGTAGTTCTTCATCGCCCGCATCTCGGTCGCGGTGCCGAGCGCGTCCGAGATGCGCTTGGCGGTGCGCTCGTCGTTGGTGGCGAAGCTCACGCGCACATGGCAATTGTCGAGGATCGCGTTGTTCGGCCCGTAAGCCTTCTCGATCTGGTTGAGGCTCTGGGCGATGAGGAAGCTCTGGATGCCGTAGCCGGCCATGAACGCCAGCGCGCTCTCGAAGAAGTCGAGTCGGCCGAGCGCCGGAAACTCGTCGAGCATCAACAGCAGCCGGTGGCGCGATTGCCGCGCCTTCAGGTCCTCAGTGAGCCGGCGCCCGATCTGGTTGAGGATGAGGCGAATGAGCGGCTTGGTGCGTGAGATGTCGCTGGGCGGCACGACGAGGTAGAGCGTGACCGGCAGCTCGCCCTCGACCAGATCCTTGATGCGCCATTCGCAGGTGCGCGTGACCTGCGCGACGACGGGATCGCGATAGAGGCCGAGGAACGACATGGCGGTCGAGAGCACGCCCGATCGCTCGTTGGCCGATTTGTTGAGCAGCTCGCGCGCGGCCGAGGCGACGACGGGATGGACGCCGGCCTCCCCCAAATGCGGCGTCGTCATCATCGCCCATAGCGTGCTCTCGATCGGGCGGCGGGGATCGGACAGGAAGGCGGCGACGCCCGCCAGCGTCTTGTCGGCCTCGGCGTAGAGGACATGGAGGATCGTGCCGACCAGTAGGGCATGGGAGGTCTTCTCCCAGTGGTTGCGCTTCTCCAGCGAACCTTCCGGGTCCACCAGCACGTCGGCGACGTTCTGCACGTCGCGCACTTCCCAGGCGCCCTTGCGGATTTCGAGCAGGGGGTTGTAGGCGGCCGACGCGCCGTTGGTCGGATCGAACAGCAGCACCCGCGCGTGCCGGGCGCGAAAGCCGGCGGTGAGCTGCCAATTCTCGCCCTTGATGTCATGCACGATCGCCGAGCCCGGCCAGGTGAGCAGCGTCGGCACGACCAGGCCGACGCCCTTGCCGCTCCGGGTCGGCGCGAAGCACAGCACATGCTCGGGGCCGTCGTGGCGCAGGTAGTCGCGCCCGAGCCGACCGAGCATGACGCCGCTGTCGCCCAGCAGCCCAGCGGCGGCGATCTCCCCGCGCGTCGCCCAGCGCGCCGAGCCATAGGTCTCGGCGTTCTTCAGCTCGCGCGCACGCCAGACCGACATGCCGATGGCGACGACGATCGCGGCGAACCCGCCCGACACAGCGATGAACGCGCCGGTCTGGAATATCTCCGGCGCGTAGGCGTCAAACGAAAACCACCACCAGAAGAAGGCCGGCGGCGGATAGATCGGCCAGTCGCCGAGCATGAACCAGGGCGCCCCAAGCTGGGGCTGATAGGCGAGCGCTGCGGCCGTCCATTGCGTCGCGGCCCAAATGGCTGCGAGCACGATCAGGAAGACCGTGAAGACCTGACCCCAAAGGATTTTGGTTGCCGACATGGCACCGAGGTCGATGCGTACCGGACATCAAATCAAGTCACTGTTATTGTTGAGGGAAGTCTAGCGTAGAAATACAGGGAGTAGCGTAGTTTAGTCTGCTATGTTTTCGACGGTGATCGATTGAACGGTCCCGTATGTCGCGCGCTATCAGAGCGGACAGATCGAGAACAAGGTGCTTTACCAACCAGAATGGGTATGATACCCGATCCAAGTTCGGGCATCATACCCGAACCGGAGAAAAATGGTGCGTCTAATCGGATCGCGGGATGTCCTGAAGCTGACCGGGCTTTCGGCTGATCAGCTGCGCGAATGGACCGTGCGGCGCAGGCTCATTCATCCGGACGTCCCGGCATCACGCCAGGGTCAGCAGGCTCAATTCGGCTGGCAGACAGTGCTGTTGCTCCGGCTCGCCGTCGTTATGCGCAGCCGGTTCCATGTCGAACTCCAAGTCCATCGCGACCTGCTGCTTCGCGCACGCGAGCTATTGAACGGCCGGTCCTTTCCGGGCCTGTGGAACCACCGGCTCGTTATCTTTGGACTCGATAGCTGTGCGCTGCTCGGTGGTAGCGATCCGTTGCCGGCCGACCAGGATGCAATCCTGCTTCGGCTCAACGCCCATCTTGAGGCGCTGTCGCAGGGCTTCGGCGTCTCCGAGCCGATCGCGCAACTCCCTCTCTTTCCGGCGGTGGGATTGCGCCGAAGCGAAGCGCCGGCTGACGCAGAGGGCGGCATCATGCTGCGCACTGCCGAAGGTGACGCGGCGTGACCGCGCTCGCCAGAATCGAAGCGGGACTGCGTGCGATCGGCTATCGACCGGAATCGCTCATCCACGACTATAGCTTCGCCGATGTGCTGTCGGAGGCGGGCGAGGAACAGTGCGTCGCACTTGCCGCGTTCACACAAGTTCCCGAATCCTATCGCTCGGCCGCCTTTGGCGTGATTACCGGCACGCACGATGCGGACGCCGTGCTACGCCGCCGGGCGCTCGGTGCGCCGATCTTGTTCTCGATCAGCCCTGAAGATGTCGGGGTCTGGCGGGTCGGCGCGGAAGGCAAGCCACGTCTGAGCGAACGGGTTCCGCTCGACCAGCTGGACGCGCTGTTCGAGCGCAATGCCGACAATTGGAACCCACACGCGGTTCACCGCGCCAAGTCGCTGGCCCAGACCCAGACGGCCTATCAGCTCGACTTCGTCGATCTGGGACTGATGCCGGCGATCGAACATGAGATCGAAGTGAAGCTCGATCGGCTGCTCGGCGAAGTCATTGCCCAACTGCTGTCCGGGATCGACGATCCGCAACGCGAAGAAGCGGTTTTCCGCACCACCTTCAGGCTCCTTGCCGCCAAAATCCTGATCGATCGCCAGCATCCTGACGCGACATCATGGACCCATGCGCCGGTGCGCGATGTGCTCGCCGGCATCGAGACCTATTATCATCTCGATCATATGCTGCGGCCCGCGGTCGATGCCCTTCCGTCGTCGGCCGTGGAGACTGCATGGACGACGCTTCGCGGCGCCATCACCTTCCGGAACATTTCGTCGGACAGTTTGGCATTCGTTTACGAAAACACGCTGGTGACGGCTGACACGCGCAAACGCTTCGGCACGCACTCTACCCCCAGACAAGTGGCTGAATATGTCGTTGGCCAACTCGATCTCGGCCGCTTCGATCTTGAGGACATAACGATCTACGAGCCGTTCGCTGGCGCGGGTATGTTCCTCGTCGCGGCACTGCGGCACCTGCGCGATCAGCTTCCCGATACGCTCACCGGCGAGGAGCGGCACGCTTTTCTCGTCAAGCGGATCAGCGGTGCGGAACTCGACAGCTTCGCCTGTGAAGTCGCGACGCTATCGCTGATCCTTGCTGATTACCCCAACGCAAATGGCTGGAAAATCGCATCCAAGGACTTGTTCGAGAAAGACGCGCTTCGAGCAGATGCCGCTGGCAAGCGCATCGTCCTGTGCAACCCACCCTGGGAGGACTTCGACAGCGAAGAGCGCCAGCGCTATCCCGAGATGGCGGCAAAGTCGTTCTCGAAGCCGATGGCGGTGCTGCGGACGCTCATCGAAGCCAAGCCCCAAGCGCTGGGTTTCGTTTTGCCGCAAGGCTTTCTCCGCCAGAAGCAATATGGCGAACTGCGCCAGCTGCTCGCTGACACATATGACCGGATCGAGCTGACATCGCTTCCTGACCGCATCTTTCAGCGTGCCGGGCTGGAGGCGGCCGTGATCATCGCCACCGGCCAGCGCGACGCTGATGCGAAGAATCTTCCGAGCCAGTTGCGCTCCGTCGAAGTCACCGACCGAGGCCGTCCGGATTTTCTCATGACGGGTAAGGTCACCACCGAGCGCCGCCGCACCAAGCTGGTATGTTCGGGGGACCTTTGGATTGGTGCGCTCGACGAGGTCTGGGAATATCTGGCGGACTATCCCGTGCTTGGTGGTCAAGCCGAAGTTCATCGCGGCCTTCAGTGGATCAGCCAGTCTGCCGGCTGGAGCGCAGTTCCTCGGGAGGGCTTTGCCAGAGGAATTTTCAAGCCCGCGGACTCGCTTCTTCAATTTAGTATCACCACGACCGGCTTCGTCGATATGCGCGAGGAATCCGCATATCGGTTCGGTCCACTCACGCGCGCCTGGGACAAACCCAAAATACTGGTCAACGTGGCGCGCCGGTCGCGTGGCCCCTGGCGGCTGGATGGCGCGCTAGACGCGAGCGGGCTCGTGCCGTCGCAGGCGTTCTTTGGCATCTGGCCGACCACATCAGACCTGCCAGTGGAAGCGATCGAAGCGCTGATCAACAGCCCGCTGGCGAGCGCCTTCGTCCTCGAGCGGGCCTCGAACCAGCATCTCACCAATGTTGTTATGAAGCAGCTGCCGTTGCCAAAGCGGGGCGCGCTTGGTGACGTGGTCGCCGCAGTGTGGCGCTACCGCGACGCGCTTGGCGCCGCCGCAGCCCATGCGCTACGCACGCCCGAGATCGACGAGCGGTTGGAAGGGTTGCTGATCGATATCGACGCGCAGCTCTTGAAGGCCTTCGATCTGCCTCCTCGTCTGGAGCGACGATTGCTCGAAGCGTTTCGTGGACATGAAGCTGAACGGCGTGTCGCACATACCTTCAAGGGCTGGTTCCCAGAGGACTTTACCGCCTACCTCCCGCTGCACGAATATGTCGGCCCGCTGCTACGCGAAAACACTGGCGCCTGGGCGCTCGAAGTCTTCACGCCGGCACCGGAGCACGAGGTTGAGCGGCTCAGGCGCTACGTCCAGTAGCGGATGGACACCTATCTGCTCGATACGAACCTTGTGTCCGTGCTCTATGACGCGCGGAGGCCCAATCATATCGCCGTCCGCCAGGCAGTCGCCGACTTACCGGCGCAAGCCGCGCAGCTCGTATCGGTAGTAACGGTCGGCGAGCTCAGGTTCGGGTTAGCGCTCGCGCGCGCCGCAAGCCAGCCGCTCACGCACATTGAAGCGTGCCTCGTCAGCACCGAGGCACACCCGTTGGCCGAAGTCACACGGCACACGGCAGATGCCTTCGCGACCGTTAAATCGAGCGTCGCGCTGGCGCGGATCGACATCAGGCGCCGTATTCCACGCTGGGTCGAGGCCTGGACCGATCGTGTGAGCGGCCAGCTTCTGCAGATCGATGAGAATGATCTCTGGATTGCGGCACAAGCGCTTGAACGAAACTATGTCGTCGTCACCTCCGACCGGGATTTCACTCAAGTGATTGCGCCGGTGGTTCCGGACCTTCGCGTTCTTCTCGTCTGAGCGACTCCTTCTTTTGCTTCAGCTCGCTCTCGGCCCCAAACCCTTCCGCTAAAGGCCCAGCCCTCGGCCGCGCCCGAACGACCAATCTACCCCGCCGCCCGTACGCATGACGCCGGAGATGTGCTTGCCGATCTGGCGGTCGAGCGAGGGCGACCAGGGCACGAGCTGGAAGCTCAGGCCATTGTCGATCATGGCGAAGCGCCCCGAGGCGAGCGTGATCCGCTGGCGCACCGTGCCCGCGACATACTCCCCGGCCTTGGACGGCGCGTGCGGCTGGCCGATCTCGGCCGACAAGTCCTTGGCGGCCGCGTCCAGCTCGCGGCGGCGGAGCGTGTCGAGCAGGTTGCGCGCGAAGATGATCCGCTGTCCCTGCCGCCGCGCGAGCCCCTCGTCGGCGAGATGCTCGGCGCGGGCCTCCATCGCGGCGCGCACTTCGGTCCCGAACCCGCCGCCGAGATCATGGCCGTCGCCTGACAGGTTGCGCCGGTCGAGCCAGGTCGCACCCGGCGCGCGGACCTGCGCCTCAAGGTCCATGTCGGAGCGCACGGCCAGCGCCACCCGCTGCCGGCCTTTCCGGTCCTCGAAGCGGCGCAGCTCGACGATCGCGCCGGGCCGGCAATCGCCGGTCGCCTCGATGTCGGGAAGCTGGACATGGTGGGTGCGGCCGTCGATCCCGTCCACGATCGCATAGGCTTTGCCGGTCAGCTCGTCATGCAGGCCGCGATCGACCAGCCGGCCGATAACGGGCTGAGCGGGATCGGCGTCGAGGACATAGCTGCCGGCGCCCCGGTCGATGCCGCGGTCGCTCATCGCCTTGTGCATTCGCTTGATGATGTCGTCGCGCTCGCCGAGTTCGCGCAGCGCCGCCTGGGCATCGCCGGCCAACGTCCACTGGCCGGGCGCGATCTCGCTGGCGAGGCCGAGCCGCTCCAGCTTGCGCAGCCGTCCCATCCTCAGCACATGGTCGCCGTCCGGCCGGACGCTGGGCTCGGGCGCCATGTCGATCAGGCCGTTGCGCTGCATGGTCCGCGACAGGTCGCGGTCGATCTCGGTCCAGCGCTCGGCTTCGATCTGCCGCTCCAGCGATTGCCGGATTTCAAGGTCGGTGCGCGGGCCGAGTTCTTGGGTGACGATCTCGCGCGCCTGCGCCCGCATCCCTTCGCGGATATAGTCGCGCGAGATGATGAGGTTCTGCCCGTCCTCGCCGACGCCCCGCACTATGATGTGGATGTGGGGATTGTCGGTGTTCCAGTGCTCGACGGCCCGCCAGTCCAGGCGGGTGCCGAGATCCTTTTCCATGCGGGTCATCAGCTCGCGGGTGAAACCCTTGAGGTCGCGCATCTGCTCGGCATCCTCGGGCGAGACGATGAACCGGAAATGATGCCGGTCGTCCTCGCAGCGGGCGGCGAACTCGTTGCGGTCGAGGCCGTCTGCGTCGGCGCCGAACAGCACGCCCCGCTCGCCGTCGCGGGTGACGCCATCGCGTTGCAGGTAGTTGAGATGAGCCGCGAGCGAGGCGCGGCCGCCATGCCGGACCACGCGCGCCTTGACGATGACCTGGCGCGATCGGTGGCCGAGCCGATGGGTCGCGCGGACGCTCGCCACGCGGCCCCGACCGAAGGTCGAGCGGCCCGGCGCGACGATCTGGCCGCGGCGCGAGACATGGCCGCCGGCCCGCTGCGCGGCGGCGAGCGCTTGGACGATGATCGGCAGCGCCCGCTGGCTACCGCGCGAGCGGATACGGCCTGGCCGGAGGCGGAAATCGTCGTCGCGGCTCATGCCGGGACAGGCCGCAATGTGCGGCAAACCCTGCGCGCTGCTGGTTTCCAGCCAGCGCCGCACAGTGCGGGATTTCCGCACACATTGCGCAGCAATGCCCGAAAGCCTTGAGAATCAAGGCCACAACCGAGGCGCAGGGGCTCCGCACATTGCCGCCCTTTATCTTGCCCTCGACCTTCCCCCTTCAGAAAGACAGCCCTGCTCCCTTCCGGCGCTGCGAAAGCCTGCGCCGAAACCCGCCAGAGCGCGCGAAAGCCGCTCACGGCGGAGGCCGCCCGGAAAGCGGGACGAACAGGCCGTTGGAGGGAGACGCGGCATCGGCCATGACAAGCCCGGCGCGGTCGTCGGCCGGCCCTTCCGGCGGCACCTGGGATACCGTGCGATCGGCGGATCGCGGCGCAGGCGAAACCGCGCCCGGCCGCACCGCGAACAGCGCAGCGCGGCGCCAAGCGAAGGGATCGGGCAGCGGCGCGGCGGCAAGCCGAGTGTCGTCCGAACCACCGGTGATCGACGCCAGCTTTGCGAGATAGGCGCGGGTCTCGACGGGCAGCGGACGACCGCGCGACAGATATTCGTCGTAGCGGCCCGGCCCCGCGTTATAGGCTGCCAGCATCGCCGTCGCGTTGCCGTAGCGGTCGTGCATCGCGCGCAGATAGGCCGCGCCCGCCATGATGTTGTCGCGCACGTCGTAGGGGTCAGCCCCAAGCCCATAGCGTGCGCGCAGGCTGGCCCATGTCGCGGGCATGATCTGCATCAGGCCCATCGCTCCGGCCGACGAAACGGCGCGGACATCGCCGTTGCTCTCGACGCGCATGACCGCCCATATCCAGCGTTCGGGGATTCCGAAGCGCCCTGCTGCGTCGGCGACATGGGCGGCATAGGGATGGCGCGCGGCCGCTCTCTCGGCGGGCGCGTCCTGCGCCCGCGCGGCGACGGGCGCAGCGCTCGGTGCGAGCAGCAGCAGGACCGCGAGCAAGGCGGCCGACACGCCCCGGCTCCGCCGCCAGCCTGCCAGCGTGCTCGCTCCGGTAAAGGGTGCGCGCGAAGCGCCGGCCGAGGGCCGCCCTTGACCTTCGCTGCGCGCGCCGGCCGGCCTGCGACCGAGCGGGACGGAGGGATGAGGCGGTCTTTCCGCGAACAGAGGGATGATCGGGGAAGGCACTGATCAGCTCCGATCGTCGCGGGGCCGGGGGCGTTTCCACGACAGCCTGAACGTCCGTCCATCATCATCGGCACGGAACAGCACCGGCCGGAACGCCGCCGGGAACAGCGGGCTGTCGATCTCCAACGCGATATAGTCGCCGGCACGTTCGCCGACCCGTTTCCACGCGCCGCCGACCTCGGGGCCATCCTCGTCGTCGAGGTGGACGCGGTAGTCGGGCGCATTTTCGGCGTCGCTCGGATCGAGCGCGACAAGCACGATCGCCTCGTTGATACCGAATAGTCGGACGCGGCCGGCATAGCCGTCGGCGGTGGATTCAAAGATATTGGTTTGCATGGCCGATCTCCTTGGCTTCGGGGGTGGAAGGCGATGGGGACGGCGCGCGCAGATAGAGCGGCGTCGCGCGTCCGATGACGGCGGAAGCCGGCAGCGGGCCGAAGTAGCGGCCGTCCAGACTGTCGGGATGGGCGGGATTGAGCAGCAGCAGCTCGCCCGATCGCAGCGTGCGGCACCCCTGCCAGACCGGAAGCGGACGGCCCTGGCCATCACGCGCGCGGGCGATGGCGACGCGCCGGCCATCGACGCTCACCGCATCGCCGATCCGGCATGTCCGCTGCCCGGCTTTAGCCGCGACATGCTTCAAGAGCGGCACACCCTCGGGCAGATAGCCGCGCGTCGAAAGCCAATGCGCCAGCCGTTCGGGCGGCGCGACGGCGACCAGCGCGCCGATGGCGGGATCGCGGTCGGGATGGATGCGGTAGAGGCCGATGGGCGCGCTGGCGCTGGCGTTCCAGATGGCGCGCGGGAGCGGATTGGCGACGGCGATAGCGACGAACGCCGCGGCGAAGGCGGATGCGGCGATGGCCGTCGCCATGACGTAGCGGCGGCGTGTCATCCCTCGATCTCCCGGCGCTTGAGCCAGGCGTGATGGCGCTCGATCGTGTAGAGGCGCGACGGCTGGCCGACGGCGATGCGGTTGTGGACGTGGCGCCAATGGTCGGCCGCCGCGTCGCAGGGATCGACGCCGGCCGCCTCCACCGCGTCGATCGCCGCGAGCACTTGTTGGACCTTGGGCCAGCCTTCGATCTTGAGCAGGATGTCCCCGCCCGGCCGCACGAACGGCAACGTCGTGTAGGCTTCGTTGGCCGCGACCGCGCGCACCACGTCGATGCGCGAGACGATCGTGCCGAAGTCGTTCGACGCCCAGCGGACGAAGGCGAAGACGGCGCCCGGTCGGAAGCCGACCACGCGGGTTCGGCGGGTCAGGATGCGGTCCTGGGCGACGCGGCCGAAGCGTATCCAGTGCTCCAGCTTCTTCTCGATCCAGGTCAGCTCGACATGGGTGAGGCCGTCGCGGGCGAGCGCGCTGAACGCGCCGCCGCCGCGCACGGCGGGGGGCTGATCGTCGATCATGGGAGGTCTCCGGGGATGAGGCTCGCGACGGGGGCGGTGCGAGGGCGGCGACCTGGCCGCTGCGCGAGCGTCGAGCCGGCGAGNCCGCCGCGCACGGCGGGGGGCTGATCGTCGATCATGGGAGGTCTCCGGGGATGAGGCTCGCGACGGGGGCGGTGCGAGGGCGGCGACCTGGCCGCTGCGCGAGCGTCGAGCCGGCGAGCAAGGCCGCGCTGTCCACAGCCGCGCGCGCCGTTAGCAAGAATCCGAAGGATTCTTTTCTATTAGCACCGTTAGAAGTGGTGCGATTCCGCGAGGATTTCTGCGGGTTTGCGAGGCCCGCGCGTTCTCGAAAGTCCGTGTCCGGCGTTCTTGATCGTCCGAATCCGGCTGTTCCCGATAGTCCGAACCTCATGGCCAGTTCTCCACAGGCTTGAGGCCGACGCGGCGCATGGCGGCGTCGAACGGATCGACGGGGACGGGAGCGAAGTTCAGCCGGTCGCGGCCGAGCGCATGTTCGAGCGTGAGGACGTAGCCGGGGAGCGGCTGGCGCGCGACGATGGCGCGCAGCTCGAACGCGAACCGGCGCAGCGGCGAGAGCACGCCGGATTTGAGGTAAAGGTGCGGAACGTCGAAGCTCCAGCCGCCGCTCTGCCGTCCGCCATGCTTGCGCACGATGCGGTAGAGCCAGCGTTCGAGGCCGCCCGTCAGGTCGAAATAGGCGCGGTCGATGGTCAGCACGAGCGCGCGGTCGAGCACGCCGGCATAGAACCAATCGGGCAGGATCAGCTCGATCCCGAGCGCACGGCCGTTGCCGTCCGCCAGCTCGCGCCATTCGTTGATCCACGAGAAACGATGGCGGCGGCGCTGGTGCTGCTGCCGGATCGAGGTGGCGACGGTGGTGGATTGCAGGCGGTCGAGCGCGGCCTTCAGCCGCTCGTAGCTCGCCTTGCCGGTGCCGCGCCGGGTGAACGCCAGTATCTCGTGCGGCGTCGTCACCATAAGGCGCGAGGTCGGCCGTCCGGCGTCGCGCGCCTCGATGAGCTGGCTCGCCGCCCATATCAGCACGTCGGCGTCCCAAATAGTCGCCATGCCATGCTCGGGCACGGCCTCGACCGAGATCCACGTCGCGCCCATGCGGAAGTCGATGGGCGCGGTGCGGCGGGATTTGGCGAGGCTGAAGAACGGCCAGGCCATCAAGTCCTGCGCGTCGCGGGCCGCAAGGTCGCCGGGGACCGAGCGGAACAGCTCAAGCTGCGTGCGCTCGGCGCTGGACCGGCCGGAGAGGGAGCGTGCAGTGGGCATCGGCGCTCAGCGGCGCACGCAATCGGTGGGGAGGCGCTTGGCGGGATAGACGACGCCGTTGCCCGGATCGGAGGTCGAGCGGCGGGTGCCGAGCGCGGCCCAGGAGTCGAGGTCGTCGATCGCATAGACGATCCGGCCGCCGAGCCTGCGGAACACCGGGCCGGTGCCGTAGCAGCGGTGCTTCTCCAGCGTGCGGGCCGAGAGACCGAGATGGATCGCCGCGTCGGGCGTCTTGAGATAGCGTGGCGTTGTGGCGGCGACAGGCTCGGCCATGATGATCCTCCTGATGATGGCCGGCCCCGAAAAAGGGGTCCGGCGGACAGGAGGTGATCCTGGCGAAATGACCCCGGCGCGGAGAAGGGACAGCGCCGAGGGGAGCGGCAATGTCCCCTGTCAGCCGCCGCGCAGCAGGCGGAGATAGCCGCCGTCCCGCAGCTCGACGGCTTCGGCCAGCCAGCGGCGGACGCGCTTGCGCTCCTTGCTTTCAACCCATTCGGCGGCGCTGTAGCGGCGGACCCTGCGATGGATCAGCGAGGCGGCCAGCTCGCGTTGAGTGGCGCCTGCCTGGTGGCCGTCGAGCACTTGCAGCAAGGTGACGAGGTGCAGGCGCCGGAAGGGCGGCGGGCGCCACGCTGGCGGGCCGGCCGCCATGCCGTTGAGGCGGCGGCACAGGCGCTCGACCGACGCGAGGCGTGCGAAGGGGTTAGGTCCGATCGGCAGCATCACGGCCATCGGTCCGTGACACGGACCGCACATGCAAAGATGCTCGTCGCCATCGGGATCGGCGAGGATGATATGAAGGAAGTCGCCCATCCTGATCCGCGCGCGAACGTCGCCGAGCGCTCGCATGTCGAGAGGTTGCGCGCCGATTCCGGCAAGCGCGGGCGCGAGGACGATGCTGGCCGGCGACAGGTCTGGGCGCGCGACCGCCAGCTTGCGGTCGAAGGCCGAGCCGGGGGCGGCGTGGTAGCTGATGCCCCAGCGCTGCACGAGGTTGGCGGTCGCATTGTCGGCGGAGATCGTGCCGCGTTTCACGCGGCCGAGCGCACGGCGGTAGTCGGAGCGATAGCGCACGTTGCGGCTGAGATAGCCGATGGCGATATCCGAATATTGCAGCGCGTCGTCCCCGGCCTCGTCCGGGGGCGCGCGCCAGTCCTTCTCAGGCGGCATCGAGACCCTCCCAAGCATGGCCCTCTGCGGAGCGCGTTGGAAGATTTTCTCAGTCGCGGGGGCATGGAGAAGCCCTGCCGAATGGGTGGGCGCATAGCCGATTCAAGTCAGCGATTTGGCCTGATTTCTGCGCTTTTGCGATGCTGACAGAATGGTCGTTATGAGCCAGATGGACGTAGATAATGGCGATATCCGGTCTCAGACATCCATCTCGCGCGCGCAAGATGGGAGTCGTAGACCAACTGGGCGCGTTCGGGTTCCCTCTCCGGGTCAATCCCGAAAATGATCCGCACGGCCTCGCGCCAATCGGCTTTTTCCGCTGCCGCGTCTAACAGTCGCCAGTAGGTGCGGTGATGGCGTTCGTCATACTCGGTGACGTGCGGCGCATCAGGCGCGCTGTCCTCGAAAGCAGTTATGGCCATTGCCTCGCTTCGCTTTCAGCAATTGCTCCCTGCGCCCGCAGATTGGCAGGCTATACACCATAATGGACCGAAGCAATTACACTGTCTTCGCTATGGCGGCACGATGCTGAGAGCATAATAAAGCGAACATCGACGCCCATTACTTCCTCGATTTCTCTGCCGCGCCGCGCACCAGCATGACGCCTTCGCCGCGTTCCGAATCAAGGAAGACGATGCCTGCGTCCTCCAGCGCCTTGACCACCTGATGGCGGGTATCTTCGCGCACGGGCAGGTTATTCTCGGATTCGAGACGTTTGAGCGCAGTCAACGCAACAAGGGCCTCGTCGGCAAGCATCTCCTGGGTCCAATTGAGAAGCGCGCGAGCGGCCCGCACCTGGCGGGAAGTGATCATACGCGATCACGTTCACGAGGCCGGGCCTATGCGCCATGAAAACGACTATTATAGTCGCCTTGGTATAAGGGGAACCGACAAACGCGAGCCGAGCGAACGTCCGGCGAGCGCGCCTTTTCCAGCGGCCGCGCGGACCATCGGGCCGCGCGGCCGCTGCCGATACGGGCATCCGAGTCGGCGGCGTTATGCCGGCGACAGGAAGCGAAGCCGCAGGGCCGGACGGTCCAGCCCTGCGGCAATGGGCGTCAACCTGTCTTGAGGCGTTGCATCCCTTCGGCCAGCGTCCAGAGCGCGCGGTTGAGCGTCACATTCTGGTCGATGCCGTTGATCGGTCGCGAACGGCTGCGACGGATATGGCCTTCGGCATTGCGCTTGCTGCCATGCAGCCCGCCCCGAATGATGTTCTCCTGTATCACGTTGAAGGTGGTCCACAGGCTGCTGTCCCGATCCTCGTGACGGCGCGGCTCGATGATCTGCTCGGGGGTAAGCGGGCTTTCATCATCGCCATAGCGGGCGACAAGGCTGACCTCGCCAAGCAAGCGCTGCTCATCTTCGGAAAGCCGAACCTCCTTCATCGTCTCGCTGGCGTCGATCAGCCGGGGGAAGTCCTCCGCCACGGTGTAAACGCCTTCGATGATGTCGTGCTGGATATTGCCCTTATGCGGCACGCGGACTTCCTCGAACCGCTCGCCCGCGATCATGCTGTTGGTGCAGACAAACCGCAGCATCCCGGCGAACATCTGATAGGCGCTAGTCCCGTCATGGCTGTTGACGATGATGACCTCGGCGGCCTCGGGCTTGCCGATGCCTCCGTCCCGGCGCAGCCGCAGCATATGCTTGGCGTGGCCGTGGCGGCTGCCGTCACGCGGGACCGACTGGACGGCGAAGAACGGGAACCATCCCTCTCGGCGCAGCCCCTCCACGATGTCGATGGTCGGGACATAGACATAGCGCTCCGAACGGCTGTCGTGCGCCTCGTTGGCGAAGATGGATGGGACGTGGCGATAGAGCGCCTCGTTGTCGAGCGGCTCGCGCCCGCTGATCTGATGGGCGTTGCGGCCGAACCGGGTGGCGAGGTGGTGGATGCTCATGGTCTTTCCTTCCGTGGGCTTGGGTTTCCGCGCAGCGGAGCGCCGCGCTGAAACCCTGCCCGTCGGCGAGACCGGGGGTGCAACCGGAGTGGGCGGCTTCGCGGGGAACCGGCTGCACGGAACGCGAAGCGTGGAGGAAGCTGGGCGGAAGCCGCTCCGAAGGGCGCTGGGGGCAGAGCCCCTCCATGTCCTTTTGCAAGTGCTTAGACGTGAGAAAACATCTCCGCGCCGCAGGCGCGGAGATGGGCTGTCTGGTCTTGCTGTTGGGTCGAAGGCGGGATGGCGAAGGCGACGGTCGATCAGACTTCCATACGCGGGTTGGGTACCGCATGAACGTGTGTCGTCGCGGGCTGCCTCTCACTAAGCACGGGCGTCAGCCAAAGGCTGGCCCAAGGGGCTCTCGAGGATCACCCTGACCTCCATCCCGCCCCCGGCCGAACAGCCCGGTGGGCGTGGGCGCCTCAGGGCGCGGCCGGCTTGACCTGCTGTCCGATCGCCCAGGCAAAGCCTGCCAGTTCACGGGCAATGGCAGTGACCACCACCGTGGGCTTCTTCCCCGCATGGGTGAGCTTCCGATAGCGGTCGCAGAGCCGGACCTGGGCCTTCCAGGCGATGTCACGCACGGGCTTGGGCAGGCGCACCAGCACCTCCACCTTCTCCTGCGCCACGCGCGGCGGGTAGCGATAGCTCCAGGCCGCTTCCACCAACATCCGCCGCGCCTCGCCGTTGCCGGTCTTGGTGATGCCGCCGCGACGGACGTGATCGCCGCTGGAGCGCTCCGAGGGGACCAAGCCGAGATAGGCCATGAGCTGGCTGGGACTATCGAACCGGCTGAGGTCGCCAATGCCGGCGACGAAGGTGACGGCCGAGATCGTATCCAGGCCGCGAAGCCCACGCAGCGCCTCGACCACGGCGCCCATCGACCAAGTCGGGATGAGCGAGGTGATCCGCGCCACCAGCTGGTCGCGCCGATCCTGAGCGGTGAAGATCGCCTCGACATAGTCCTGGAAGACGATCTGGTGGACGGGCTGGTCGAACACCTGGCCCGCCAGCCACACGCGATGGCGCTGAGTCCAATTCTTGCCCTTCTCGTAGGTGCGCCCATGGCGCAGGAGGAACGCCAAGAGCTGCTGGCGGGCCCGCATCAACGCCATCACGGCGTCAAGCCGGGCTCGCACGAGATCCCGCATGGCTTCATGCACAGGATCGGGCACCCACACCCGCGTGAGATCTCCCGACCGATGGAGCACCGCTAGCTTCTGGGCGTCGCGACGGTCGGTCTTCACCCTATCCCCCGGCTTCCGCGGGATCAGCGTCGGCGCGACGACCGTGCAGCCATGACCAAGCTCGGTCAGCTGCCGATAGATTCCGTAGCCGCAGCAGCCGGCCTCGTAACAGAACTCCAACCGGCTCCCGTCCTTCGCCAGCCGCTTGGCCAGCTTGGCGACGTCTGTTGGCGTGTTGGGAATCTCACCCAAGAACCGGACGGCGCCGTCCCGGCCATCCTCTGCAATACTGACCGAGATGCTGACCTTGTGAACGTCCAGGCCGATATAGAGCGTGCCCATGCCTTCCTCCGATGGTGCTGCATCGACTGAAGATGCAGCATCCTGCGGCCGACGGCGCAGCGCCGGCGGAAAAGGACATACGGACTAAGCAACCGCGCCGCCCCGGCGACGCATGACGGGCCTGCGGCTCGCGGCGTTCGGGGGCGCGAGCGCGCAACGTCGCGCCGAGGAATGAACGGCGGCAGCCGTCGACTGCGAGGTTCTCAGCGCCATCCGCCGGAAGCCGGCCGGGCTATACGATCACGCATGGCCCCCGGTCGCTTTTTCGGAGGCTGGAGAAGGTGCGCCCCGCCGTGTGGCGGGGCGCCGGTGGGATCAGTCGGACACCAGCTCGTAGTCGCCAGTGGTCTCGTTCTCGAACAGCCGGAGATAGACCGGCGTGCCGCCGGGAAGGGTCAGCTTGAACGAGACGTAATCGCGCTGCTCCTTGCTGGTCTTCTTCCAGGCGGCGCCGAACTCGATGCGCTCGTCGTCGGCCGCCACGATGCGGAAGTCGGGAGCCTTGTCATTGTCCTTGCCGTCGATCGGGCGAAGCTCGACCTGCTCGCGCGTGCCGAAGAAGCGGATTTCGCCGGTGTAGCCGCGATTGGTGGTGGTGAAGATGCCGCGGATCATATCGTCAGTCCTTTCTTGCCTCGGGACCACGCCATTGCGGCCTCGATGGCTGTCGACCGGACGGGGGACGACTGACCTGCACCCGAAGGGCGGAACGAAGTGGCTGGCGGTGGCGGACGGCTTTTTTGCTTCGCGATGCAAAGCCGGCAGGGCCGGCGGCGGAAAAAAGCCGTGCGACGCCGTTGCGGGGAGGCAGGCGGACCTCGGCCAGACAAGCCTTTTCAGAGGCCGTGTGGCGGCGTGCCGAGAGCAGATGCGGGGAAGACGACGTTGCGGCATCCCTGACGCCACCTCATGTCGCGCCAAGGCGAACCGATCACATCAGAGAAGCGTGCTTTGGAGAATGAGCAGGACGACGCAGTAATAAATGACGATCCCGGTGACATCGACCAGCGTGGCGACGAACGGCGCGGTCGCGCTCGCCGGATCGAAGCCCAAGCGCGTCTGGAGCATCCGATCAGCCACCGTCGGACTGGCCCATTCGGCCAGCGCTATTCGATGAAGGCGGCGAGGTTGCGCAGCGTCGATGCCATTCCGGCCTGGTGGTCGTCGGCGCTGATACCCGGCGGCACGTTCGCGCAGAGGATGGTGACGCGGGTGCCATCGGCAACGGGCGTCAGCGTCGTCGTCACCCGCATCGTTCCGGCGAAGGCAGGATCGTCGGAAGCGAACACCACATCTTCCACGATGCGCTCGTAGGGGAGCAGCTCGACGAACTGGCCGGCGAAGCGGTCCTCCCGTTCGGAGGACTTTCCGACCACGCCGGGCGCGGGATCGTCATAGATGAAGGCCATGCGATAGCCGCCGCCAGCGCGTGCGTCGAACGACTCGATGCGCGCGTGCATCCCCTTTGGCGGCCGCCAGGACGCCACCGATTCGGCGTCGGTCATGGCCCGGAAGATGTCGCGCGGCGGAGCCAGGATCGTGCGTGAGGCCGTGTCGATTCGCGCGCTGTCCGATGCTATCGCCATGCCGGATGATTAGCGGGAAGCGGGGCCAGCCGCCAACGCATCGCGAGCCGGGCCACGCCCGGCGAGCGCATTTTTCCTGAACGCCAGAGCGGCCGCGCCCGGACAAGAGCGCGGCCGCGAATTATCCGGCCTTCACGAAGGGAAAGGCCGGAACCGCTCGCGCGGTCCCGGCCCGTCACCTATTCGGCCGCAACCGCATAATGCGGCTGACCCTCGTCCTCCGGTTCCGGCGCGATGGCGTCCGCCTCGATCCCGGTCGGCTGCGCCACGGCGTCCGCGCCGTCCTGCGCTTCGGTGTCGGGGGCCTCCGCTTCGGACGGCTGCGCGTCCGCTGCGAAATCCTCCGCCTCCACCGCCTCGGGTTCACCCTCCGGCGCGCGCAACAGGACGGGAAGCCAGCCCGTCCCGGCGACAAGCTGCTCCGCCGCGTCGGCCATGTCCGCCTTCTTCATCGGCAGGATGCGCTCGGCTGCCTCGACCGAAACGGCCTCGCTGACGGCCTGCCCGATATGGGCCTTGGTGACGCGCCCGAAATAGCTGCGGGCGGTCGCGGTCCACGTCGCGGTCATGTCGAGGTCAACGGCCTTGGCCAGTCCGTCCGCCGCCTCGATGCGGGCGGTGGAACGCTCCCAAGGCACCTTCACCGCATTGACGGTGAGCGACACGCAATGCGCCAGAAGCTCGGTGCGGCTGTCGCCGTCCAGCGCCGCGAGAAACGGCCACAGGTCCGCCGTATCGTCGGGAAGCTGCGCGCCCCATTGATCGTGCCGCGCCGCGAGCGCTTCGCCCGCGCCGCTGTCCGCGATGCCCTCGGCATGGCTGGCGATGTCTTCGCTCTTGGCGGTGATGGCGAGGCAGGACTTGCCGAACCCATGATAGAACAGGTCCAGCACCAGCGCGTGGGTGAGGGCCACCATCGCCATGTCGGGCTGCGCGCCCAACGCGAGACGGAGGCCGAGCGTCCGGTGGGCCGTGAGGTCACGAACGAGGCTGTCCGAAATGGGCTTGCCCGCGTCGGCCTCGTCCACCTCTTCTTCCTCGTCGGCGTCCTCGTCGTCCTCCACGGCTTCGCCGTCCTCCGC
This sequence comes from Sphingobium sp. WR1, assembly GCF_059693745.1. NCBI lineage: Bacteria > Pseudomonadati > Pseudomonadota > Alphaproteobacteria > Sphingomonadales > Sphingobiaceae > Sphingobium > Sphingobium sp. WR1. The sequence continues at coordinate 922 of NZ_JCATID010000029.1, read as the reverse complement.
GATGTCATCGCCCTCGTCCTCGGTGGCAACCTCGGGCTGCGGCTCGTCCTCGGCGCGGACATAGCCGCGCTCGATCTTCACCTCGCCATTGGAGCCGAGGGAGACGAACACGCCGCCACGCTCGATGATGGCGGGATCGTAGGCCGAGCGCTTGGCGCTGATCGCGTCGATCTCGTTGCTCAACGCCTGCGCCTTCACCGCCACGTCCTCGGGCATGTCCTCGTAGGAGTCATAGCCTTCGATCAGGGCGTCGTGTGCCGCCGCCGCCTCGGACAGCCGCGCCTCGTCCTCGTCGGACAGGCCAACAGGTTGCGGATAGTAGCGCCGCATCCCATGACCGTGCGGATAGTCGATACTCGCCTCGGCCCATTTCCAGCCCTCGGCCAATATCTCCCCGGCGATCTCGCGCAACCGCTCCACGGCAAGCGTGTCGAGCAAGCCCGCATCCTCGAAGAAACCGCCGTCATCCTCGGTGAACAGGTCGCGAATGACATTGCCCCCGGCCTCGGCGTAGGCATCGGCGCCGATGAACACGGCCCGCCGGTCGCTCGCGGGCACGTTGCTCGCGGTGAGGTCGCGCCGGATGATCCACGGCTCCTTGTTCCACGACAGGTTATCGAAAACCTGCTCCTGACGGGCATGGTCGTCGGTGATGACGAACGCCGCCAACTGGTCGAGCGTCAACCCGTCCTGCCGATAGACGTCCATCAGCTTCGGGCTGACCGCGCCGAGCCGCAGCCGCCGCTTGACGATCTCGGGCGACACGCCGAACCGCGCGCCGATTTCCTCCGCGCCCCATCCCTTGTCGCGGGAAAGCTCGTGGAAGCGCTCGAACTGATCGGCCGGATGGAGTGGTTAGGTCATGTGTCAACTGTCCTGTGAAGCATTTTCTGTCGGATATCCGTCAGTTTTTAGCCTTGAC